>CAINNX010000024.1 GCA_903851305.1 uncultured Hyphomicrobiales bacterium | reverse complement strand
GGCGCTTGGCCGTTCTGCCCCCAAGTGGGGCCGCACCGGCGGCGTGGACATTGGCGAGACGCGCTTTCATAACCTGAGCAGGGCCGAGGGCGGCGAGGTTGAGGTGCCTGACGAAGTCAATCAGGCGCTCGATGTGGTGCGGCAGCAGCCAGCCGAAGAGCCGCGCCCGCTGACGATCTATCGCGACAACAGGCCGAAGGCGGCTGATGCTGGCGAAACCAATGCGCTTGGCATGACACCCGATCAGTTTGCGGAATACACCCAGACCAAAGCGCCACCGACGCCCAGTTTCGTTGAGGATGCGCTGCGCAATGTCCGTGAATACGCCATGCCTCGGGCCGAGGATTACACCCACGCAATGGACCAGTCCGCTGCGGCTTCAGATTATCTGTTGAAGTCTGGCCAAGAAGGCATGTTGTCCGGCAATCCTTGGGAGATGGCGAAGGGTGCGGGCATGAGCATGCTTGGCACTGCGTTGCCCGTCATTGCGCCTGTTGGCGCAGCCCTTGAGGCTGGCGTCGTTAACCCGGCAGAACGAGTGCTTGGACCGGCGGGGCGTCAAGCTGCTGAAATAGCCACGATGGTTCCGGGTGAGGGCGCAAGCGCCGCCATGAAAATAGCGCGGGCTACGGGCGAAGCTGCACCTATTGTTACTGCCATGAGCATGATCCCAAAAGCCGTTGAAGCTGCTGCGCCAGTGCGTAAATCATTGGATGACATTGTAGGTGGATGGGAAAACAAAGGCGTAAAGTTGGATATATCTGGTGGCGGTGAAAAGCCGCTTGGGATTAGTCGCATTGTCGTGCCGGAAAATATGAGAAACCAAGGGATTGGTTCTCAGGTAATGAATGATCTCATAGCTCACGCCGATGATGCCAATAAAATGATGACATTAACGCCATCCAAAGATTTTGGCGCATCGTCAGTAGATAGGTTGAAAGACTTCTACAAACAGTTTGGGTTTGTTGAAAACAAAGGAAAAAACAAAGATTATGCAATCAGCGATACGATGTATCGCAAGCCCACTGTTGCCGAGCCGCAGATGAGCGTGGCTACCTATCAAGGCGAGCATGCAGCCCCCATGAAAGACAGTGGGTCGCCCCTCTACAATGTGACTGGCGTGTACCCAAAGGATTTCTATAGCGGCAAAGGTTTCCAGTATTACGCCGATCTTGGTAGCGAAAAAAATATGGATCGGTCGTCATACGGAACAATCAATAGCTATCTTGGCATGCCCGACAGACCAATCACTGTTTATCGCGCCGTTCCAAAAGACCCTGACATCAAAGAGATCAATAAAGGGGATTGGGTCACGATCAATCGCGACTATGCAAAGGAGCATGGTCAAGGCGCGTTGAATGGTGATTATAAAATCCTGAAGAAACAAGTTTACGCCAGAGATTTGTTTACCGCTGGCGATTCCCATCATGAATGGGGATACGATCCTCAACCCGCATCTGGCCTCAAGCGCGAAGACAAAGCCGCCATGAGAAAAGACGTTCGGGGCTACGAAAAGGGCGGCTCTGTCGTGGATCGCGCGCTTATGTTAGTATCCCAGCAAGCTTGATGTTGCCCAAGCTATCCATTCAGGCAGCAGCGGGGACGCCCGTAACCTCCGAGGAGAAAAAGCATGTATGAGATGGCAAAAAAGGCCCGCGAGGCCATGCGGGGCAAGGCCAAGCGCCTCGCCGGTGAGAAGGACCAGAAGGTTGACAGTTCCGACTTCACCCCCGCCGCGCCCCTGAACGCGGACGTGAAGACGGGCATGCGCCCGATCTCCAAGCAGGGTTTTAAGCGCGGCGGCAAGATCGCTGGCGAGAAAGCCGAGACCCACGCGGGCCGCAAGCCCCGCAAGTCCGGTGGCCGCGCCATCACTGCCGACAGCCTCATCAACCGCGACCAGAAGGAAGCGAATGAGGACCGCGAGGGCAAGAAGCACATC
>CAINNX010000023.1 GCA_903851305.1 uncultured Hyphomicrobiales bacterium | reverse complement strand
TATCGTCAGTGACAGATACTGAACTTGCTCAAATTGAAGACCTGTTGAATAATCGGCCCCGAAAGCGACTGGCGTTCAAGACACCACACGAGCTTTTCAGTCAGTCGCTAAACCGCGTTGCACTTCGAATGTGAATCCAGGTGACCAATAAACGCAATGGCACGCTTTATACGGGCGTGACGTCTGATCTGTCGCGGCGTGTGTATGAGCATCGCACCAAGGCGAAGGCGGGGTTTGCGTCTCGCTACACCTGCACTTGGCTCGTCTGGTATGAGCGCTATGAGCGGATGGATGAGGCCATTGCGCGCGAGAAGCAGATCAAGGCGGGGCCGCGCAAAGCGAAATTGCGGTTGATTGAAGAGATGAACCCGCAGTGGCAGGATTTGTATGAAGGGCTGGCGTAGTGCGCGTGGCTTGTGGATTGCTTCGCTGCGCTCGCAATGACGGTGGAGAGGTCGCTCACAACGACGGCCCACGGGCATTAGCCGAAGATCACAGCTTTCTCATCCTCATTCATCACCATAAACTCGCCGGGCTCCAGATGGTCTGGCAACTCCAGCCCGCCAATCTTTTCGCGATGCAGGGCGACCACGTGATTGCCCACGGCTGCAAACATGCGGCGCACCTGGTGGTAGCGGCCTTCCGTGATCGTCAGCAGAGCTTCGCGCTCGGAGATGACATCCAGCACGGCTGGCAGGAGCGGGGTTTTTTCGCCTTCCAGCATCATCGTGCCAGCGGCAAAAAGGGCGGCCGCATCTTCGCGCAGCGGGCGGTCGAGGGTTGCGCGGTATTTTTTGGCGATGTTGCGCTTGGGCGAAATCACATTGTGCAGAAAGGCGCCATCGTCGGTCAGCAACAACAGGCCTGATGTGTCTTTGTCGAGGCGGCCCACGGTTGAGAAAGCCGGATCGCGGCGCTGCCAGCGGTCGGGCAGAAGCGCATAGACACGCTCGCCTGCTTCCTTGTGCGAGCAGGTGACGCCCAGCGGCTTGTGCATCATCACCACGCAGCCGGGCAGCGGGTCGAGCTCTTCGCCGTAAAAAGTCAGGCGCTCGGGCAGATCAGGTGTCAGCGCAATGCGCTCATCGACATGGGCGATGCGCGCGCCATCGAGTAGAAAGCGTCCCGAATTTGCGAGCATGGAAATCTCGCGCCGCGAGCCGTAACCCAGATTGGCCAGCAGCTTGTCGAGCCGCATCGTTTGCGGTTTGCTCACGCCATGGCCTCATAGATTTTGAAACCGGCTTCTTCCGCCACCATGGTCACGCGGCGGAAATTGTCTTTCAGCACGCTTTCATAGGGCAGGTGGCGATTGGCAACACAATAAAGCCGCCCGCCTTTTTTGAGCAGGCCTGCAGCGGTTTTGATGAAAGCCTGACCGAGCGACTTGTCTTCCGCGCCGCCATCATGAAAGGGCGGGTTCATGACGATGAAGTCGAGCGCTTTCAGATCGGGCGCATTCAGCTTGCGCGCATCGGCTTGCAGAAACTGCACACGCGCATCGGTGACATTGCGCTTGGCGCAAGCCATGGCGCGGCCATCCAGCTCGATCAAGGTGAGGCTGGTGACTTTCGGGCTCGCGAGCACGCCATGCGCCAGCACGCCAAGGCCGCTCCCCAGATCAGCGCCACGGCCGGAAAAATCGGGCAGATGGTTCATGAGCATGGCGCTGCCCGGATCAATGCGGTTCCAGCTGAACACGCCGGGCTGCGTCCACAGGCCAAGCTCCTCTTCAAAGCGCGGCGCGCCATCGGCAATCGCGTCGGCGATTTTTTGCGCGTCACCCGGCCCGCGCGTCATGCAAATGCGGTGATGGCGCTTGGAACTTTCATGGAACGTGCAGCCCAGTGCCTCAAGATCGCCAGACAGCCGCGTGCCGCCCTTGTCTTTGAGCGCCAGCACAGTGAGTAGGCCATCAGCTTTCAGTGCGCGCAAGGCCAGCGCCAGCGCATAGCGGCGCTCAATCGTGCCGGGCGGGGCGAGCATGATGAGCGAGCCCAGCGTGTGGGGCGCGACATCTTCCAGCTGCGCGGCACCGGGGGTGAGCGGCGAATATTGCGTCAGGCGCGAGGTGTCGCCTGCCAGCTCGAGCGGGGGCGTGCCGAAAACATTTTCAGAATCATGTTCGATCAATTGCGTTCTTCCGGCAGATCGGGAATGGGCAGAACGGGAATGCCGTCTTCCAGCAATTCGCGTGCTTCTTCAAAACTGGCTTTGCCGCGAATGGAACGCGCTGGCGTCTCTCCATCATGCATCTTGCGCGCTTCCTCGGGGAAATTCTCGCCCACATCATCGGTGCTGGCGACAATCTTCTCATGCAGCTCGCGGATCATGCCGCGCAATTGCTGTTGTTGTTCGTCCAGCAGTGCAATGTTTTGCGCTGGTGCTGCGGGCTGGGCCGGTGTTTCGTCAGAGGCAGCCACAGCCAAGCGGTCTTTGTCTTTGCGCGCGACATTGGGGGACATAATGGCCTTGGAGACTTTCACGCTGTCGCAAAAAGGACAGGTCACAAGTCCGCGCTTCGCCTGCTTGTCATAAGAGGCGCTATCGGGAAACCAGCTTTCAAATTCATGATCCGCGTCGCAGATCAGCGCATATTTGATCATTCTTGGGGTCAGCCCTTCAGCAAAGCGTCAAGCTTGCCATCGCGCTCCAGCGCATGCAGATCATCGCAGCCGCCCACATGGGTGGTGCCGATGAAAATCTGCGGCACCGTCCAGCCGCCATTTGCGCGCTTGGTCATTTCTTCCTGCTTGGCATAATCGCCATCGACGGAGATTTCCTCAAAGGCGACATTCTTCGATGTGAGAAGCGATTTAGCGCGGGCGCAATAGCCGCAGGTCGATTTGGTATAGATCGTCACGCTTTGCATCGGGCTTGTCCTGACAGACCAGAAGGATTTCGCCTCCTTATATGGCCTGTCACGCCCCGGTCACAACCCGGGCAAAGGTGAGCGCATCGACGCGCACCGCACCCGCCTTCAAAAGCGCGCGCGAACAGGCGTTCAATGTGGCCCCTGTGGTCAGCACATCATCAATCAGCAACAGGCGGCACCCCGCAATCTGGCTGGCGGCCTCCTCCGACAGGCGAAAAGCGCCCTGCAGATTGTCGGCACGCTCCTCGCGCGTCAGGCCAACCTGCGGGCGGGTGGCTTTGACGCGCGTCAGCAGGCCCATGTCGCAGGGGCGGCCCGCATGGGTGGCCACGTGGGTGGCCAGCACGGCGGCCTGGTTGAAGCGCCGCCGCCAAAGCCGCCCCCGGTGCAGCGGCACAGGCAGGATGAGGTCTGTCTCCGAAATCAGTTCAGCTCCGGCACGCGCCATCCAGCGGCCCATGGCGGGCGCAAGATCGAGCCGGTCGGCATATTTGAGCCGCCTCGTCAGGGTGCGGGCCGGGCCTTCATAGCGGGCGACTGCACGCGCTCGGGCAAAGACAGGCGGGTTCACCTCAGCCGCAGGCGAGATGAGGCCGGGCCCTAGCTCTTGCATGAAGGGGAGCCCCAGCCGCTCGCAAAACGGCCGCTCGATAAAGGGCATGGAGGCCCAGCAGGCCGGGCAAAGCGTGCCCGCCGCCTCAACACCCGCCCGGCAGGCAAGGCAGGTGGGGGGATAGATGCGATCCAGCAGGAAAGAGACGAGGCGCATGGGGCGAGGCTACCCCAGCTTTGCCGTCATTGCGAGCGAAGCGAAGCAATCCATGGGTGCCACGCTGGCGCTCCTCGCAGTGAGGGCGTTATAAGCCCCCCATGAACACGCCCACCCATCTCGTCTTCGACCGCGCTTTGCTGCGCACGCGTCTGGCGCGCGCTTATGCGCAAGCGCCCGCGGGCTTTCTGGTCGATCATCTGCTGGATGATTTTACCCAGCGGCTATCCACCATCTTGCGGCCATTCCCGCGCATTCTTGATCTGGGCACGCCCACGCCCGCCCTCGCGCAAGTGCTGGCGCAGCGAAAGCCCGAAACACTCGTGCGCGCCGCTCCAGTCTCAGCAGCCATAGGCGAGGGTCCGTGGACCGGCATGCTGGTCGATGAAGAATTCCTGCCCTTTGCCGAAAAGTCCTTTGATCTCGTCACCTCTGCGCTGGCCTTGCAATTTGTGAATGATCTGCCCGGCGCTTTGATTCAGATCCGCCGTGTGTTGGCCCCCGATGGTCTGTTCATCGGCTGTCTGATTGGCGGGCAATCCTTGCAGGAATTGCGTCTGGCTTTTGCCGAGGCTGAAGAGAGCATCATGGGTGGCACATCGCCGCGTGTGGCGCCCTTTGCTGACCTGCGTGACATGGGCGGCCTGTTGCAGCGCGCAGGCTTTGCTTTGCCGGTGACCGATGCTGATGCGATCACTGTTCGCTATTCCTCGATCTTTGGTCTGTTGCGCGATCTGCGCGCCATGGGCGCAACCAATGCGCTTGTCGCGCGTGAGCGCCGGCCCTTGCGACGCGCGGTCTTGATGAAGGCGGCAGAGATTTACCAGTCGCGCTTTGCCGATCCCGATGGACGCCTGCGTGCGACCTTTGAATTCGTTTGGGTCTCGGGCTGGGCGCCGCATGAAAGCCAGCAAAAGCCACTGGCACCGGGCTCCGCCAAAGCGCGGCTGGCCGATGCGCTGAAGGTGGACGAGAAGAAAGTGTAGCCCGTCGGGGCATCTGGATTGCTTCGCTTGGCTCGCAATGACGGCCAGAAACTGCTAGAAGCCCGCCCATGAACGAGAGCCCAGCCATTTTTGATCCCCATGCCTGCCCCTCGCTTGTGGGCAAAACGCGTGCGCAATTGGCGCAGGCGCTGGGTGCGATTGGCGTGCCCGAGCGCGAGCAACGCATGCGTGTTGGCCAGCTCTGGCACTGGATTTATTTCCAAGGCTCGACCTCGTTCGATGCCATGCTCAATGTCTCGAAAGTGTTGCGCGCCAAACTGGCCGAGCATTACACGCTGGATCGCCCGCGGGTTGTCGCCGCGCAATTGTCGCAGGATGGCACGCGCAAATGGCTGATCCGCATGCCGCCCGTCGATGCCAAGGACAAGGGCGCCGAAATCGAATGTGTCTATATTCCCGAAAGTGATCGCGGCACTTTGTGCATTTCAAGTCAGGTCGGCTGCACGCTGACCTGCACCTTTTGCCACACCGGCACACAAAAGCTCGTGCGCAATCTCACCGCGCAAGAGATTGTGCAGCAGCTCATTGTCGCGCGCGATATGCTCGGCGATTTCCCGGATCGCACGCGCCCGGATGATGATGGTCTCATTCCATCAGGCGAAGGCGTGCGCCCGGTCTCCAACATTGTCTTCATGGGCATGGGCGAGCCGCTTTATAATTTTGATGAGGTGAATGACGCGATTGGCGTGTTGACTGATGGCGAAGGCCTGTCGCTGTCCAAGCGCCGCATCACAGTCTCGACATCTGGCGTTGTGCCGCAAATCGCGCCTTTGGGCGAAGCCTCCGGAACGATGCTGGCGATTTCGCTGCATGCCACCAATGACGAGCTGCGCAACAAGCTTGTGCCGCTGAATAAGAAGTATCCGCTCAAAGATTTGTTGGATGCCTGTCGCAATTATCCGGGTGCAGCCAATTCTCGTCGCATCACCTTTGAATATGTGATGCTGAAGGGCGTGAATGATTCACCCAAGGAAGCGCGCGAATTGGTGCGGATGCTGAAAGGCATTCCGGCCAAGATCAATCTGATCCCGTTCAATCCCTGGCCCGGCACGCAATATGAATGTTCCGATTGGGAGACGATCGAGACTTTCTCCGATATTGTTTTCAACGCAGGCTATGCCAGCCCGGTGCGCACGCCGCGCGGCCGCGATATTCTGGCAGCTTGCGGCCAGTTGAAGTCCGAGACGGAGAAATTGCGCGCCCGTGCGCGCTTGGCGCTCGACGACGAGGCTTAAAGCTTTTTCGCGCGGGCGCCGATGATGGCGAGCATGGATAGACCGGCCGAGATCACGGCATTCCAGCCAGCCAGCGACAGTCCGAAAATGCGGATTGCGACTTTGTCGCATTGCACGACTTGCGTTGTCTGCAATTGCTTCATGAAATCATCCATGCTGCCAGCAGTTGTGCCAGCACCTGTGCACGCGGTCGGGCCGGGCCAATAGCCCCATTCCACGCCTGCGTGGTAAACGCCAAACAGCGCACTGCCCAACCACAGCAATGCAGCTGCCCAGAGCAAGAGACGCGCGGTCGATGGCTTTCGTGCCGAGACGAACATTGTCGCCACGGCCAGCGGCACGCCGACATAATAAGCGATGCGCTGTTTCAGGCAGAGCTCACAGGGCAGATAGCCGACGCTCTCAAAAATCCATGCGCCAGCAATGGTAGCGAAAGCCACACAGGCAATGAGTGTGGTCGCGCGCGCCATCGTCATCGCAAAATCTTCGATATAATTTTTAATGGGGCCAGCAAATTTGTTGAGCAATCCGGCGAGCAGAAAAAAGCGTGCGCCACGGGTGATGATCGACAGAATGACGAAGAGCGCGAAATTATAATCCAGCGCGCCCGACAGAATGGTGACGATCTTGTAGGGGATCGGCGTCAGCCCCTTGATCAGAATGAAGGCCCAGCCCCATTGTGCGTAAGCGGCTTTGATCGTGGTCACATGGCCACCCCAGCCCAGGCTCACGAAAATATTCTGCACCCACGGGTCCCAGAGAAAGGCACCGATAGCATAGCCGAGCATGCCACCAGTCACTGACGTCACCGTGCAGATCAAAGCATAGAACAGCGCGCGCTGCGGTTTGGCCAGCGCCATGGGCAGCAAAATGACATCAGGTGGAATGGGAAAGAAGGAGCTTTCAGCAAAGGACACAATGCCCAGCGCAGTGGTTGCGCGCGGGCTTTCGGCGAGGGCGAGTGTCCAGTGGTAGAGCTTTTTGAACATGCGGGCAGGGTTACCATTGCCGGGGTGGCACTAGCAAGGTGAGCGCTCAGGCAGTTCGCGGCGCCAAAATGATCACCATCGCCCCCAAAATGCAGAGCGCGCCGCCGATCAGATCAAATGTGTCCGGGCGCACATCTTCCACGAGCCACAGCCAGATGAGGGAGGCGGCTATATAAATGCCGCCATAGGCTGCAAAAGCGCGCCCCGCCGCATCGGTGTCGATGCGCGTCAAAGCCCATGCAAAAAGAATGAGCGAAGCCACGCCTGGCACAAGCCAGAGCGCGGGCTTGTCATTGCGCCACCACGACCAGAAGGCAAAGCAACCCGCAATCTCGAAAAAGGCAGCGGCAATGTAAGTCAGCCACGTCATTCAGTGCACCCGTCATTGCGAGCGGAGCGAAGCAATCCAGACGCCGCCCGTGTTACCCCCTGGATTGCTTCGCCTGCAGCTCGCAATGATGGCGCGTGTACCTTTATCAATTGCGAATGTCCTGCAAGAACCATTCGGTCGGGATTTCATGGCCAAGTTTGGCGGCCTTCGCCAATTCATAGACGCGACCAGCCACGGCATAGAATTGCGCGCCTTGCAGATTGCCGCGCTCCGAATAAGTGATCTGGCTGTCAGATGTGCGCCCCTTGGCTTTGCCTGAAACAAGATCAGCGAGCGTGATGCGCTTTTCAGGGATTGTCACACCATGGGCTTTTTTGCCCTTGCGGCCATCGCCAAATTTGAACGCATCGGGGCGCGCTTCCCATGCCAGATATTCATCATCCAGTGCGAGCTCTGGGCGACCACGCGGCGCGGGCGCATCGCCAAAGCGTAGATAGACGTCAACACGATCCAGTGACTTTTTGTCTGGAATGCCGCTGCCGCCAATATTGACAATATGCGTGCCGGGTTCGAGCAAATCGCCATTGAGCACGGGCACAGCGGAATCGGTGAGGCCAGCGGTAATGTCAGCGCCGCGATAGATTTGCTCGGGCGCATCGCAGACTTTCACTTCAATGCCATAGGTCGCGCGAATCTCGTCAGCAAAAGCCTCGCGATTGGCTTTGGTCGGGCTGAAGACTTGCACTTTCTTGATCTTGCGCACGGCGGTGAAGCTTTGCATATGCGTGCGGGCCATGCCGCCCGACCCCAGAATGCCAACCACTTCGGCATCTTTGCGCGCCATATATTTCACACCAATGCCACCATCACCGCCCACCCGCATATGTTGCAGATGGCCGTCATTGATCAGCGCCAGCGGCTCGGCATTTTCAATCGAGGTGAGCAGGATCAGCCCGCAGAACAGGCCGGGCTTCATGCAGTATTTTTCCTGCGTGATCGCGCCATTATATTCCTGCTCATAGATGATGTCGGATTTCATGCGGATGGCGAAATAGCCGCCCGTCGAGCCGCCTTCCATCGTGCCCCATTGATAATTCTTCTTGGGGTCGGAGGTGGGGATGCGAATGTCGATGCGCGGACGGCACACAGCCTCGCCCTTGGCCAGATTGAGGTAGGAGGTCTCCAGTGCCTCAATCGTGTCGCGCATGGTGAGAACCTGATGCACGGCGTCATTGTTGATGATGAGTGTCATGGACGAGAGTCTCCCTAGGGTGATTTTTAACGGATCATAGGCTTGGCGACCCGTCATTGCGAGCGCAGCGAAGCAATCCAGGGGCCTCATGCGGGGTTTACTGGATTGCTTCGTCGTCGGTTCGCAATGACGGGAGTGGTTGTCTGCGTCCAGGTCGGGGGATGTCACAGGTGCCCAAAATGGGCAGAAACTGGCTTCACCGCCTCTTTTGCGTTTGACTCCCCCCCGCCCGTCCCCCTATAGAACCCCCAGCTTCGGCGCGCGGTCTTTTCAAGGCCGCGTTTTTCGTTGGCCTTTTGGTCTCGGGTTTTCCGGGCGGGGCGGCGGCTCGGAGCGACATTCGCTGGTTTGCAAATCTGCAAAGAAGCCGGCCGCCACGCGGGTCAACCCGTGGGCAGAGCCGGAGTTGAACACGAGGATAAAACGATGTTCGCAGTCATCAAAACCGGCGGCAAGCAGTATAAGGTTGCCGCCGAAGACAAAATTACCGTCATGACACTCGCTGGTGAAGCCGGCGACAAGGTGACGTTTGACGAAGTTCTCATGCTCGTCGATGGCGACAAGATGAACGTTGGCACCCCCACCGTTGCGGGCGCCAAGGTCAGCGCCGAAATCGTCGCGCAGAACCGTGGCCCCAAGGTCATCGCGTTCAAGAAGCGCCGTCGTAAGAATTCAAAGCGCAAGCGCGGTCACCGTCAGGACCTGACGATCGTGCGCATCACCGGAATCGCCGCGAACTAATCGCGCGGACCGGTTTCAAAACGGGCCCTTTTGAGATATAAAGGGTCCAGACACGTTTCACTCAAAGCCACGGAACAATCCGTCGGCTTGTAAGGTTCGGAGCAGGACTATGGCTCACAAAAAGGCAGGCGGCTCATCCCGCAACGGCCGCGACTCAGACGGTCGTCGTCTTGGCGTGAAGAAGTTCGGTGGTGAGGCTGTCATCGGCGGCAACATCATCGTGCGTCAGCGCGGCACCAAATGGCACCCCGGCAAGAATGTCGGCATGGGCGTCGATCACACACTTTTCGCCCTTGTCGAAGGCAAGGTCCATTTCCTGAAAAAGGCGAATGGCCGAGCTTACGTAGAAGTCCTGCCACAAGCGCAGGCAGCTGAATAACGGTGGTGGTTTGACGAAGAACCTCCACCGTCTCTCGCGAGACCCGGTGGACAGGTTCTTCAAACCTCAAGGATCAAAAGGGCAAAGCCCAAGAGATCCGGACCAGTCCAGTCCCTGATAAGGGGATCAAGGGGAAGCGGGAGACCGCTTCCCCTTCGTCGTTCTGGATTGGAGCTTGCCATGTTCCCCGAGCTGACACGTGACGATGTCTTCCGGATCGAAACCGCCCGTCTGTGGCTGCGCTGGCCGCGCGCCGCTGATGTCCCGGCTTTTGCGCGCCTGGCCGCCGATGCGGATGTCGCCAAAATGACTGCCTGCCTGCAGCCGCCTTTTGGCGTTAGCGAGGCGCAGGATTTCGTCATCGGCGCACGCCGCGTCAATGTCGCGGGCGAGGGCATGGTGCTGGCGGTGACGCCACGCCAAGACCCGTCCGCTTTTCTGGGCATTGTTGGCGTTCAGGCTGCCGGGCCAGACAAGCTGGCTTTGGGTTATTGGCTCGGGCGCCCCCATTGGGGGCAGGGGCTGATGCGCGAAGGCATCGTGGCCGTGCTCGATATGGCTTTTGTGCTGAGCCAGGCCACCCGGATCGAAACGCCAGCGACACCGGTAGACAGTCCGGCGGCAACGGTCCTTGCCCGGGTGGGATTTCCGCCTGCGGGGGCAGATGGCCGCTCGGGCATCAGTCGGAGAGACTGGCTTACCCTGCGCGCGGACGCTGCCGGGCGCATTGCCCGGCCCCAAACTGCCGCCTGAAAGGGCGGCCGCATTAACCGTGAAGGCCCACAGTGGGATCACTTGTGGGCCTTTCCATTGCTCCGCGCCTTGGGCTCGGATAGGGAAGAGCTATGAAATTCCTTGATCAGGCTCGCATCTACGTGCGCTCGGGCGACGGCGGCGCTGGCTGCGTGTCGTTCCGGCGCGAAAAATTCATTGAATTCGGCGGACCCGACGGCGGTGACGGCGGGCGCGGCGGTGACGTCATTGCGATCTGCGTCGATGGCCTGAACACGCTGATCGACTATCGCTTCATGCAACATTTCAAAGCCAAGACCGGCATGCATGGCATGGGTCGCAACCGCGCGGGCGGCAAAGGCGATGATTCAATTCTGAAAGTGCCGGTTGGCACGCAGATCTATGAAGAAGATGGCGAGACCCTGATTGCCGATATGACCGAAGTCGGTCAGCGCGTGGTTGTCGCGCGCGGTGGCAATGGTGGTTTCGGCAATCTGCATTTCACCACATCCACCAATCGCTCACCGCGTCGTGCCAATCCCGGTCAAACGGGCAAAGAGCTGACGATCTGGCTGCGCCTGAAACTCATTGCTGATGCTGGCCTCGTTGGCCTGCCCAATGCTGGCAAGTCGACATTTCTGGCGAGCGTTTCGGCGGCCAAGCCGAAGATCGCGGATTATCCGTTCACGACATTGCATCCCAATCTGGGTGTGGTGAATTCGGATGGTCGCGAATTTGTGCTGGCTGATATTCCTGGCCTCATTGAAGGCGCGCATGAAGGCCATGGCCTTGGTGATCGCTTCTTGGGCCACGTCGAGCGTTGCCGTGTGCTGCTGCATCTGGTGGATGCTGGCTCCGACCACGCGGGCGAAGCCTACAAAACTGTGCGTCATGAATTGGAAGCCTATGAGCACGAGCTCGCCGACAAGGCCGAGATTGTTGCCTTGTCGAAATGCGACACGGTGGATGATGAGACCATGAAGAAGCAGATGGAGCGTTTGAAACGCGCCATGCGCACCGCTGGCCCGCCACTGGCTGAGGGTGAGAAGCGCCGCACCCCGATTGTGCTTTCGGCAGCAACACGACTTGGCGTGACAGAGGCTTTGCGTGATCTTGTGCGCATCATTGATGCTGCGCGCGCGGCTGAAGCCCCCGCTGAAGAAGCTTGGCATCCGTAAGGCTCGACGACCCGTGACCAACGTGCCCTCTCTCAAAAACTTCCGCCGCATTGTTGTGAAAGTCGGCTCGTCTTTGCTGGTTGATCACACGCAAGGCGCGCTGAAGCGCGACTGGCTTGAGGCACTGGCCGATGATCTGGTCGCTTTGCATCGCGAGGGCTGCGATGTGCTGGTCGTGTCGTCCGGCTCCATTGCGCTGGGGCGGACATTTCTGAAATTGCCGAAAGGCTCGCTGCGACTGGAAGAAAGTCAGGCTGCGGCGGCTGTCGGCCAGATCTCGCTGGCGCGGACATGGTCAGAGGTTTTGGGCGCACGCGGCATCACCGCTGGGCAAATTCTTGTCACGCTGAATGATACGGAAGAGCGCCAGCGCTATCTCAATGCGCGCGAGACCATCGGCAAGTTGCTCGAATTGCGCGCTGTGCCTGTGATCAACGAGAATGACACAGTCGCCACAACCGAAATTCGTTACGGCGACAATGATCGCTTGGCTGCGCGCGTGGCGACCATGGCCAGCGCTGATCTGCTTGTGCTGCTGTCAGACATTGACGGGCTTTACACAGCGCCGCCGCATGAAGATCCCAATGCCACATTGATCCCCGTTGTGCCGCGCATTTCGGCTGAGATCGAAGCCATGGCGGGCGGGGCTGCCAGCGAAATGTCGCGTGGCGGCATGCGCACGAAAATTGAAGCGGCTAAAATCGCGACCACTGGCGGCACTCATATGGTGATTGCCGATGGGCGTGTGACCAATCCTGTGAAGCGCATTGCCGAGGGCGGTCGCTGCACCTGGTTCTTGACGCCCTCCAATCCGGTGACGGCGCGCAAGAAATGGATCGCAGGTTCGCTCGAGCCGCGCGGCACAGTGCATATTGATGAGGGCGCTGCCAAAGCGCTGCTGACAGGCGCCAGTCTGTTGCCGGCGGGTGTGCTTCGGCTTGAGGGTTCGTTCGCGCGTGGCGATTGCATCGTCATTCGCGATCCGCGTGGTGCCGAGATTGGTCGTGGACTGGTCGCTTATGATGCGCTGGAGGCCGCCCGCATAGCTGGGCGCAATTCCCGCGAAATCGAGGCTATTCTGGGCATGCCGGGCCAATCCGAGATGATTCATCGCGATGATATGGCGTTGGGCAGCGAATAAAGTGACAGTCTGAATTTCCTCCTGTTAGATCGATACCATGACCAAATCTGCCTCCCTCGACCAAGTGCAAGATGTGCCAGCCCTGATGGCGGCACTGGGCCTTGATGCACGCCGTGCCGCACGTGCGGTGGCGCTGAGCTCACGCGAGGTGAAAGACAAGGCTCTGCGCGCAGCCGCAAGCGCCATGCGTGCGCATGTGGGTGAAATCATTGCGGCGAATGCACAAGACATGCAGGCGGCTGAAGCCGCTGGTGCCGCCATGGCCATGCTTGATCGTCTCTTGCTCGATCCGGCGCGCATTGAAGCTATGGCCAAAGGTGTCGAGGCGATTGCTGATCTGCCCGATCCTGTAGGCAAAGTGCTGGAAGTTTTTGAGCGGCCCAATGGTTTGAAGATCGAGCGCGTGTCTACGCCGCTGGGCGTGATTGGCGTGATCTATGAAAGCCGCCCGAATGTCACAGCTGATGCGGGCGCGCTTTGCCTGAAGGCGGGCAATGCCTGCATTTTGCGTGGCGGATCGGATTCTCTGCACTCCTCGGCGCTCATTCACGCCTGCCTCGTGCAGGGCTTGCGCGAAGCAGGTCTGCCGGAAGCCGCCATTTCGCGCGTGCCGGTCAAGGATCGTGCGGCGGTGGGTGAAATGCTCAAGGGTCTGGGTGGTACGCTGGATGTCATCGTGCCGCGCGGCGGAAAAAGCCTCGTCGCGCGCGTGCAGGATGAAGCGCGCGTGCCGGTCTTTGCCCATCTTGAGGGCATTGTGCATGTCTATATTCATGGCGCAGCCGATCTCGAAAAATCAAAGACCATTGTGCGCAACGCGAAATTGCGCCGCACCGGTATTTGCGGCGCGGCAGAGACGTTGCTCGTCGACAAGGCGGTAGCAGAGACGCATCTCGCACCGCTGGTCAAAATGCTGCTCGATGAAAAATGTGAAGTGCGCGGCGATGCTGCAACGCTGCAAGCCGATGCGCGCGTTGTCGCGGCCAGCGAAGAAGACTGGAAGCTTGAATATCTCGATTCCATCATTGCCTGCCGCGTGGTGGACGGGCTCGATGAGGCGATTGACCATATTGAGACCAATGGCTCGCATCACACCGATTGCATCGTCACCGAAGACAAAGCGGCGGCCGAACGCTTCTTGAGCGAAGTGGATTCAGCCATTGTCATGCACAATGCCTCGACGCAATTTGCAGATGGTGGCGAGTTTGGCTTTGGTGCGGAAATCGGCATTGCCACAGGCCGCATGCATGCGCGCGGGCCTGTGGGTCTGGCGCAATTATGCTCGTTCAAATACCGCGTGCGCGGCAACGGTCAGACGCGTCCGTGAGCGACACGCCGCCGCGCCCCGCGCTGCGCAGCGCCAAGCCGCCGCGCTTTATCGCTGCTGAGGGAGGCCCGCGCTTGCCGGCGCTTCTGCCTCCGCACGGCAAAGGTATGCGCATTGGCTTGTTCGGCGGCTCGTTCAATCCCCCCCATGACGGTCATTTACTGGTCAGTGAAATTGCTCTGTCCCGCATGCGGCTCGACCGTGTATGGTGGATTGTCACACCGGGCAATCCGCTGAAGGACACAGCCGGGCTTCCAACCTTGGCTGAGCGCATGGCTGCCGCGCGGCGGATGGGTGATCATCCGCAGATCGATATCACGGGTTTTGAAGCCGAGATTGGCACGCGCTACACATATGATACGATCTCCTATCTGACGCGCCGGTGTCGGGGCGTGGATTTTGTCTGGCTGATGGGGGCTGATAATCTGGCGCAATTCCATCGCTGGCAGCGCTGGCGAGATATTGCCCAGCTTGTGCCGTTGGCGGTCATTGATCGTCCGGGCTCAACATTGAAGGCGGTGCATAGCCGCGCCGGGCAATATCTGGCCCGTTATCGTTATGCCGAGAATGAGGCGCAGCTTTTGCCGCGTGCTTTGGCTCCGGCTTTTCTGTTCCTGCATGGCCGCCGGTCAGAGACCTCTTCGACGCAATTGCGTCGTTCAGGGACTGGCGTGCTTGCTCCCCGACCTGCGTCGATTGGCCAATCGACGCTTTGAAAGAGAAGAGTTGAACAAAATGGCGAAGTCGCCCACATTACCTCCGCGCCGCGCGTCGCGTGGCACCAAGGAGAAACAGGCTCTGTCACCCACGGTCCAAGCCGGAGCAGGTGAAACACCGCTCCAACCGGTTCGTGTTCAGGCTGAACCCGATACCGGCCATCTCGTTCGCAACATTCTCAACAGCCTCGATGATGCGAAGGCTGAGGATGTTCTGTCGATTGATCTTCACGGCAAAACGTCTGTCGCCGATGCGATGATTATCGCAACAGGCCGCTCGACGACCCATGTGAACGCGATCGCTGACCGCGTCTCCAAGGGTTGCAAGGAAGGTGGCTTTCCGTTGCCACGCATCGAAGGCCTGCCCAATTGTGATTGGGTGTTGGTCGATGCGGGCGATGTTATCGTCCATCTGTTCCGTCCCGAAGTTCGCCAGTTCTACAATCTGGAGAAATTGTGGGGCGGAGATCGTCCGGCCGAGCAGAAGGCTGATCGCCGCGCGTGAGGCGCGGTGATCTTGTAAGAGCCTCTTGCGCGTCCTCCTGTCGGCCATCGGGCGGTTGAAGACCGGCCCCGAGAGAGAAATTTGCGCCCGTTATCTTGAGCGAGCGCAAGCCTCTGCGCGCAGCGTAGGCTTGACCGGGGTGGATATGCGTGAGGCCGATGAATCGCGCGCGCGCCGCCCCGAAGACCGCAAGGCTGAAGAAGCCCGCCTACTCACCACCCATATTCCCGCAGGCGCGCGCCTGATCGTGCTCGATGAGCGCGGCAAGACCTTGGGCAGCGAGGCTTTTGCGGCTGATCTGGGTGCTGCGCGCGATGGCGGCGCCCCGGCCTATGCACTTCTCATTGGCGGAGCGGACGGGATCGACCCCGAGCTGCGCGCCAAAGCCTCACTGGTTCTGGCCTTTGGCGCGATGACCTGGCCTCATCAGCTGGTGCGCATTATGGCGGCCGAGCAAATCTATCGCGCAATTACTATTCTTTCGGGCCACCCTTATCATCGTGTCTGACCTGCCTCGTTACAGCCACCTTTGCCATGCCTATGCTGGGCCCATGATTCGAAATGGCGCCAGTTGGATTTTGATAGGTGCGGGACTGTGGCTTCAGGCCGCAGTCACACCTGCCCTTGCGCAAACACCAGCCCGGGACCCCAAAGCTATCCAGAGCGAGCTGCATGCGGTGGAAGAGCGCCGTCGCGCCTTGGAGACAGAGGCTGAGGCCATCCGCATGGATCGCACGCGGCTCAATGCTGCGCTGATCGAGACGGGGGCCAAAATGCGTCAGGCCCAGGTGCGCATGACCGAGATTGAAAAAAGGCTCGATCTTGCAACCGGTAGTGAAGAAGCGATCCGCGCATCTTTGGAGAGTCGACGCGCGGTGCTCGCTGAAGTGCTTGCGGTTTTGCAGCGGATGCGCCGTGGCATGCCACCCGCGCTTCTCGCTTCGCCCGAAGATGCGTTGCAATCGGTGCGCACAGCCATGATGTTGGGCGCTGTTTTGCCGGAATTGCGCTCCGAATCCCAAGCGCTAGCGGGCGATCTCAACGAGTTGGTTGAGCTGCGCAAAAACATTGCGCAGGAAAAGGAGCGGCTGGCGGCCGAGGCGGCCGCTTTTGCGCGCGATAATGAAAAGCTGCAAAGTCTGGTCGTCGCGCGCCAAGGTGCGCTCAAGGACAATGAACAAAAACTCGCCGAGCAACGCCGACGCCTGTCGGAGCTGGCCCTTCAATCGCCCGATGTCCGGGATCTGATCAATCGTTCAGAAACCGAGATTGCAGCCTCTAATCGCGCTGCCGAGGAGGCCAAAGCTGCCGATGCAGCGCGCGCGCGGGCCGGCACCCGCACGGCAGCTTTGCCGTTTGGTGATCCGGCACGACTGGCACCAAAGATTGCCTTCGCCGATGCCAAAGGTCTCCTGCCATTGCCGGTCTCGGGTAAAATCGTGAAGACATTTGGTGCCTCTGACGGATTGGGCGGGACCGAGAAGGGCTTGTCTCTGGCCACACGTCCGGGGGTCCCTGTGGCAGCGCCTTCCGATGGGTGGGTGGCCTTTTCGGGTCCCTACCGCACCTATGGTCAGCTTTTGATCCTGAATGCGGGCGGGGGCTATTATGTTGTTCTGGCTGGTATGGAGCGCATCACCGTCGAAGTGGGACAATTTGTCTTAGCCGGCGAGCCGGTCGCAACCATGGGTGATGGCAGTGCCAGAACCGCACTTGCCACTGCACTTGCACTTGGCGCGGGCCAGCCCATTCTCTATGTTGAATTCAGAAAAGACGGGGCGGCCATCGACCCGGGCCCATGGTGGGCAAAGGCCGAGCTGGAAAAGGTTCGCGGATAATGCGCAAGATTTCGCTTGTATTGCTCGGTGCTGTTTTGGGTGCGTCGACCGCGATTGTTGGCACGCAAACGCACCTGTTTATGGCCGGCTCAGCCAATGCAGCCGTGTCGGATACTTATAAAACGCTCAACCTGTTTGGTGATGTTTTCGAGAAGATCCGCTCGGATTATGTCGAGAAGCCCAATGAGCAAAAGCTCATCGAGGCAGCGGTCTCGGGCATGCTCACATCGCTTGATCCCCATTCCAGCTATATGGATGCCAAAAGCTTCCGCGATATGCAGGTTCAGACGCGTGGCGAATTCGGCGGACTTGGTATTGAAGTCACGCAAGAAGACGGCATGGTGAAAGTTGTCACGCCGATTGATGACACCCCCGCCGCGCGTGCCGGCATTATGTCTGGCGATATTATTTCAGCCATTGATGGCGAGACCGTGCAGGGCATGACGCTCAACCAGGCCGTCGACAAAATGCGCGGCCAAGTGAACACAGCTGTAAAGCTGACGATTTTGCGTGGCTCTGCACGTGAAACCCAAGAGGTTTCTATTACACGCGCGGTGATTCAGATCCGTTCTGTGCGCTTCCGTCAGGAAGGGGACGATGTCGGCTATATCCGCATCACCCAGTTCAATGAGCAAACCTATGATGGTGTGAAAACGGCGATCAGCAAATTCACATCCGACATCCAGAACGACAAATTCAAAGGCTATATTCTTGATCTGCGCAACAACCCCGGCGGTCTGCTGGATCAGTCCATCGCAGTCTCAAACGCATTCCTGAGCCATGGCGAGATTGTCTCGACCCGTGGTCGCAATGCCGATGAAACGCAGCGCTATAATGCGCGTCCGAGTGATTTGTCGAAGGGCAAGCCGGTGATTGTGTTGATCAACGGGGGCTCGGCCTCGGCTTCGGAAATTGTCGCGGGTGCTTTGCAAGATCACAAGCGCGCCACGATTGTGGGCACGCGCTCATTTGGCAAAGGCTCGGTGCAGACGATCATTCCACTTGGTCAAGCCAATGGCGCGTTGCGTCTGACCACAGCGCGTTATTACACGCCGTCCGGCCGCTCCATTCAGGCCAAGGGCATTGATCCTGATATTCAGATTTTGCAGGACGTGCCCGATGAGTTGAAGGGCAAGGACGACACAAAGGGCGAAGCAGCGCTCAAGGGCCATTTGAAAAATGGTGAAGAAGAAAAGAGCGGATCGCAGGCCTATGTGCCGCCCGATCCCAAGAACGACAAGCAGTTGAAGGCGGCTCTCGACATGCTGCGTGGCACTTATGTCAAGGCGCAAGCAACCGAACCCGCCAAACCGGCAGAGCGGAGCGGTAAGTAACTATTTGAGCATTTAACTTTGCTCAGCATGGGATTTTTCACGAGCCCAACGACCGGTGGTAATGATCGGACGTTGGGCTCTTTGATTCAGGTTTAAAGAATGGCGTCTGGCATATGCCGGTTTTCAAGCCGTTGAGATGTTGCATATGAAGGTTGATGATCTCGACAAGCCACTGGGTTACGTGCCGCCTTCGCACGCGCTCGATGGCGCTCCTGCACGCGATGCGGCCTGGGGCGCTTGGGCATTGTGCGGCATGGGTCTTTTGGCGGCGAGCCTTGTTGCTTTTGTTTATGTCACCGATCGCGCAACACCCCCAGTGCCTGGCCGTTTGGCTGCAGCGCAGGAGCCATCAACGGCCCCACGTCGTATTGCCGTTCCGGATATTCCAGCGCCCGCTACACCTGATGCTCAGGTGCTGACCACCAATGGCGGTGTGCGCATCATCTCGCCGTCTGGCGAACAGGGGAATGGTGTGAAAATCATTCGTCGCAATGGTGCAGATGGTGGTGAGGCGATTGTTATTCGGGTGCCCCAAGAGATGCGCCGTGCAGCACTCACGCCTGCACCCGATGCGCGTCTTGTGACAGCTGGCCCGTATGGGCCGCTGCCACGCATGGCGCACGATGGTGCGCGACCGTTGGATGTATATGCCAGCCCGCGTTCTGCTGTGTCTGCGCTGCCATCCGGCGCGCCACGTTTGGCATTGGTTGTGAACGGATTGGGTGGCGATGCGCTGATTAGTTTGCAGGCGAGCAAAGTTTTGCCTGCAACTGTAACATTTGCTTTTGTCTCCACTTCTGTGCAGCTCGACGATCAGGCAGAACAAGCCCGCTTGCTGGGTCATGAAATATTGCTGCAAGTGCCGATGGAAGGTGCTGGTGCAAGTGATGAATTGGGCATGCGCGCACTTCTGTTGAATGGGGCGCGCGATAAAAATCTCGATGCATTGCATTGGCACATGAGCCGCTTTGCCGGCTACATCGGCCTTACGCATTTGCAAGGCGCACGGTTTATGGCAAGTGCCTCAGCCTTGTCACCGATCTTGCAAGATGTGGCTGAGCGTGGCCTGTTATTTTTCGATGACGGCAGTGCGCACCAAGCGCTGACATCCGCTGTGGCGCTGGCCACAGGCGCCCCAACCTTGCGCGCGGATATCAACTTGGATGTATCAGGCAGGCCTGAGCAGCAAGATGATGGTCTGCGCAAATTGGAGGCGCTGGCACGCGACAAAGGGTCCGCCATTGGCGTTGTGCGTGTGAGCGCGCAAGCCATTGACCGTCTGTCGCGCTTCGCACAAGGTCTTGAGGCGCGGGGAATCGCCCTCGTGCCGTTGTCGGCATTGGCTTCTGCGCCGGCACGCACCGTTGCTCGTTGAGAGCGTGAGCTGAAAGACGTGCATGTCTGAGAAAAAATATCGTCCGTGCGTTGGCATTATGCTGATCAATGCGCAGGGGCTCGTGTTTGTCGGTCGCCGCGCCAACAAGGCTTTGCGCGAACATGTCGCTGAGGGCCACGAATGGCAGATGCCACAAGGGGGCATTGATGCGGGCGAAGACCCGCAAGCTGCGGCGCTGCGCGAATTGGCGGAAGAGACCAATGTGACAAGCGTGGCGCTCATGGGCGAAGCACGCGAGTGGTTTGCTTATGATTTGCCAGACGACATTGCCAATGAAGCCTGGAAGGGCCGCTATGTCGGGCAAACGCAAAAATGGTTTGCGCTGCGCTTCACAGGCACAGATAGCGAGATCAACATTTTGTCTCCCGCCGGTGGTCACAAAGCGGAATTCGATGCGTGGAAATGGGTTCCAATGAATGATCTGCCGGGCATGATCATTCCCTTCAAGCGGCCCGTCTATGAGCGCGTGGTGCAGGAATTTTCGAGCCTCGTGAACAAGGCCTGAGCATTCGGGTAAAAATGGTGCCCCTAGCCGGAATCGAACCAGCACTCCTTGCGGAATCCGATTTTGAGTCGGACGCGTCTACCAGTTCCGCCATAGGGGCAACGCCGGGCTGATTTACGGAATAAAGCCGCCGGGCGCAAGCGGGCCTCTTGAAGGCTTTGCGCCTTTCCGTGCTTGTCCCGGTGCCGTCAGCATGTTATTGCCCCGCGCAACCACACGGAAGGTGGATTTATCCCCTTCTGGCGACCGCGGAGAGGTGGCTGAGTGGTTGAAAGCACCGCACTCGAAATGCGGCATAGGTGCAAGCCTATCGGGGGTTCAAATCCCTCCCTCTCCGCCAGCCCCACCTTCATCACAAGCTTGCAAGTGCCAAACGGGCGCTGAGCTTTGCTTTGTGCTTATCTGGCCCATTCTGGGACAGGTCCGTATGGGGCAGGTGGTGTATTTTTGCAACGCACCATGACAGAGCGGTGAATTGGGGCAAAATTGCCTTATGAATGGGCAATATGCTGAGCTTTGAGCCTTGTCATTAGGGATAAATCGTCACATTTTCCGAGCATTGAAATTCTCAACAAGGGCAATCATCAATGCGCTCCAAGCTCATCCTCCTTTCCGCCGTTGCAGCTCTTGCTGCGACCTCCGCTTCAGCCGCTGACGTTGTCAAAGGCAAAAAGAAGGCAGCTCCGGCTCCTGTCGTCGTTGTGTCCCCTTGGGATTGGACGGTTGGTGCAGGCGCAACAACCAACTACATCTTCCGTGGTATTAGCCAGTCGAACGCTCAGCCTGGCGTGAACGCCAACGCTGAAATCCGTTATTCCTTGTCGGATGCCCACACCCTCTACCTCGGCGCCGCCGGTTCTTCAGTTAAGCTGACCAACCAGGACACGAGCCCTCCGGTTGAATGGGATGCCATTGGTGGCGTTCGCGCGACATACGGCGCTCTGACTTTTGACCTCGGCGGTATCGGCTACCTCTATTCGAAGGTTGAGACCCCGAACAACGTGTTCGTGACAACACCCAACTGGTTTGAAGGATATTTGAAGACCAGCTACGCTGTGAATGATGCCATCACGCTCGGTATCAACGGCTTCGTATCGCCGAATTACCTCGATACCGGCGCAAACGCCCAGTACGTTTCGGGCACGGCTGCTTACAAGCTCGGCGACCTCGTGTTCTCGGGTGAATTCGGTCATCAGTTCCTTGGTAAGACAGATGCTGCGCATACACCGGTCTCTGGCAATCGTTCGCTGCCTGACTACAACTACTGGAACCTCGGCGCGGCTTACACCTACAAGCTGGCTACCCTCGACCTGCGTTATCACGACTCGTCGCTCAGCAAGAAGGGTTGCGCTGATATCACCGGCCCGACCAATGGCGTCTACGGCGCTGCTTCGCAGTCCAAGTATTGCAACGCTGCAGTTGTCGGCACGCTCTCCTTCGCTCTGACCTCCAAGGACGTGAAGTAATCTTCACGGACCTCTAAGGTCTGAGACACATCAGGCGCCGGCGGCTTTCCAGCCCCGGCGCCTTTTTTAAATCATTGCTATTAAACATATTTAAGGCGGCATGACATTTGCTGCGCAAGGCATATGGATTATGCGCAACGCCTTGTATCCCTTTTGCCAGTGCCGGATCGCAGCGGGTCAATGTCGTGCGCGCTTTTGCTGTCCAGGCCGATCAGAACGGTAATGGCTCGATCAGCGGGGATGAGTTTCAGGCGATCTTTGCTACGTTGCAGGCAGACCCGACACGGATGCCTGATCTGACAGGCTCGGTCGCGACCGTTCACCGCACGATTTTTGCTGACACGCTCTACCCCTCCTTTTCTCGCAATCGTGGCATTGCTGCCTATATGGCGCAGGAAGCGGTTGTGTCGCTCGATGTGGATGCGGATGGAGCCATTTCAGCCGCCGAATTGGCTGGCACCGCCAAGCCGCCCGCGCCGCCCACGGCCGCCGCGCGAGCCGATGATTTGCTCACCCGCTATGACACCGCTGGCAAGGGCTATGTCGATCTTGCTGACATTCAGGCAGCCTGGACCAAAGACCCGACACTGGGTGATCCCGCCAAGGCGCAGGCTGCCATTGATGCCTTCGATCAGGATGGCAATGGCAAGGTCACGCGCGACGAGCTCAAAGCCGGCTATGAGGCGATGGATCAGGCCGATGCCATGCTGGCGATTTTTGATCCCAAAGGCACGGGCGCCATCAATCTGGCGAATGCAGCCTCCATCAGCTCTGCGGATTATCCCAATGCAGCCGCCACTTTTGCGCGTTGGGATGGCAATCATAATGGCCTACTGACGCGCCCGGAAGTGATTGCGGGCATTGAGGCGGATGCAGCTGCCGCTGCCGCCCAAAATCCGCCAACGCCAATACCGCCAACCCAACCCACCGATCCGGCGCTTCTGGCGGCAACCTTGCTCGCGCAATATGATTCAGATGCAAGCGGCGGTATTTCTGCAGCCGAATTTGCAAGTCATGCACAGGTTGCCGATGCCGCCGCCACATTTGCCGCATGGGATACGAATTCCGATGGCGACCTGACACTGGAAGAATTGCAAACAGGCATCGGCCAAGTCCAGCAGGCGCAAGCCATCGTCAAACAATATGATCTTGCAGGCAAAGGCTATTTTGATGAGGCCGATCTGGCTGCGGCGCTTGATCCTGCGACCGTGTCTGATGTTGCAGCACAGGCGCATCAGATCATGTCCTTCTGGGATGCCAATGGCGATGGGCAGGTCAGTGTTGCAGAAGTCGTGTCCGGCATCGCGGTGGGTGGTTATGTCGGCGGCGAGCAATTGAAGACCAAAACCCCGGCCTGATCCTGATCAATGCGCCCACGTGCGCCTCTCGGCAAAGCTTGTAAAAGCGCAAGGAGGAGAGGATGATTCAGGACACATCCATTCAGCAGGAACGGATTTTATTTGCCCATATCATCGCGCATGGGCCAGCTGATTATGCCAAATGGGCTTCCGCATTTCAGGCTTTTCGAAATCAGGTTCTGGTCGAGCTTGAAAAAATGAAACTCCCCGATGAATGGCTGGTGCGATCTTCCCTTGCTGCAAGCCGTGCTTGGGAGGTGCAAAACCCCTGTCCGATCACCTATGATGAAATCAAAGTTTTGCGACAGGAAGCTGCTGCGACATTGGGTTTTGAAATTTAAGTGCCGCAGAAAGTTTGTGTGACACGCTCATCAGGATGCGCTGGCAGCATGTAATCTTGAAAGTCCGGTTGGTCTTCAAAGGGCTTTTCCAGCACGCGGTTAAGGGTGTGAAAAGGCTCGAGGTCATCTTTGAGAGCGGCCTGAATGGCTTCTTCGACGCGATGGTTGCGGGCGATGAAAGCCGGATTGACCTTGCGCATGGTGTTGGCGCGAGCGGCCGGATCGCCGCCTTCTGAGTCAAGTCGCGCACGCCAGCTGTCTGAAAAGCCAGCAAAGCTTGCAGGATCTTCGAACAGAGACGCAACGCCCGCATCCGCAGTTTTATCTTGCGCTGCTGTGCAAAGCCTACGGAAGGTGAGTGTGAAATCAGCCTCATTTACTGCCATACGCTCGAGCAAATCTGAGGCAAGGTCAGCGTCATTTTCGCGGGCTTCAAACAATCCGATCTTGCGGCGCAGCCCGTTGAGATAGGCCTCTTGAAAATGTGGGCGGAATGAAGCCAGCGCCGCATTGGCGCGCTCTGGCGCTTCTGCTTCTGGCTCAAACAGCATCATCAGACATTCCGCCAGACGCGTCAGATTCCACACCGCAATGGAGGGCTGGTTGGCATAGGCATAACGGCCTTGCTTGTCGATGAAGGAAAATACGGTGGACGGATTATAGGCTTCCATGAAAGCGCAGGGGCCGTAATCAATCGTCTCGCCGGAGATCGCCATATTGTCCGTGTTCATCACGCCATGGATGAAGCCGACCAGTAGCCATTGTGCAATGAGACGCGCTTGGCGGATAACAATGCGCTCCAGCAGTTTTTCATATTTGTCAGCGGCCTCGGTGAGGTCAGGATCGTGGCGTGCAATCGCCTGATCGGCGAGAATTCTGAGCATGTTTTTTTCGCCGCGGGAGGCAAAATATTCAAATGTGCCAACCCGCATATGGCTGGAGGCCACGCGCGTGAGAACAGCACCGGGCAAGACGTCCTCGCGATAGACAGTTTCGCCGCTCGCCACTGCGGCCAATGTCCGTGTGGTGGGAATGCCCAAAGCCTGCATGGCTTCGCTGACTATATATTCGCGTAACACAGGCCCGAGTGCGGCGCGCCCGTCGCCGCGTCTGGAATAAGGTGTTGGTCCCGAGCCTTTCAGCTGGATGTCACGTCGTTTGCCAGCCGGTGTGACGATCTCGCCCAGAAGGATCGCGCGCCCATCACCCATATGCGGATTGAAATGACCAAACTGGTGTCCTGAATAGGCGAGTGCCAGCGGTTCGCTGCCAGCCAAGATACGATTGCCCGCGAGCGCTTCCATCCCTTCTGGGGAGGCCAGGGCCTGCGCATCAAGTCCGAGCTCTGCGGCGAGTTTCACATTGAGCGCGAGCAGGCGCGGCGCGGCCACCGGTGTGGGCAGAGCGCGCGCATAAAACATCTCGGGCAGGCGGGCATAGCTATTGTCCAAAGGGATCAGCATAAGCGTGATCCTATCTGCGAAGGCCAAACAAAGAAACTCCACTGGCGCGGATGACGGGGCCAAGCAAAAAGCTGGACGAAGCGCACCTTTGCTGCACAATAAGCCCCCGCGAGAGCCGGATAACCGGACGAGATGTGAGGGAGGGGATCATATGCGCCAGATTCCGCGTGCGTTGATGTGTGCAGCCGCCATTGTTCTGACGGGCGCTGCCGTCAAAGCCCAGGACGCTGCCACATTCTTCAAGGGCAAAACCGTCACTATTATTGCCGGCTCAGCTTCGGGTGGGGGCGTTGATATTTACGCGCGCCTGCTGGGTCGCCATTTCCAGAAAACCATTCCCGGCAATCCCGGTATTGTCGTCCAGAACATGCCCGGTGCGGGCTCGCTTGCTGCAGCGCGCCATCTCTATTCGCTCGCGCCCAAAGACGGCACGTCAATGGCAGTCGTGCTGTCGACGGCTTTGTTTGATCCTTTGATGACAGGCCAAGATCTGACTTCCTACGATCCCCGCAAATTCATCTTTTTGGGCAATGCCAACGCCGACACATCGGTTTGCATCACGCGCAAGGATGCGCCGGTGCAATCTTATGCAGATTTGTTCGACAAGGAGCTGGTGGTGGGCGGCACGGGTCCGGGCTCGGCACTTGTTGATTATCCTGTCATGGAAAAGCACATTCTGGGTGTGAAGGTGAAGCTGATTGCGGGCTACAAAGGCTCGAACGAAGTCAGTCTCGCCATCCAGCGCAATGAAGTGCAGGGCATTTGCGGTCTGCTCTGGTCGAGCGCCAAACAGCAATATCCTGACATGCTCAAGCCCGAGAGCCTTGTGAAAGTTCTCGTGCAGCAGGATACACAAAGCCTGCCCGTATTGAAGGCCGCCGGTGTGCCGCTGTCGATGGATTTTGCCAAAACGCCACAGCAGAAACAGGCCATGGAAGTCTTCTTGCAGCAAGGATCGATCAGCCGCCCCTTCTTTCTGCCACCCGGTGTGCCGGCTGATCGTGTGGCCGCTTTACGAAAATCTTTCCTTGAAGTGTTGGCTGATCCTGAGCTTGTGGCAGAAGCCACCAAGGCTTCGCTCGATATTGCCCCGCAAACAGGCGAAGAGGTGCAAAAGCTCATCGACAAGCTTTATGCAACACCACCTGATCTTATCGCCTTTCTGCGCAAAGGCATGAGCGCGCCTTGATGTGTGACGTGGCGGGGTGACAGACCCCGCCACCTCGCGCTAAAGGAAAGAGAAGAAGAAAAGCGAAAGGTCGAGCCTTGTTCGGGAAGACGCGTGACAACGATATTCATTACGGCCTGATCGTTCCGCTCTTCCTGCATTGTCTCATCTTGCAGGCCATGTTGCCGTTGGTGCGTGGCGGCACCACTTACCGCGCCATTGAAACGGATATTTCTGTCGTCTGGATTGGCGTGATCGGCGCGAGCTTTTCTTTGCTGCCAATTGCTTTGGCAATCCCCTTTGGCAAGTTGATGGATCGTGGGCATGATGCGCGCGCTGCGCAAGTCGGCGCGGTCTTTATGTTTGCCGGCTCGCTCGTGCTTTATTTGACGCCCGGCAGCCGTATCGATTTGTTGATGGCAAATGTGTTGCTGGGTATCGGCCATTTGCTCGCCATGGCGGCACATCAAATGATTTCGGTGCGCTCGGCTGGGCCTAAAAGCCGTGAAACGGTCCTCAGCCTCTACATGCTGGGCTTGGCGGTTGGTCAAGCGGTCGGGCCGATGATCATGGGTTTTGCAGCGGGAGATGCGCATGTTGCACCCACGCAAACGCTTTTTATTCTGGGTGCGTCGCTGGCTGCTTTGAATATTCTCGTGGGTTTGACCATTACCCGCGCGCTGCCCAAGCCACCGCGTGATGAAAATGAAGTGCGTCTGAGCCTTTTGGAAATTCTGAAACTCAAGGGTTTGGCTGCCATCATCTTCGCCTCCGTCATTACGGTGACGACATTCGATGTGCTCATCATCTACATGCCGCTGTTGGGAACAGAGCGCCACATTGAGGCGAGCCATATTGGCTGGTTGCTGACTGTGCGTGCGGCGGGCGCAATGGCATCTCGTTTGGCTTATGTGTCGCTGTTCAAAATATTCGGTCGCATCCCGCTGACGATTGCGAGCCTATTGATGGCGGCTGCGGGTTTGCTTGTGCTGGCACTACCTTTGCCTTTGTGGATGCTCTATGTCGGTGCTGTTGCATCCGGCTATGGGCTTGGCATTTCTTCGACGCTGGCTTTTTCAGGCATGGTGCAACTGGCACCAGCCAATGTGCGTTCCACGGCTTTGTCGATGCGCCTCACGGGAAACCGCATTGGTCAGGTCGCCTTTCCCTTTACGGCCAGTTTTCTGGCGGCCTTTGCCGGTGTGGGTGGCGTCTTTGCTGTGATCGCCATTTCTCTGGTGATCGCCAGCGTCTGGGTGCGCCAGACCTGGCCCCGCGACAAGGTCTGAGACACGCGGTTTCCACCTGCGCGCAAATCAGCTAGGCTCAAAACATTCTTTTATGTTTTGAGCGGGGCGTCGTCCATGTCGTCATCCGAGTCGTTATCTGAAACAACCGATCCGAAAGATCGTCGCTTGAGTGAGCGTCATCGCACCTTGATGGCGGGGCGCATTTATTTTCAAAGTGGCCGCTCTTCACTGGATTGTCAGGTGCGCAACATCTCGCTCACGGGCGCCTGTTTGAAGGGGCCGGGCGTGATTGATCTGCCCGATCATTTCCGTCTCGAAATCCCCTCACGCGATCGTATCTATGATTGCGAGTCGCGTTGGCGGCTCAAGGACACAATGGGCGCGCATTTCAAAGTGCCTGAAACGGCACCCAAGCGGAAAGAAGAAAACCTTATCGAGCGCGTGGCTGTGCTTGAATATGAGAACCGCGTGCTACGCCAGCGCATTGTGGAATTAAGCCAAAGGCTGGCAGAATTTGGGGCCTCGACGGAGAGCCTGTGAGCGCATATCCTGCACCCATGCAAAATGCTTTGCGCTTCTGCGCCAATATTTCCATGCTTTTCACCGAAGTGCCTTTCGCTGAGCGCATCAATGCAGCTGCAAAGGCTGGCTTTCTAGCGGTTGAATGCCAATTTCCTTATGAAATTCCAGCCCGTGACTTGCGCAAGCGTCTCGATGAGACAGGCCTCATCATGACTGGCATCAATGCCCCGCCCGGCAAGCCTGGTGAGTTTGGTTTTGCTGCTTTGCCCGAACAGCGCGCGCAGTTTCGTGAGTCACTGGCGCAAGCTCTGGATTATGCACACGTGCTGGGCGCCAAAAATGTTCATTGTCTGTCGGGCGTGTTGAACGGCGTGCCCATGGGTGATGCGCGGGCCTGTTTCATCGACAATATGGCTTTTGCCTGCGAGCAGGCCGAGCGCGCCAATGTCACGCTGCTGATCGAGCCGCTTAACCCCTATGATCGGCCCGATTATTTTCTCACCGGCTCTGACATGGCGGCTGATCTCATCAGCCATGTGAACAGGCCTGAGTTGAAAATCATGTTTGATCTTTATCACGTTCAGATTCTTGAAGGCGATTTATTGCGTCGCATCGGGCGGCATTGGCCTTTGATCGGGCATTTTCAGCTCGCCTCCGTGCCGCGCCGACATGAGCCTGATGAAGGCGAGATCAATTTCGCCGTTGTGCTGAAAGATATTGCGGCACGCGGCTGGCCGGGCTGGATCGGTTGCGAATATCGCCCGCGCACATCCACGCTTGCGGGCCTAGGCTGGATTGAGAAACTCGCGCCGTGACCATACTTGATCGCGCGCAGTTCATCCGCACCCACACTCGTTTCCTCGCTGTGCCGCATGCGCCCGAGATTTCGCTTTATCTCGCTGATGAAGCCACCGAGCTGTGGCAAAAGACGGAAGATGAATTGGGCGAGATTGGTCTGCCGCCACCTTTCTGGGCATTTGCTTGGGCCGGTGGTCAGGCTTTGGCGCGCTATATTCTGGATCACCCCGACATCGTTGCAGGCAAGCGTGTGCTCGATTTCGCCTCTGGCTCAGGCCTTGTGGGTATTGCAGCGGCCAAAGCTGGCGCCGCTCATGTGCAGGCTTGCGATATTGATGCATTCTCGGCTGAAGCGATCGGCATCAATGCCGCTGAAAACAAAGTCAGCCTGCATGTTCTGTGCGAAGATCTGGTTGGGCAAGATCGAGGCTGGGATGTGGTGCTGGCGGGTGATGTGTCTTACGAGCGCGATATGGCATCTCGCGTCACGGATTGGCTCGCGCAAATGGCAGCGCGTGGCGCAACCGTTTTGCTAGGCGATCCGGGCCGATCATATCTTGCGAAGGATCGGCTGGAATCGTTAGCGACGTATCGCGTTGCGGTAACGCGAACGCTGGAAGATGCAGACATCAAACAAACAAGCATCTGGCGGTTTCGTCAGGCAGCAGTCCAGCCGCCATCCATCGCATAATTGCTAGCCGTCATTTGCGAAGCCGCATCCGAACACAGGAAGAGCGCGAAAGCGGCGACCTGATCAACCGTGACAAACTGCTTGGTCGGTTGCGCAGTCAAGAGCACATCATTGATGACCTGCTCTTTGGTGAGATTGCGGGCTTTCATCGTGTCGGGAATTTGTTTTTCAACCAACGGTGTCCAGACATAGCCCGGCGAAATGCAATTCACCGTAATGCCGAAAGTTGCCAGTTCCAGCCCTGCCGTTTTGGTGAAACCTGCGACGCCATGTTTGGCTGACACATAGGCTGATTTGAAGGGCGAGGCGACGAGCGAATGGGCGGAAGCGGTATTGATGATGCGGCCCCATTTGCGCGCCTTCATGCCGGGGATGGCTGCGCGGCTCGCATGGAAGACGGAGGAAAGATTGATCGCGATGATCTGGTCCCATTTCTCGAGCGGGAAATCTTCAATCGGCGAGACATGCTGGATGCCGGCATTGTTGACGAGAATATCGAGCGTGCCGAAGGCAGCTTCTGCCTCTGTCACCATGGCCGCGATCTGGTCGGGCTTGGACATGTCGGCACCCGAGTAGCGCGCCTTCACGCCGAAATCTTTTTCGATTATTGCGCGGGTCGCTTCAATCTCATCCGCGGCCCCAAAACCGTTCAGCGTCACATTGGTGCCCTCAGCGGCCAGCGCGCGGGCAATGGCAAGGCCAATGCCGCTGGTCGATCCGGTGATGAGGGCATTGCGATTTGTCAGGTTCATGTCTGGCTCCACAGGAGAATGGCGTTTGTTGAGGGCAAGGTTAGTGCGCCGCAGCAATCTTGGCGAGTGGCACTTGGTCTGATCCGTCGGAAAAGCCTATATTGCGCTCATGCATGATCATCATGACCATAGCCACTGCGCCCATGCGCCTGAGGGGATCAGCCTGACCCCCGGCCGACAGCTCGTCCTCGACAAGCTGTGCGAGGCTGGCCGGCCTGTCGGGGCCTATGAAATGATCGATCTGGTGGCGGCTGCTACCGGCAAAAGGCCAGCACCCGTTTCCATCTACAGGTCGCTCGATTTCTTGCAGGAGAACGGGCTCGTGCACCGGCTCGCCACCCGCAATGCCTATCTGGCGTGCGGCCATCGGCATGATCGCACGGCACGGGTTGCTTTTCTGATCTGCGAGAGTTGCGGGCGTGTCAGCGAAGTCAGCTCACCTGATGTGGATGCCAATCTCGGGCGTCTGGCCGAGAGCTCGGGCTTTGCGCCCACAGCGCAGGTGATCGAAATGACCGGCCGCTGTCGCGATTGCGCCGCGTGACGAGATCATCGTCTGCAACGTTGCTTGGCTTTGGAGCGATCCTGTTGTGGTCGACGCTGCCTTTGCTGACGGCGATCAGCGCCACCATGGCGCCGTTTCAAATGACAGCGGTGACGTTTGCCATAGGTGGTCTGTCGGGTCTGCTGGTGCTTGTCCTGCGTGGTGAGACGCATGTGTTGAAACAAGGCTGGCGCGCTTGGGTGCTGGGGGCGGGCGGCTTGTTTCTCTACCACGTGTTTTATTTTGCAGCGCTGCGATCTGCGCCACCGGCTGAAGCCAGCCTCGTCAATCATCTGTGGCCTTTGGTGCGGCACTCACTTGGGCGGCCTATTCGCTTTTGTCGCGCCGCCTTGTGCATGTGCCCAGCGGCGCAGTGGCGGGCTTTTGTCTGGCAACATCGGCCCTTGCGGCTCTTGCGCATGGGGTGAGTGAAGAAACCCGCTGGCCTGCAACGATCTTTGAATGGATCGCTGTTTTGGCATTAGGTCTTGGCCCGGTGGGTGGCGCTTTCTTCTTGTGGGATCACGGCGTCAAACATGGTGACATTCGCCTCATCGGCACACTGGCTTATGCCGCACCCGTGCTTGCAACCATCTGGTTGGTAATGGCAGGATTTGCAGACGCCAATCTCGCGCTGGGTCTGGCATGTGCGCTGATTGTGGGTGGTGCATTCGTGGCGTCCCGCGCGCCGAAGAAAGACTCATTGCCGACGCCTTGAAAAGGCGCTTCGCCGCCAAGAGCGCCGCCGCCAAGAGCGCTATGACATTCCAGACATCCCGAAACGCAAATGAAAAAGCCCGGCGCTGAGGCCGGGCTTTTTTAAAATCTTCCAAAGGCTGAAAGCTCAGTCCTTAGACTTCACCTTGAGGATCTGGCGACCGCGATACATGCCGGTCTTCAGGTCAACGTGGTGGGGACGGCGCAGCTCACCCGAATCCTTGTCTTCGACATAGGTCGGCTGAGCCAGAGCATCTGCCGAGCGGCGGAAGCCGCGCTTCATCGGGGAGGTCTTTCGCTTCGGAACTGCCATTGTGGTCTCCATGGGGGCCACGCATTGGGGCGGCCACTCGAATTCAAGGCGCGTTCCATACACGGGATTATGGGCTCTGGCTAGGGTCCCGGGGCCGATTTGCCGGACGGGAGGCAATTTCTTGGGGTGGGACGGCTCACTAGGCATCTGGACGGGGGGAGGGCTTGCAATTCTGGCCCGCCCCGCGTTTCTTGGCCGCTCTGGAGACGAAAGGGAAGCCCATTGAGCGCCGGATTTGAGACAAGGCTCACAACCATAGCCGATCAGGTGGAAGCGGCTCTGGAGGCCCTCCTGTCGCCCCAGGCCCGCCCAGGTGAAGCTCGCCGCCCGGCCCGCCTGCTGGCGGCCATGCGTCATGCGGCGCTGGGCGGGGGCAAGCGCCTGCGGCCCTTTCTGGTGATCGAGACGGCGGCCCTGTTTGGGGTGAAGCCCGAAACGGCCATGCGTCCGGCCTGCGCGCTGGAGATGATCCACTGCTATTCGCTGGTCCATGACGATCTGCCCGCCATGGATGATGACGACCTGCGCCGGGGCCGCCCAACGGTCCACAAGGCCTATGATGAGGCGACCGCCATTCTGGCCGGCGATAGCCTGCTCACCTATGCCTTTGAAGTGGTCGCGGACCCCGCCACCCATGATGACCCGTTCTTGCGCGCTGAAATGGTGCGCTTGCTGGCGCTGGCCTCGGGCCTGGGCGGGATGGCAGGTGGTCAGGCACTGGATCTCGAAGCCGAGCGCGCGGAGCGCCCATTGAGTTTTGATGAAATCCTGCAAATGCAATCCATGAAAACAGGTGCGCTTCTTGCCCACGCCGTGGAGACGGGTGCCGTGCTGGGGCGCGCCAGCGCGGGCCAGTTGGATCATCTGTTGCGCTTTGGCCAAAAGATCGGCGCGGCCTTTCAGGTGGCCGATGATATTCTCGATGCCAAGAGCGATGCCGCCACACTTGGCAAGCGCGCAGGCAAGGATGCCGAGCGCAACAAGGCGACACTCATCTCGATCATGGGTATGGAAGCTGCCGAACAGCGCCGTGACCAGCTTGTTGACGAGGCCGTTGCGCATTTGCAGGCACTCGATTTTGGCGTGCGCACAGATGTATTGATGGATGCCGCGCGCTTTGTGGCAGGACGGCAATCATGAACGATCATAAAGTGCACGGTGGTTTTTTGCGGCATGTGCACGCGCTTCTGCTTAAGAATCACATCACGCGGCCTTTCGTGCTGCGCCCGCGTTTGCTGATTGGCATTTTCGCAGGTTTGCTTGTGGGGCTGGCCTGTCCGATAGACTGGGAGCTTGCAACACGTCTGCTGCTGGCTTGGAACGCAGGCGTCTTGATTTATATCGGCCTGACCTTCCGCATGATGCAGCGCGATGATCTGGCCCGCTTCCACCAGCGGTCATCCGTGCAGGATGAAGGCGGCTTTATGATTTTGACATTGTCGATTGTAGCGGCCCTGTTTTCCATCGGTGCCATTGTCGCGCAATTGGCCGCCACCAAAGATATGCAGGGGCTCGACAAGGCACTTCACATCGGCTTGGCTGGCACGACCATTTTGACAGGCTGGGCCTTCACGCATCTCACCTTCGCGCTGCATTATGCGCATGAATATGCCTCTGAGCGGCGCAACCGCCCCGACCAGTCAGAGCGCTTGCGCGGCGGGCTTGATTTCCCCGACACGATCACGCCCGATTACAGCGATTTTCTCTATTTCTCGTTCACGATCGGCGTAGCGAGCCAGACAGCCGATATCGCCATCTGCTCACCCATCATGCGCCAGATCGCCTTGGTGCATAGTATAGTGTCGTTCTTCTACAATACGACGGTGTTGGCTCTGACGATCAATATTGCGGCTGGGTTGATTTAATCACTCGGCCGCATTCGCCTTGCCATATTTCTTCTCGATATAATCGATCACGATCTGGCGGAACTCATTGGCGATATTGGTGCCGCGCAATGTCATGGCTTTTTCGCCATCGATGAAGATCGGCGCGGCAGGCGTTTCACCGGTGCCGGGCAGTGAAATGCCGATGTCGGCATGTTTGCTTTCGCCCGGGCCATTCACGATGCAGCCCATCACCGCGACATTGAGATTTTCAACGCCGGGATAGGTCTTGCGCCATGCTGGCATTTCATCACGGATGAAATTCTGAATGTCGCGCGCGAGTTCCTGAAACACAGTCGATGTCGTGCGCCCACAGCCGGGGCAGGCAGCCACCAGCGGCACAAAGGTGCGAAAACCCATCGTCTGCAATAATTCTTGCGCGACGGTGACTTCCAGTGTGCGGTCGCCGCCCGGTTCCGGCGTGAGCGAGACGCGGATCGTGTCGCCAATGCCATCTTGCAGCAAAATGCCCATGGCGGCAGACGAGGCGACAATGCCTTTCGAGCCCATGCCGGCCTCGGTCAGGCCCAGGTGAATGGCGTAATCAGAGCGCGCCGCCAGCATGCGATAGACCGCGATCAGATCCTGCACGGCGGAAACCTTGGCCGAGAGAATGATGCGATCTTTCGGCAGGCCGATCTCCATCGCCCGCTCGGCTGAATAGAGCGCAGAGCGCACCATGGCTTCGCGCGTCACCGCGCGGGCATCATGGGGCTTGGCGGATTTGGCATTGGCATCCATCAGCGTGGTCAGCAGCTCTTGGTCGAGCGAGCCCCAATTGGCGCCAATGCGCACCGCCTTGTCATGCTTGATCGCCATTTCGACGATGGCGCTGAACTGGCGATCCTTCTTGTCCTTGAACCCGACATTGCCAGGATTGATGCGATATTTGTCGAGCGCCTCAGCGCAAGCGAGATGATCAGCCAGAAGCTTGTGGCCGATGTAATGGAAGTCACCCACCAGCGGGGCATAGACGCCCATCTTGTCGAGCTTTTCGCGGATGTGGGGCACAGCGCGCGCCGCCTCGTCGCGATCCACCGTGATGCGCACGATTTCAGACCCCGTGCGGGCCAGTGCCGCCACCTGCGCGACCGTGCCCTCGATATCGGCGGTGTCGGTATTGGTCATGGATTGCACGACCACGGGCGCCCCGCCGCCCACCATCACCGCACCTTTGCCAGAGCCGATCCGCACCGCCACGGTCTTGTGCCGGGGGGTCGGCTCGGCGCGGACGAGCAAAGCGGGATCGATCTCGAAATCTTGCATAGGTTTGGCCCTAACACGGCAGTCTTGGTGACACTTGTGCGTGCAAGCCCCGTTTCCGTCAAGATAAGGGGGTTTAATCCTCCGCGAAAGCGAGGTCGGGGACAAGCACGCGCTTGAGCGGAATCTGGCGTCTGTGCTTGGGGTCTAGCTCATCATAATGGCGCTCGATCAGGTCGATCAACGTTACCCCATCGACCAGTTTGAGATTGCCCTTGGTACGGGCAAAATCGTGTGCTGCCTGCGTATACCCCCCAGTGGTGATGAAGACCCCGACATCGCGCTCATGCACCATGGCATAAAAGGCCTTCACCACATCGGCGGCAATATTGGCATCTTGTGCTTTGACCTGAATCTTGATGATCGGCGGCTCAATGCCCAGCTCATCCTTGTGGGCAATCACATCAATGCCCTCATCGCGCACACCGCGCGTGGCGTGTGACTGGTAGCCCATGGCGCGGAAGAGATCGGCGACAAAAGGCTCCAGCGGATAGCCTTTCAGATCTGTGCGTAATTTGCGGGCTATAAAGTCGCGTGTGGTTTCACTGACGTCGCGGGCGGCGGCATCTTCATTGTCGTCGTCTTCATCAGGCAGGCCGAAATCATTGCAGGCGGCAGCGAATTTGCGCAAAAATTCAGGTGCGAAACTTTTCACCTCGAACAAGGTCAGTATCGAGCCGATCTCGTAGAGAGCGCCTTGTGTGAAAGCATCGCGGCTGAGTTTGGTCAGCCAGCCGACACCGCGCCTGTGTGCATAATCATTGGATCTTTCGCGATCAAAGACATAAGGCCCCGTCACTTCGCCCCAATAAAGTGTGCGGTCGCTTTTGCGTGGATAGATAACGTAATCGCCAATCCTCATTTCATGCACAAAGCGATAGAGCTGATTGGCTTGGGCTGGCCCCGCCATCGGCGAGCTGACCGCCTCGCGGAAAGCGCCGCGTCTGGCCGGCAAGCCACTGACATCGCCGCCGCCTTCTGCAAAACTGATCGCAATCTGATTGAGATCGAGAAAAATATGATCGGCCTGGCCGAAAGAGCCCGCCCGGACGGCCCAAATCCGTCGTTTATCCATTGCAATGACCCCGCATCAAAAAAGCCGCACATCCTTGCAGATGCGCGGCTCATTATGGAGCGGAATACCTTACGGCAGTTGCGGCTTTTTAAGCCATATGTTGCCCACCATTGGCTGACAGCGTCGAGCCTGTGATGAAGCCCGCATTGTCGGCGGCCAGAAAGAGCACCGCGCGGGCGATTTCTTCTGGTTCGCCCAAGCGGCCTACCGGAATCAACGGCAAAATGCGCTTGGCCAAGACGTCCGGATCAATCGCGCGGACCATTTCCGTGCCGATATAGCCAGGGCAGATCGCATTGACGGTAATGCCTTTATTGGCATTTTCCTGCGCCAGGGCCTTCACAAAGCCGATTTCGCCGGCCTTGGCGGCAGAGTAATTCGACTGGCCTGCCTGGCCCTTCTGGCCATTGATCGACGAGATGCAGATGATGCGACCGAAATTGCGGTTGCGCATGCCCTCGACAACCGGACGGCACATGTTGAACAGCGAATTGAGATGTGTGTTGATCACGGCATTCCATTGCTCGGGGCTCATCTTGTGGAAGAAGCCATCGCGCGTGATGCCGGCATTGTTGACGATGACATCGATCGGGCCGAGATCGGCTTCCACTTTGGCCAGGCCCGCAGCGCAAGCCTCATAGCTGGAGACATCCCACTTGTAGACGGGAATGCTTGTCTCTTTCTGGAACTGGGCAGCAGCTTCTTCATTGCCCGCAAAATTGGCGGCAACCTTGTAGCCTTCGGCTTTCAGGGCTTTTGAAATGGCTGCGCCAATGCCGCGCGTGCCCCCGGTAACAACCGCAACTCGTGACATGATTTTGCTCCTCTCCCCCGGCAGGGCGCTGTTTTCGCGCCTGCACTGCGTTTCTCATCCCAAATAAAGTGAGCGCGCCGGATCGGGCGCGCTCTTTTTGCTTTTAGCGTTCGACGGTGAGCGCGATGCCCATACCGCCGCCGATGCACAGGGTGGCCAGGCCCTTCTTTGCGCCACGGCGCTGCATTTCAAACAGCAGCGTTGTGAAAATGCGCGCGCCAGAGGCGCCAATCGGATGGCCGATGGCAATGGCGCCGCCGTTCACATTCACAATGTCCGGGTTCCAGCCCATGTCCTTATTGACAGCAATTGCTTGCGCCGCAAAGGCTTCATTGGCTTCGACGAGATCAAGGTCAGCGACTTTCCAGCCAGCCTTTTCAAGTGCCCTTCGCGAAGCAGGGATCGGGCCCGATCCCATGATCGCGGGATCAACACCAGCGGTCGCCCAAGAGGCAATACGCGCCAGCGGTGTGAGGCCACGCTTGGCTGCTTCTGCTGCCGTCATCAGCACAATGGCAGCGGCGCCATCATTGATGCCTGACGCATTGCCGGCGGTGATCGTGCCATCCTTTGAGAAGGCGGGCTTTAATTTGGCAAGCGCGTCAAGGGTGGTGCCAGCGCGGATATATTCATCGTCCACCACAATAATGTCGCCCTTGCGGGTCTGCACGGTGAAGGGGATGATTTCATCCTTGAACTTTCCAGCTTTCTGCGCGGCTTCGGCCTTGTTCTGCGAGGCGCAGGCAAAGGCATCTTGCTCGTCGCGCGAGATCTGCCACTTGGTTGCGACATTCTCAGCGGTTGTGCCCATGTGATAGCCTTGGAAGGCATCGATCAGGCCGTCTTTCAGCATGGTGTCGATGAATTTCACATCGCCCATCTTGGTGCCGCCACGCATATAGGCGGCGTGGTGCGAGGTCGACATGCTCTCCTGACCACCCGCAACAATCACATTGGCATCGCCATTGGCGATCTGTTGCAGGCCGATGGCCACGGCACGCAGGCCCGAACCGCAGATCTGGTTGAGCTGCCAGGCTGTCTTTTCCTGAGGGATGCCAGCCTTCATAGCGGCTTGGCGAGCCGGGTTCTGGCCCTGACCGGCGGTCAGGATCTGGCCCAAAATAACTTCGTCCACGTCGCCCGGGGCGATTTTGGCACGCTCTAGCGCGCCCTTGATGGCGGCTGCGCCCAGGTCATGCGCGGCGACCGTGTTGAAGGCTCCACCGAATGAGCCGACCGCCGTGCGGGCGGCGCTGACGACCACAATATCCGACGCCATTATATGCTCCCCAAAATGTTGTGCTCCGCCGACCCGGGCTTTGCTCGGGGTCGAGGCTCCTTGCTGATGCAGGTGGTTTAATCAGAACCATTTCCGCCACCATCGGGCAAGCACCTCGACTGCCCCAATCATGAGCAAATGGTCGGGCTACGAAATGCCTAGCTGTTGGGTGACCTGTGCAACCCTTAAGCAGAAAAGACTTTCGCGCAACGCAGCATTGGGACTATCGTAAGGCGTCCCGGCGGGCTGTCGCCCGGTGGCGGGGCCGAAGGGGAAGGCGGGTTTCTCTCCGCCTGAGGGAATATGACGAACGAAAAAGCGCCTATTACCATCAAGAAATATGCAAACCGGCGTTTGTATAACACCGGGACAAGCACCTATGTGACGCTTGAGGATCTCGCGGTCATGGTCAAGAACGGCGATGATTTCGTCGTCTATGATGCCAAGTCCGGTGAGGACATTACCCGGCCCGTCTTGGCCCAGATCATTTTCGAACAGGAAGGCAAGGACGGTCAGAGCTTGCTCCCGATCACCTTCCTGCGTCAGGTCATCCGCTTTTATGGGGACAGCATGCAGATGCTGCTGCCCAGCTATCTCGAACATTCGATCGGCAATTTCACAGAGCAGCAACAGAAATTCCGGGACCAGATGCAGTCCACCATGGGTGGCAAGGAGCTGCCCGGAGCGCATTTGTTCGGCGCCATGGAAGAGCAGGCCCGCAACAATATGACCATGTTCTCTCAGGCCTTCAGTCTGTTCAATCCTTTTGCAGCCCAAACAGCAGCGGCCGCTGCAGCGGCAAAAGGATCAAGCGGGGCATCGTCGGAAGATGGCGATCTCGACGCGCTGAAAAAACAGCTCGCCGAAATGCAGGCCAAGATCGAAGGCCTCTCGCGCAAGTAAAACAAAAGCCGCTCTGTTGAGCGGCTTTTTTTATGAGCGTGGTGTCGGGCGCCAGCCAGAGGGCGCCAGTTCAAAGCTGGCAAAATCAAAAGCAGGCGCGACCGTGCAGCCCACCAGTGTCCAGGCGCCAAGGCTTGTGGCGGTTTGCCAATGATTGGCAGGCACCACAATCTGGGGATGTTGGCCACCCAGAACATCCGGGCCTAGATGCTGCGCAAAAGCATCATGCCCATTGGGTGATTGTGTGAGCACGAGCGGTGCACCCGCATAATAATGCCAGACTTCGACCGCATCGACGCGATGCCATTCCGAGACGTCACCTGTGCCGAGCAAAAAATAGATCAGCGAGGAGGCAGCGCGCCCATTCGCATCGGTGGCTGAATCGCGAAAGGTCTCACGATAATGGCCTCCTTCTGGATGCGGCTTCAGATCAAGCCGTTTGATAATCGCCTCTTCGGATAAATTCCCGTGCTGATAAAAATGCGCCATGTCATCAGGCCTTGTTCTTGCGTTCGCGCAGATCCGCGAATGTATCGACATCGCTCGCGCGCAGAAACGGATTGGTGGCAAGTTCTTGCGCAAGCGTCACAGGTAAGGTGAAAGCCCCTTGTGCGCGCAGCGCATCGACGTCTGCCATGCGCTTTTGCAGTGCGCCATTGTCAGGATCGGCGCTGAGAGCAAAGCGGCCATTGGCCTGTGTATATTCATGCCCGCACCACAGGCGTGTTTCGGGCGGCAGGGCAGCGAGCTTTTGCAGCGAAGCCCACATTTGCGCCATCGTGCCTTCAAAGACACGCCCGCAGCCCAGCGAAAACAAAGTGTCGCCTGCAAAGAGCAAATGCTCTTTGGCAAAATGATAGGCGATATGGCCAAGCGTATGGCCAGGCGTTTCGATGACCTGGCCCCTCAACGAGCCGACATGTACGCCATCACCTTCGCGCAGATGCGCATGGGCTTTGCCTGTCACCGCTTCAATGCGCTCGGCTTCACGTGCAGGAATATGAAGCTTGGCTTGCGGAAATGCATCGCGCAGCGCCGGCACACCATCGATGTGATCGCCATGGCGATGTGTGATGAGAATATCGCTTAAGGCCCAGCCTTTGGTCGACAGGATTTTGAGATAGGGTGCGGCATCTGGCACATCCACAGCCGCAGTCGCCCCCGTTGTCGGGTCGTGCAGGAGAAGGCCAAAATTGTCACTCCGGCACAGGAATTGATGGACGTCGGCGCTCATAAAAAACCTTTTGTGTCTGGAGCGCGGACGCTAGCCAAGGCCAAGGACGGGGTCAAACGCGACTTGGCATTTGCCGCTCGGGCTGGACTCGTGTCAGATGAGCCCATGGCACTCGATGTTGTTGATCTTCGCTCTTTCTATGCCTCGCCATTGGGCCAGGTGGCGCGCCGCTGCGTGGCGCAGATTGTGCGGGAACGCTGGACCAATTGCGTGGGCATGTCGGTGGTGGGCATTGGCTATGCCACACCCTTTCTCGACATGTTTCATGGCGAAGCCTTGCGGACTTTGGCCTTCATGCCCGCCGAGCAGGGGGTGGTGAATTGGCCGGTGCAAGGGCGCTCGGCCTCGGCTCTTGTGGATACGACCATGCTGCCGCTGCCCGATTCCTGCATGGATCGCGTGCTTGTCGTCCATGCGCTGGAGACGCTGGATCATCCACGCGATGTCTTGTCTGAAATCTGGCGCATTCTGACGCCAGGCGGGCGCATGATTGTGGTGGCCCCCAATCGGCGTGGACTTTGGGCGCGTGGTGATGCGACACCTTTTGGTCAGGGCCAGCCTTATTCCAAAAGCCAGCTGCGTGAATTGCTGCGCGAGACACTGTTCTCGCCCGTTCACTGGGCGGAAGCGCTTTATATGCCGCCATTTGCGCGGCAATATTTGTTGGCAGCAGCACCCGCCTTTGAGGCGTTGGGTTCGCGTTTGGGACTCCCTGGCGCCGGTTTGCATCTGGTCGAGGCAACCAAGCAGCTTTATCGCCCTGTCACCGCACGGCGCGCACGCCGCCGCTTGCCCAAACTGGAGCCAGCGCTGTCACCTGCGCCCATGCCACCCATGGCCACGCGCGACCGTTAGACGGGCAGCTTCACACCAAAGGAATGGGCCAGAAAAAGTCCGCCATGCATCAGGCCGGGTCCGTCGATCCCGTGGCCAATGCCTTCCGACAAGTGCCATTGGCAGGGAATATTGGCTTCGCCGAGAGCATTGCTGGCCATGAACAGGGCTTGTGATGGCACCACATCATCTTGGTCGCCATGAACAAGCAACACGGGCGGAGTTTTGCCCTGCGCATTGCGGGCTTTGGCTTCGTTGATGTGGTCAGGGCCAACCAACATGCCTGAATAGCCGACAATGGCGGCGGGTGCTTTGGTGCGGCGCAGCCCAACATGCAGGGCCATCATCGTGCCTTGACTGAAGCCAACGAGCGCCATGCGGGAGTCATCGAGCCCGTAGCGGGCAAGCTCGGCATCCAGAAAGCTATTGAGTGCGGGGCTCGCATCATTCACGCCCTGCCAATATTCAGCCGGATCGCGCAGGCCCGCGGCGCTGATTGTCAGGGAGAACCACTGCCGTCCTTGCGGTGACTGGATGCATCGATCAGGTGCGTGCGGCGAGGCGAAGGCTGTATCGGGCAACAGGCTTTGCCATTGTTGGGCAATATCGATCAGGTCATTGCCGTCAGCGCCATAGCCATGCAGAAAGACGACCAATTGTTTGGCTTTGCCGCCGCGCGGGGTGAGGCGTGGTCCGTCAATGATCTGGGCCAAAATGTCTCTCCTTCAGGCTCATGGTCGCTCAGGCTACAGCAAGGCTTGCCCCCTCAGGTGGGTTTGCGTCAAGTCTTTGCCGCGGTGATGGCGGGCGGGCGCGACGAAACAGCAAAAATGGGATTATGATCACGATATGATGTCGCCTGTCCCGATGCATCCGGTAGAGATCGGCGCGCTTGCGCCCAAGGGTGACATGCGCCCAGCGTTTCGCTTTGCACCCTCACCCAATGGCTATTTGCATATTGGTCATGCTTATTCCGCCTTGCGCAATTTTGATCAAGCCCGACGCACCGGCGGCCGCTTTCTGCTGCGACTTGAAGACATTGATGTAGAGCGCTGTCGCCTTGAATATGAGCAGGCGATTTATGAGGATCTCGCTTGGCTTGGTCTGACTTGGGACGAGCCCGTGTTGCGCCAGTCCGAGCATTTTCCCGTTTATGCCAAAGCGGCTGAATATTTGCAGGCGCGCGGGCTTCTCTATCCATGTTTTTGTTCGCGGCAGGATATTTCGCGCGCTACAGCCGTGCAGCGTGATTGGCCGCGCGATCCGGATGGCGGGCCGCTTTATCCGGGAACCTGCCGACATCTGTCAGAAGACGAAAGCGCGCATCGTCTGGCGTCGGGTCAGCCGGCAGCCTTGCGCATCCATATGGCGCAAGCGGTCTCGCGGCTCGCTCATCCGTTGACGTGGCGTGAATATGGCGAGGGCGAAGTGGTGCGCGATGTGCTGGCTGAGCCTTTGCTTTGGGGGGATTGCATTCTGGCGCGCAAGGATATTGCAACATCATATCATATTGCTGTCGTGGTTGATGATGCGCGCCAAGGCATAAGCGATATTGTGCGCGGCAAGGATTTGTTCGATGCGACCAGCGTACATCGGCTGTTGCAAGAGCTGTTAGAACTGCCAGTGCCGCGATATCATCATCATGATTTGCTACGCGATGCAGCGGGCCAAAAACTTTCCAAAAGCACGCGCGCCAAATCCTTGCGCGCCTTGCGGCAGGAAGGCGTGAGCGCACAAGATGTGCGCAGGCGTTTGGGCTTCAACTGATCTTGCGATTGATGCTGAGCGCCGCGCTCACAGCCGCACTCAGCAAGGTGAGTGTAAAAGCCGCAACCGCTGGCCAATGGCCAAATGCAAAAAACCAACCGCCGATCCAGCCGACCAGGCTCGAACCCATATAATAACTCAGATGATAGAGCGAGGACGCATGGCCCTTGGTTTCATGCGCAAACAGGCCAATGGTTGAGCTGGCAATGGAATGGGACAGAAAAAACCCGAAGGCCAAAACAACAATACCAAGAAGAACCAGTGGCAGTGGACCTGACAACGTCAGCACAATGCCGACCATCATGGTGAGGAGCCCGGCAGGCAAAATGACGCGGCGTCCGAACATTGTGGTGAGCGGTCCGGCAAAAGATGACGATGCAATACCAAAAATATAAACAAGGAAGATCAGTCCGATTTCATCTTGGCGAAGTCCATAGGGCGGCTCGATCAGACGGAAGCTCACATAATTGAAAATGGTGATGAAGGACCCCATGCCTGTGAAGGCAATGAGATAGACAAGCCGCAAGCCAGGTGAACGTAAATGCCGTGCGAAAGCGCTCAGGTTTTGGCGAAGGTCGAAGCTGGTTGCGCGAATGAAACGCCGTGAGGGTGGCAACAGCGCCACAAAGCCGAAAGCTGCCAGAAGGCAAACGGCGCCGGTTGTCCCCATAGCCCAGCGCCAACCGAAATGCTCCGCCAGTATGCCCGTGCCGACACGCCCGGCCATACCCCCAAAAGCTGTGCCCGCCACATAAAGCCCCATTGTGTATGGAACGGAGCGTAGCTCGACTTCTTCGGCCAGCCACGTCATCGCAACGGCAGGCACGCCGCCTAGCAGAAATCCCGTGATGGCGCGCAAAGCCAGTAGGCTTTCCCAGCTTGGCGCCAGTGCCGCAGTGAGCGTCATGAGGGATGCCAGCATCATGGAGGCAAACATCAATTGCCGCCGCCCAATCCCTTCTGCTGCAACGGCTGCGAGTAGAATGGCAAAGGCCAGAGCTGCTGCAGCAAAAGACAGGCTCAGCGCGCTTTCAGCGGGTGTGATATGAAATGTCTCGGCAAAGATCGGCAGTAAAGGTTGAACGCTATAAAGCGTAGCGAAGCTTGCAAAGCCGGCCAGAAAAAGGGCAAGGCTTGCTTTGCGAAAGCGCGGTGTGCCGCGCGCAATGCCTGTTTCATGCGGATCTCTCACCGCTGGATGCCGCTGCCCGTGCGTGAGGCCACGCGTTGTGCATTGGGCGCTTTGGCGATCAATCCATCAATGCGGTCACGCTCTCTCTTGAATGAGGCGAGCATGCGATTGTCGAGTTCTCGGGTGCGGGCCAGGCGCACACGCAACGGATCGACGAAATGTCCGTTGACGATGACTTCGTAATGCAGATGCGGGCCTGTCGCCAAGCCTGTCATCCCCAGAAAGCCGATGACTTGGCCTTGGCGCACGCGTGCGCCTTCGCTCATGCCGCGCGCAAAGCCCGACATGTGGTTGTAGGTGGTGACATAGCCGTTGGGATGCTGGATTTCGATGCGGTTGCCATAGCCCGATTCACGGCCTGCCATGATGATTGTGCCATTGCCGGCTGCAAAGATCGGCGTTCCCATTGGCGCTGACCAGTCAACGCCTGTGTGCATGCGCATGTAGTGCAAGATCGGATGACGCCGCATGCCAAAGGTTGAGCGTTGTTCGCCGTTGGCAATGGGTTTGCGGATCAGGAATTTGCGCGTCGAGCGTCCGTTCTCGTCATAATAATCGAGCGCATTGTCGTCTGGTGTTACGAAACGATAATAGCGAAACGTCTCGTTGCGTGTGGTGATCGAGGCATAGAGCAAATCAGTGCGTTCGCTCTCTTCGCTGTCTTCATAAAAGGCTTCGAAAGAATCGCCGGCTGCTACGGGGCGCTGGAAGTCCACATCATTGGCAAACACGCGCACCAGATCGCCAATCAGATTTTTTGGCATTTCCTGTTTGAGGGCGGTTTCGTAGAGCGAATTATACAGGCGCATGCCACCCGTATCTTCATCCTCTTCTTCATCCTCGTCTGTGGCTGATTTCTTGGCTGTCTTGGAGCTCTCCTCAACACGATCGACAGTGACATAAGTGCCAGAATCATTGGCCGCGATGGTCGCGCCCGGCCTGTCATCGACATAGACGGTCAGTTTGGCGACCTGCCCAGCTTGACCTGTGCCATCGAGATCATCGAAAGTCACGGTGATCTTCTGACCTTCTGTCAGGCCGCGCGCATTGGCGCCAAGTGCTGCCACAATGCGCGGGATCTGGGTTCGGTTCACGCCGGAATTGCGCAGCGCATCTTCCAGAGATTCATTTCTGCGGATGAGGATCAGCTGTTCGCTCTGTGCTTGGGTGGCGGGTGGGGCGCGCGGCACTTCAGTGACATTTTCTGGCACCATGCGCACTTCAATAGATGAGAAGGGCGCCATCATCTGGTTCCGGCCGGCGCCATAGCCAAGCCCGCCGGCGGGGTCGAGAGTGGCGCGACTGGTACGCATCAGCAGAAGTTGCGGAGGCAGGGACAGAGGGCGCTGTCCGGCAACGACCTGTGAATTGCGAATATGCTCGGTCACCTGGGCCTGGATTTCGTCAGGGCTCAGCGAGGGGCCAGCCTCGGGCAGGGCAAGGCCAGCGATATCTTTGGTGATAAAGGAAATTTCAGCTTCGTCACGGATCAGAATGGGGTCGGGCGCGGAATTGGGCGCGCCCTCGGCCGGGTTGCGGGCGTCCGACATCAGCCGTTGCGGGTTGAAGGCGGGGACATCCTCCGAATAGCGGACGCTGGTGACCACGAGGTTGGTGGCGACCCGGGTGAAACCTTTCACGCGGACCACTTCGCGCTCACCAACCTGAACAGTCGTGGGTGTCTTGAAGCTCTGTTTACCCGCGGCAATATCGACCCGCTTGACAAGGCGGTCGCCTTTGCCGGGGTTCACAAATCCATCAGTGGAGGTCTCGCGCCTCTGCGGGCCGGCGGCGACGGGGGCCTCGGCAAAGCGCGATTCTCTGTCAAAGGCGGCATAAATGGCAGCGCCAATCAGGGCAAATCCGGCAAACCCCGTCAGAACCGTGCCCATGAGCCAGCGTAAGGAAACCCGGCGGCGCTCGAGCGCCGAATGTTCCGCCCCATCCGCCTCAATAGGCGGCACGAGGCCAAGATCAGGGATCTCGGCGCGTCTGTCCCGTCGGCGGGTGAATGTGAAACGACGAGGCGCCATATATCCTTGAAAACCTCTGTCTGGTGCGGATCAAGCCGGCTGGGCGGGTCAACGCGGCAGGGGGTGACCATGCCCATCCCGCCCGCCTGCGTCAATTGCAGGAGGATGCGGAGTTGTTTGTGCAGCTTGAAATCGGGATCGTGGCGAGATGAAGGCCGTCATAAAAATGTATTTACCATGTGCTAGATAGCAGCCTGCGTCGGGCTTTTTTTGCATCGCGGAAGTTTTTTGACTTTTTTTGCGAAACGACGGTTGACACAATAACGTGGTCCCAACTATATACCCCCCACCGGCGACGACGTTGCCTCTTGGGCAGCGGTTTAGTGGCGCTTGTCTTCTCGCTTTGACTTCGTTCATGGCATCCTGGCCAAAAGCCAGGCGGAAGATTTTGTGTCGCTAAAAATGACGTTGCTACGCTGTTTGACATGTAAATCGGAAGAAAGAGAAACGTGGACGGCGGTGTCCTTGCGAGACCTTTGCTGTGAGGCAGGGGTCGCTAGAGAGACTATCGACGGTCACGTTTTCGAACACCATTCGCTTTGATTTGCCGTGAGGCATTTCTTTTTGAGCGAGTGTGTTCGGGACTCGTCAAGAGAATAGTGACTAGTCGGGAACAAATCTCATTCAACTTGAGAGTTTGATCCTGGCTCAGAACGAACGCTGGCGGCAGGCCTAACACATGCAAGTCGAACGCCCCGCAAGGGGAGTGGCAGACGGGTGAGTAACACGTGGGAACGTACCCTTCGGTTCGGGATAACTCAGGGAAACTTGAGCTAATACCGGATACGTCCGAGAGGAGAAAGATTTATTGCCGAAGGATCGGCCCGCGTCTGATTAGCTTGTTGGTG
>CAINNX010000022.1 GCA_903851305.1 uncultured Hyphomicrobiales bacterium | reverse complement strand
CCGTTCTCGATATTGGCACCTCGAAAGTGGCGTGCCTGATCGCACGTTTGATGCCTGCCGAAGCCTCCGACACTTTGCGTGGTCGCACACATCGCTGCCGTATTCTCGGCATCGGCCACCAGCGGTCGCGCGGCATCAAGGCGGGTGCTGTCGTTGATATGGAAGAGGCCGAACACGCCATTCGTCTTGCCGTCGATGCGGCTGAGCGTATGGCGGGCGTTCAGGTTGAGAGCGTCATCGTCAATCTGTCGGGCGGTCGCCTGACCTCTCAGCTCTATCATGCCAAGGTTCCGGTCAGCGGCCACGCCGTCTCGGACGCTGATATTCATCGTGTGCTAGAGGCAGCTGCCTCGCGCACGCAGCAGCAGGGCAGGGCTTTGCTTCATTCGCTGCCGACCGGCTTCTCGCTGGATCAGAGCAAAGGCATCCGCGATCCCAAGGGCATGATCGGCGACCAGCTTGGTGCGGATATGCACGTGGTCTCGGCCGATGGCGCGGCGGCGCGCAATCTTATGCTCGCCATTGAGCGGTGCCATCTCGATATCGAAGCCCTTGTGGCCACGCCCTATGCGGCTGGCCTGTCAGCACTCGTTGATGACGAGGCGGAGATGGGCACAGCCTTGATCGATATGGGCGGTGGCACCACAACGATTGGCGTTTTCTCGGGCGGGCATCTCACGCATGTCGACGCCGTGGCTGTTGGTGGCAATCATGTCACCATGGACATTGCGCGAGGCTTGACGATCCGTTTGTCTGATGCCGAGCGTCTGAAGACTCTTTATGGCTCATGCATGTCTTCGCCTTCCGACGAACGTGAGACGATTTCTGTTGCGCAAGTTGGCGAAGACGGCGAGCATCCGATTCACCTGCCGAAATCGCATCTGGTGCGAATCATTCGGCCGCGAGTTGAGGAAATTCTCGAGCTCGTTCGGGACCGTCTACAGGCTGCGGGCTTTGCGCCCCAAGCCGGTCGGCGCCTGGTTCTGACGGGTGGAGCTGCACAATTGACCGGAATGGCCGAGGCAGCGCGAAAAATTATCTCAAATCAGGTGCGCGTGGGCCGTCCTTTGGGTATTCAAGGGTTGCCCGAATCAGCAAAGAGCCCCGCCTTCTCGGCGGCGGTCGGTTTGCTGGTCTATCCGCAGGTTGCCGGTATCGAACATTTCGAGCTCCGGCGGCGGGTTGTGATGCAGGCGACGGGTACTGACGGATACATGTCCCGCATGGGACGTTGGCTCCGCGAGAGTTTTTAAGAGTTCAGCGTTCTAGTTCACGAAACTTCGGATCACCGAAGCGGCGCGGCGGCCGATTCATAAAGTCCGATATTAGAAGCACAAGGCGGGGGACATGCCGCCCATCAGTCGAGAGGCCAGACGATGACGATCAATCTTAAAGCTCCCGAGTTACGGGAACTGAAGCCCCGCATTATGGTTGCGGGTGTCGGCGGTGCCGGCGGCAATGCAGTCAACAACATGATTGAGTCCGGCCTGATTGGCGTGGACTTCATTGTGGCCAATACAGATGCACAGGCGCTCACTGCCTCGCGTGCAGATCGCATCATCCAGATGGGTCTGCAGGTGACGGAAGGCCTTGGTGCAGGTTCGCAGCCCGAAGTTGGCCGTGCGGCGGCTGAAGAAGCGGCCGAAGAAATTCGTGACCATCTCGCTGGCGCACATATGGTGTTCGTCACAGCCGGTATGGGCGGTGGCACGGGCACAGGTGCGGCACCTGTCATTGCGCGCATGGCGCGTGAAATGGGCATTCTGACGGTGGGTGTTGTCACCAAGCCGTTCCAGTTCGAAGGTCAGCGCCGCATGCGCATTGCGGAGCAGGGCATCACCGAACTGCAAAAGGCGGTCGATACGCTGATCGTCATCCCCAATCAGAATCTCTTCCGCGTCGCCAATGAAAAGACGACCTTTGCGGATGCTTTCGCCATGGCCGATCAGGTGCTCTATTCGGGCGTTGCCTGCATCACCGATCTGATGGTGAAAGAAGGCCTCATCAATCTCGACTTCGCCGACGTGCGCGCCATCATGCGCGAAATGGGCAAGGCGATGATGGGCACCGGCGAAGCTTCCGGCGAGCGCCGTGCGATTCTGGCCGCGGAAGCCGCTATTGCCAATCCGCTGCTCGATGAAGTGTCGATGAAGGGCGCGCGCGGCCTGTTGATTTCGATCACGGGCGGCAACGACCTCACACTTTATGAAGTTGATGAAGCAGCCAGCCGAATCCGTCAGGAAGTGGACGAGGATGCCAACATCATTCTCGGCGCGACGTTCGACCAGTCACTGGATGGCATCATCCGCGTATCGGTTGTCGCAACCGGTATTGATCAGCCTGCCATCGCGCGTGATTTCACCACAACAGGTGATCGCATTGCCGAAGTGACCGAAAAGCTGCGTCAGCAGACACAGCCGCGTGGTTTTGCTCAGCCTGTCTCGACGGTGGCCCCCGTCGCGGTGGCTGCGGCCCCGGCCGCGCTCGCTCAGGCTCCCGCTTATGAAGCACCGATCGCCGCCGCGCCGGTTGCTGAAGCAGCCCCAGCCATGCCGATGCCTGCTCCTATGCCGGCTCCGATGCCATCTCACCATGATGTCGACCTGCAGCCCATCGCGCCCAAGCCCGCATTCGTGATGCCACCGCTCCACCAGGAAGCACCACGTCAGGAAATCTATCAACAGCAGCCTGCTCACTTTATCCCGCCGGTCGCTGAACAGCCGATGCGCACGCCCCGCATGCCCACGATTGATGATCTGCCCCGTCCGGGTCAGGACTTGATCCGTGCGCAAGGCGACCAGGGTGCGCCGGCCCGCCGCTCGCTTTTCGATCGTCTGATCGGTGGCCTCGGCAAGCAGGATGAAGCGCCGCTTGCGCCGCGCCCTGCTGCACCGCAACCTCAAGCGCCGCAACAGCAATTTGCTCAGCGCCCGCAACAAGCCCCAGCCCCCGTGCATCAGGAATATGGCAAGCGCCCCATGGCGCCCCAGGCTCCGCGCGCCTCTCAGGGTGGTCTTGATCAGGCCGGTCGTCAGGGTCCCCAGACCCGCTCGGCGGAAGAGGATCAACTGGAAATTCCAGCCTTCCTGCGCCGCCAGTCGAGCTGATCACAGAGCTTAAAAAAACATTAATGAAATCAAGGCCCGCGTCTTTCCCGACGCGGGCCTAATTTTTTGTTTTCAAAGGCATTTTCAGACTTGGTCTGCGATCGTTAACAGCTGTTATTCACTGTTACAGACGGTTGCAAAGCGTGATTTGAGGCGAGCCCTAGCTTGGGGGTAATTTGCGGCCATCCCAAAGGGGCCTCGGCCCTTAAGGGAATCACAGGCTCTTCCACTTAGGAGGAGCTACCCGGGTCGCCCAAGTGGCACACATCGACCTGCAAGAGGACGGGCTGTCCAGCAGCCCAAGTGCAGACGGTTCGTGACACCGAAGGGGCCCGCGCCCAGCTCATCCGGCCAAGTAATGGCCGAGTGTTGTTGCGGCGCACAGTAAAAGTGGAAGAGATGATGGCCGGACTTCAGACGACACTTCGCAGCCGCGCCATTCTGAAAGGTGCCGGTGTCCATTCGAACGCTCCGGTGCGTCTGGTTCTCCACCCGGCGGAAGCCAACAACGGAATTACCTTTCTGCGTACCGGACTGCCTGGCGGCCGTGAGCGCATCATTGACGCTGTGTGGTCGAATGTTTCGATGACCGAACTGTGCACGGTCATTGGCAATCCTGCCGATGCCAGCGTGTCCACGGTTGAACATCTCTTGGCTGCTTTGTCCGCTTTGGGCGTCGACAATTGCATGGTCGAGATCGACGGGCCGGAAGTGCCGATCTTGGATGGCTCTTCGGCTGATTTTGTGGAGGCTATTCGTTCAGTCGGTATTGAAGAACTCTCAGCCCCGCGCCGTTATCTGAAAGTTCTGAAGACTGTGCGTGTGGAGCATGGCCGCGCCTTTTCTGAGCTGCGCCCCGCTGACAAAGGCTTCCGTCTGGAAGTCGAGATTGATTTCGAAACCGGCATGATCGGTCGCCAGAAAAAAGTGATTGAGCTTGATGGTCGCGTGTTCGAACGTGACATTGCGCGGGCCCGCACTTTTGGCTTCATGCGTGATGTGGAGCGCCTCTGGAAGGCGGGCTTTGCGCTCGGCGCTTCTCTCGAAAATACGGTCGCGCTGGATGACGAGCGTGTGCTCAATCCGGAAGGCTTGCGCTGGACGGATGAATTTGTCCGCCACAAGACATTGGACGCGATTGGCGATCTGGCTCTGTCGGGTGCGCCGATCATTGGCACCTACCGCTCCTATTGTGGTGGTCACAAGATGAATGTCGCGGTTCTGGCGGCGCTCTTTGCTGACAAGACAGCCTATGAATTCGTCGAGGCTCCGATGCGCCGGGAAGGGGCACGCGACCTGCGTGTCGCCCAGCCCGCCTATGCCCCGGTTCGCGGCTAACCAATTCCGGGGGCCTTGGCCCTCGTTTTTGTGCCCACCTTCCACTTTTTTTCGGCTCTAGCATGGTCATGACGTTCCGCTGCCATAATTGCGCGGGAGGATGACACCTCGCCTGTGGCGTGAGCCCGTTCTTTGGGGTAAACAGAACTAAGAATCCCGCGTCGCGATTTGGGGCGAGCCCCTGACGTTGCGACCTTCAGATTGAGTTTCGAGGCATGATGTTCGACTTCGGCGCGTCTACTTCCGCGATTCCGGCCCGCATCCGTGGCGGTCTCATCCGTGTTGTTGCCTTGGCGCTGGTTGCAGCCCCGCTGGCGGCTTGCTCGAGCGTCGACAAGCTGAACCCGTTTGGTGGCGAGAAATACGAAACCAAATTGCTCCCCGATGTGCCTGCCGAAGAAATCTACGATCAGGGCTTGGCGCGCCTCGCCAAACGCGACGGCGAAGGTGCAGCCAAAAAGTTTGCTGAACTTGAAAAGCAGTATCCTTATTCGCAATGGGCGCGAAAAGGCCTGCTGATGCAGGTCTATTCCGAATATGAAGGTGGCAAGTTTGATGATGCGGCTGCCACTGGCGTGCGCTATGTCGGACTTTATCCGTCAAGTCAGGAAGCTGCTTACGCAACCTATCTCGTAGGCATGTCTTACTATCGCCAGATTCCCGAGGTTTCGCGCGATCAGGATGCGTCTGAAAAAGCCTTGCAGGCTTTTACCGCCCTCGTGCAGAAATATCCGAAGTCGGAATATGTCGAGGATGCGAAGTACAAGATTCAAGTGACGCGTGACCAGCTCGCTGGCAAAGAAATGTCGGTTGGCCGCTATTATCTCGCGCGCAAGAATTACACGGCTGCCATCAACCGCTTCCGCGAAGTCTTGGCAAAATATCAGACCACCCGTCATTCTGAAGAAGCGCTGTATCGCTTGACCGAAGCCTATATGGGCCTTGGCGTTGCGCATGAAGCGCAGACAGCGACAGCGGTGCTGGGTCATAACTACCCAGACGGCCAGTGGTATCAGGATGGTTACAAGCTGCTGGCAGGTGGTGGTCTGAAGCCGGAAGAGAACAAGGCCTCGTGGATCTCGAAAGCCTTCTCGAAAGTTCTCGGCTGATCGCACGATCATGCTCATTCAACTGTCGATCCGCGACATTGTTCTGATCGATAAGCTCGATCTGGAATGCGGATCGGGGTTGACTGTGCTCACCGGTGAGACGGGTGCGGGCAAATCGATTTTGCTGGATGCTTTTGCGCTGGCCCTTGGTGGGCGCGGTGATGGCTCCCTCGTGCGGACGGGTGAGGCGCAGGGGCAGGTGACCGCGGTTTTCGATCTGCCACAAAAACATCCCGCCCGCGAGATTGCCAAGCTGCAAGAGATCGACATTGATGGCGATCTCATTTTGCGCCGTGTGCAAATGTCTGACGGCCGTACGCGCGCTTTCATCAATGATCAGCCTGTGAGTGTGCAAACTTTGCGCGCTGTGGCGACACCGCTGGTTGAAATCCACGGGCAGCATGATGATCGCGCACTGGTCGATCCCGCCATGCATCGTGCTTTGCTCGATGCTTTTGGTGGCTTGCAAAAACAGGTCGAGGCGGTGCGGCTCGCCCACGCCGGGCTGAAAGCGGCGCGCACAAAACTCGCTGAAGAAGAAGAGCGCATTGCGCGCGTGCGGGCTGATGGCGATTATTTCCGCCACGCCCATGAAGAGCTGACCAAGCTCAACCCACGCGACAAGGAAGAAGAAGAGCTGGCAGGCCGCCGCACCTTGATGATGCAGGCAGAAAAAGTCACCAGCGAATTGCGTGATGCACAAGACGCGCTTTCTGGTGATCAGGCGCCCATTGCCATGCTCTCCTCTGTGATGCGCCGCCTCGAGCGTCGTGCGCCACAAGCACCGGCTTTGATTGAGCCCTCCATCAAGGCTTTTTCGGCAGCACTCGATGCGCTGGATGTTGCGGCTCAAAGTGTTGATCAGGCCTTGCGCGATGCGCGATTTGATCCGCGCGATCTGGAGCAGACGGAAGAGCGTTTGTTTGCGCTGCGGGCCGCGTCTCGCAAATATAATGTGCCGGCCGACCAACTGGCTGCTTTGGCTGAAAAATTTGCCGCCGATATTTCGTCATTGGATGCCGGTGAAGCCAATCTGATCAAGCTTCGCAAGGCAGTTGAAGAGGCATCCAAAACCTATCAGGCGGCGGCCGCAACTTTGTCAAAGTCGCGTGCGACCACGGCCAAGGGTCTAGACAAAGCCGTGAATGCCGAGCTTGCACCGCTCAAATTGGAGCGAGCTGTTTTCACAACGCAGATTGATACAGACGCCAATGACACGGGCCCAGATGGTATTGATCGCGTCGAATTCTGGGTTCAGACCAATCCCGGCACACGCCCCGGCCCGATGATGAAAGTCGCCTCGGGCGGTGAGCTTGCGCGCTTCATGCTGGCCTTGAAAGTGGTGCTGGCTGATCGTGGCTCTGCACCAACACTTGTGTTTGACGAAATCGATACGGGTGTGGGCGGCGCTGTTGCTGATGCGATTGGTGCGCGGCTCGCGCGCCTGTCGTCCAAAGTGCAGGTGCTGGCTGTCACCCACGCGCCGCAAGTGGCCGCGCGCGCCTTGGGTCATTTCCGCATTGCCAAGGGCGAGACGGGCAAAAGTAAGCTTATTGCTACGCGCGTTGAGCCGCTTGCCGCTGATGAGCGTCAGGAAGAAATCGCGCGCATGCTGGCGGGCGCGACAATTACGAAAGAGGCGCGCGCTGCGGCGGCGAAGCTTTTGCAGGGCGAGGGCTGATCCTCAGCGTTACTTCGCCCACTTTGATCCCCCATTTCGATACAACTGCACGGTTCAACACGCTGCCGTCGGTTTCTAGCGCCAGGACATCATCGAAGGTGAGCGTATAGACGCTGCTCTTGGCTTTGACGTCTGCTGCATAGGTGAGGCGGAAGAAGGGGCCATCGAGGCGGCCTTGTGCATCTCCCACCACATCTTCACGGGTGCCGACATAAGTGGTGGGCCCGGTTTTGGTCAGACGCCAAGTCTTCTTGTCCTTCTCACCGTCGGAGAAGGTGAAAAATTCGACCAGCGTCAGTGTCTTGCCGTCAAAAGAGCCATCAATGATGGCGGTGAGGCCGCGCTTGGAACCATCAATCGTGTTGACGAATTCGCCCGCTGCCAGCGTGCGGCCTTTGAAAAAATGCTCAGGCACCAGCGCGCGCGGCGGGGTGGGATCAATCTTGGGTGCACTGGCGCAACCGGCAAGCGCCAACAGGGCAGTGGAGAGGCAAAGGGCGCGCAAGGTCATGGGAGGCTCCGTTTCGACTTCACGTCTACGCTTGGGCTCGGGGCCCGGTTCAAACGCCACTTATCCCCGCGCCAGAATCGACTTTTGCGCCTCCTCGCCTCAGATTGGCCGCGAGTGATTCTTACTTTGTTCTTGTGCCCGAAACCTGAAAGCCGCCCGTGTCCGACCCGTTCAGCTTTGACGATGACCTGAGCTATACGCCCAAGGCCGGTGGGCTGGCGGCGCGTGCGCAGGCCTCTGTGGCACGGACGCAGGATTATCTGTCGGTGCTCAACCCGGAGCAGCGCGCGGCGGTGGAAGCCATCGACGGGCCGGTGCTGGTGCTGGCGGGTGCGGGCACTGGCAAGACGCGCGTGCTGACCACACGCATCGCGCATATTCTAGCGACATCGCGTGCACGCGCGCATGAAATTCTGGCTGTCACCTTCACCAATAAAGCCGCGCGCGAAATGAAAGAGCGCATTGGCGTGTTGGCGGGGCCAGCGGGCGAGGGCATGCCCTGGCTTGGCACGTTCCATTCGATCTCAACGAAAATCCTGCGCCGTCACGCCGAGCTGGTCGGGCTGAAATCAACCTTCACCATTCTGGATACGGATGACCAGATCCGTTTGATGAAACAGATCATCAAAGCCAATGATGTCGATGACAAGCGTTGGCCTGCACGCACGTTGGCCCACATGATCGATGGCTGGAAAAATCGCGGCCTTGAGCCTGCACGCGTGCCCGCGGGCGAAGCGGCGGGCTTTGCCAATGGCAAGGGTGGGGAGCTTTACGCGCAATATCAGGCGCGGCTGAAAGTTTTGAACGCTGCTGACTTTGGTGATCTGCTGCTGGAAGCCGTGCGGCTTTTTCGCGAAAACCCGGATGTGCTGCGCCAGTATCAGGAGCGCTTTCGCTATATTCTGGTCGACGAATATCAGGACACCAACACGATCCAATATTTGTGGCTGCGCCTGCTCGCACAAACCTCAGGTGCCAAGCAACAGCAGAATGTGTGCTGTGTGGGTGATGATGATCAGTCGATCTATGGCTGGCGTGGTGCGGAAGTCGACAACATCCTGCGCTTTGAAAAAGATTTTCCCGGCGCTGTCGTTGTGCGCCTTGAGCGCAATTACCGCTCGACCGGGCATATTCTGGCCGCAGCCTCGCATCTGATCACACATAATGAAGGGCGCCTCGGCAAGACGTTGTTCACCGATGGCGAAGATGGCGAAAAGCCAACCATCACCGGTGTCTGGGATTCAGAAGAAGAAGCCCGTTTGGTCGGTGAAGAGATCGAACAATTGCAGCGGCGCGGGCAATCTCTCGAAGAGATGGCCATTCTCGTGCGCGCGTCTTTCCAGATGCGCGAGTTTGAAGATCGCTTCATCACGCTGGGTCTGCCCTATCGCGTGATTGGCGGGCCGCGTTTTTATGAGCGCGCTGAAATCCGTGATGCGCTCGCCTATTTGCGCACCGTGGCGCAGCCAGCGGATGACTTGGCATTCGAGCGCATTGTCAACACGCCCAAGCGTGGCTTGGGTGAGGCGACCTTGCAGCAGGTGCATGTATTTGCACGCCGGCAGAACATCCCCATGCTGCAGGCCGCGCGCTTGCTGGTGGAAACCGATGAACTGAAGCCCAAGCCACGAACCACTTTGCGCGATCTCACAGCGACCTTTGCGCGCTGGTCCTCGCTGGTTGATTCCATGCCCCACCACGAATTGGCGGAAATGATTTTGGAAGAGTCGGGCTATACCGACATGTGGCAGAAGGATCGCACAGCGGAAGCAGCAGGGCGGCTGGAAAATCTGAAAGAACTCGTCCGCTCGATGGAAGAGTTTCCAGATCTCGCGTCTTTCATGGAGCATGTCTCGCTGGTCATGGACGCGGATTCGAAGGGTGGTGGTGACAAAGTGTCCATCATGACCTTGCATGCGGCCAAGGGTCTGGAGTTTGAGACTGTCTTTCTGCCGGGTTGGGAAGAAAGCCTGTTTCCCCATCAGCGCGCATTGGACGAGAGCGGACGCGCCGGGCTCGAAGAAGAGCGCCGTTTGGCCTATGTCGGCATAACGCGCGCCAAGCGCCGGGCCAAAATTTATTTTGCCACCAATCGGCGCATTCATGGCCTGTGGCAATCCACCATTCCCTCGCGTTTTCTGGATGAATTGCCAGCTGCTCATGTTGAGTTGGTGGAAGCACCGGGTGGCAATTACGGCGGCTATGCGCAATCGCGTTTCGCCACGATGGATACGTATGAATCGTCCTATTCAACGCCCGGCTGGCAACGCGCGCAGGGGCGGCGCACCGATGACGCGCGCGGCACCCAACAAGATCGCGCGCGCGAATGGGGCGGGGCGAGCCGCAAGTCGAATATGATTGAAGGCGAGTTGGTGGCCAAAACATCTGCAGTGTCGGGCTTCACCAACGGCAGTCGCGTGTTTCATCTGAAATTCGGCAATGGCACGGTGGTGATGGCGGACGGCAACAAGCTGACGGTCGAATTCGACAAGGCCGGTCGCAAAATGGTGCTGGAAAGTTTTGTCACGGCGGCGTGAGCTACGCTGCGCGTGCGTCCTTTTGTGTCTCAGGTAGAGGCACAGCAATGACAAGAATGGTGTCTTGCCAAGTATCCGCCAAATCCGGATCCGCACGCAAAGCGGAGAGAT
>CAINNX010000021.1 GCA_903851305.1 uncultured Hyphomicrobiales bacterium | reverse complement strand
CCTGCCCAAGGGCACGCCAGCTGATATTGTCGAAGCCTATCGTCAGGCTGTGCGCGACATGGTCAAGGATCCGGAATATCTCGCCAAGCGCGATGATCTGATCGGCGAATATGACGAAGTCACCGACAAGGAAGGTGAAGCCCTGTATCAGGCAGCCATCTCCATTTCGCCGGCTGCACGTGAATGGGTCCGCAATTATCTGTCGAAGACTTATGATGTGTCTTTCACCGGCCAGTAAGTCTGGTGGGTTCTTACATGAAAAAGGGCGCCGTGAGGCGCCCTTTTTTTGTCACGCAGTGACGCTCACTTATTTCAGGGCTGCGCGTGCGCGCTCCACATCGGCAATAGGCGTCGCATAAATATCGTCCACCAGTTTCTGCACACCCTCGCCATTGACGGGGTTGATGATCAGCTTGGCCTTTTCAGCTTCCGCCAAAAATTCCGGATCTTTCATCGTGGCATCGAAAGCGCGACGATAGGCGGCGACGCGGTCAGCAGGCACGCCCGGCGGCAAGACATAGGGACGACCAAATTCAAGCTGGTTGAAAATGACGGCCAAAGTGCGCCGATCTGCATCATTTTTCACAAAGGACCAGATGGTCGGCACGCCCATTTTGTTCAAAACGTCGTCGCCGTTGGGTCCACCCATTTGCATCATGATTTTGACCTTCTTGGCCTCCAACCATTCCGCACCTTGCGCGATAAAGCTGGTCCATTGAATGCCGCACAGGCCATTCACTTCGCCGCGCTCCATGGCAAGGCCTGCTTCGCGCGAGCCCGGATAGCCGTTGATCAGTTTGAACTTTGTGCCCAGCACATTGTTCAGCACCATCGGATATTGGCGGATCGAAGAGGTGACGCCAGCACCGCCCACCATCAGCTCTTTGGTGAAGACCTCTTCAAAATTCTGCACGGGCGCATTTTGCCAGGACAGGCAGATCGATGTCTCTTTGTTGGCAGAACCGATATAGATGAACTTGCGGGCATCAAACTGCGTAACGGTGGCATCGCCAATCAGCGGCTCGACAACAGCGCCCATGAAAATCGCACCAAAGGTGGAGCCGTCTTTCGGCATTTTATTGTAGAGCAGGTTGGCAGCGGTGATGGAGCCCGCGCCATCGAGATTGCGCGCGACAATATTGGGCTTGCCCGGCAGGTGCTTGCCGATGTGGCGCCCGACCACAGCACCGTAAATGCCATAGCCGCCGCCTGGTGCCGAGCCGATCAGGAAGTCGATATTTTTGCCAGCGAAGAATTTTTCCGTGTCGCTCTGATGCGCGCTTGCTGCAGAGGTCATCAGCAGTCCACAGGTGGCCAAAGCAAAGCCGATGATTTTTTTCATGACGTCCTCCAAAAATTCAAGCGTGCGCGATGGCGCGTTCATACCATTGTTCATCAATAAAACTCGTGGGATCACGCAGACGCTGATCGGCGCCTTCTGTTTCAGCCCGGGTGGAGAGCACATTGTTGAGTCCTAAGCGATCAAGCCTGGCATCAATGGCAAAGCCAAAAGCGGGGTCGAGCACGTCAGCGAGCGTGTCACGGGCGATGGTCTCGTCAATCTGCAAATGCTCGCAAAGCAAGTCGATGCAAATTTGCGCATGAGCTGGATCCCGCGCAAAGCGCAAAGCTTGGACATAAGCGCGGATGAAAGCTTCCAGCGCTGCGCCATTGTTTTGAGCAAAGGCACGCATCACAAACAGACCACCTGCCTGATAGGGGCCCAGATGATCAACCAGTCGCCCGAGGCTTTTGAGGCCCGCGGCTTTGGCTTGTGCCGTAAAGGGCGGATTGAGCACGCCGCCTGCCGCATCTTTCGACTGCAACAGTGCTGCGAGCCGCTTCGAGCCATTGCCGACCGAATGCATGGTGTAATCTTGGTTGTAGACGAGGCCTGCACGCGCCAGCATTTTGCGCGCGAGAAGCGCGTAAGCAGTATCGGGTGAATCCACCACCAATGTGCGGCCTTTGAGATCTTGGAGCGTAGCAATCTCGGGCTGCACGATGAAATCATTCATGCCGGCTTCGCCACCCATAGCGATGATGACATCATGGCCTAAGGTAATGAGTGCCAGCCCATTGTCGAGCGCCGATTGCACGAGATCGATACGGCCTTCAGCAAGGCCCTCGCGCTGGGCTTTGGAGCTTTCGGTCCAATCGATTTCAACATCTAGCCCGCCTTGGCGGAAAAGCCCGCGCGATTGCGCGAGCCACAGCGGCAGGGCTTTGGCATTGGGAAAAGCTGAGACGCGAAGTAGCGTCATGACTTGCCACCCAGAAAGTCCTGCTTCCAGCGCGCATAATCCTGCTTGCGGGTGAGGCGGTCCAACATGGCGGCTTCATCTGCAGGCGCGGGGCCAAGTGTTCCATCGCGTGTGGCGCGCAAGGTTTCATAAGTCGCCGTAACACTTGCCGCATGCGGGCGATGGCCGGTGATGACCGCGCGCACACCGAGTGCGCCAAGCGCTTGCGCATCGCGCAGTTTCTCAGGGATCGCGCCTAGCAAGAGCGGCAATTTACAGGCCTTGCCGCAGGCTTCGATTTCCTCTTGGGACTTCAAGCCTGACAGGAAGATCGCATCAACGCCCGTCTGCTGATAGGCGGCGATGCGCGCCAGCGCGTCATCAAGGCCGCTTGAACCAACAGCGCCGCTGCGCCCGATGATGACAAATTCAGGATCACTGCGCGCGGCCAAAGCCGCGTTCAGCTTGCCTACACCTTCTTCAATCGACAAAGGCTGGCCGCTCTTTTTGCCAAACGGGTCGGGGAGTTCTGTGTCTTCAATGGTCAGACCCGACAGGCCTGCGGCCTCAAGCTCCTGCACGCTGCGCATGACAGAGAGCGCATTGCCAAAGCCATGGTCAGCATCGAGGAAGAAGGGCAGGGACGAGGCGCGCGCAATGCGGCGTGTCTGCTCAGCGAGTTCTGACAAAGTGATGATGACAAGATCAGGCGCACCCAGAATGACGAGCGAGGCAACGGAGCCTGCCATGAAAAGACATTCATAGCCGATCTCTTCAGCCGCACGCGCCGACAGCGGATCATAGATGGAGGCTGGGAAGAGGCAGGCCTCGCCCTTAAGCAACGTGCGGAGTGCGCGGCGCTTGTCGCTGGCCTTCATGTGCGCGGATCTTTCAGCGGCGGGTTTGGTTTGATGTTGAGGCGCTTCTGCTCTTCGGGTGAAAAATCATCGTCGGAGCGAAGCCCTGCGCGGCGAATGCCTTCAATGGCGCAAATGTCATCCACTTCATTCACGTCACCTGTCACGCCAATTGCGCCAATCACATGGCCATCAGCACCGCGAATGATTTGGCCGCCGGCTTCCAGAAAGATCGGACCATCGGCGATCTCGCGCAGGGTTTCCATGAACAAAGGTTTTTCGCGCGACTTTTGCAGCACGTTGCGTGAGGTGCGATGCAGGGCAAGGGCGCCAAAGGCTTTGCCGCGCGCAATTTCAAACCGCATGATGGACGCGCCGTCCTGTTTCAGAAATGCCTTCACACGCCCGCCATTGTCGAGCACGCAAGCCGCCAGCGCATAGGCTTCCATTTCGGCAGCCCGTTCGAATGTCTTCAGAATAACGGCCAAGGCCTCGTCCATGGTGATGCTGCGCATCTGCTCGTCTCCTCACGGTGCCGGTGGTCCGGCCATTTCATTGGTCTGGCGCTTTGATTAGCCTGTTTTATCCCTTTGGCAAAGAAAGCTGACCGGTTGCGCCACCGGGTCTGCTTCTATATCCAGAGTCATGACGAGGCGTGCGTCCGCAGAAGAGGCGCCGGGGAGGCTCTCACGGAACCGCGCGCCCGCAAGAGGCGACCATGCGCGACCATTTTTCAGTTCCTTGTCTTGTCATGCGCGGCGGCACATCGAAAGGCCCGTATTTTCGCGCTGAAGATCTGCCCACCGACATTGCGGCACGTGACCGCATTCTGCTGAAAGCCATGGGCTCGCCTGATGCACGCCAAATTGATGGTCTGGGTGGCGCAGATACGCTGACCTCGAAAGTCGCGATTGTCTCCAAGTCGACGCGTCCGGGTGTGGATGTGGACTATCTGTTCTGTCAGGTCGACATCAACAAGCCGGTTGTCGATACCGGCCCGTCGTGCGGCAATATGTTGTCAGGCGTGGCGCCCTTTGCCTTGGAAATGGGCATGGTGCCGATGCGCGATGGCGAGACAGCCGTTGTCATCTATGACGTAAACACGTCGAGCAAGATTGAGGCGATCATCCAGACGCCGGGCAAGCGCGTCAATTACAAGGGTGATGCAGCCATTGATGGTGTGCCTGGCACAGCTGCGCCCGTCATTCTCAACTTTATGGATATTGTCGGCGTGAAGAGCGGCAAAATGCTCCCCACCGGCAATGTCGTGGACAAGATTCAGGGCGTGGATGTGTCCTGCTTCGATGTCGCCATGCCGATGATTTTCATGCGCGCGCGTGATCTGGGTCTCGAGGGCACGGAAGGCCGCAAGGAGATCGACGGCAATAAGGAATTGCTGGCGCGTATTGAAAGCATCCGTCTGGAAGCTGGCCGCCTGATGGGCTTTGGCGATGTGACTGACAGCGTGATCCCGAAAGTGGGTCTCTTGTCCGAGCCGCGCGGCACAGGCGCGATCACCTCGCGCTATCTGACGCCGCATGCTTTGCATGCCGCCCATGCAGTGACAGGCGCTTGCTGCGTAGCCACCGCCTGCGCGGTGAAGGGTTCGATTGCGCATGAATTCGCGCGTATGCCAGAGGGCAATCCGCGCACGGTGTGGATTGAACATCCCACCGGCATGGTCGATGTGCGTCTGGAGACAACAGGCGAGGGCGCTGATCTGCAAGTGGTGCGCGCCGGTATCTTGCGCACCTGCCGCCCGATCATGAAGGGCGAGATTTTTATCCCCGAGGCTTGATTTTTTCCGTCATTGCGAGGAGCGAAGCGGCGCGGCGATCCAGAAGCTACACGTGAGGCTTTCTGGATTGCTTCGCTTCGCTCGCAATGACGAGCTTACAAAGGCTTGCCGCGCACATCTTCAGCGCGTTCAATCTTCACCAATACAGCCACACCCGTATCGGCGCCGACATGCGTCTGCTCACGTGGCGTGAGGCGTGCGAACACGGCCTCATAAATGGGGCCGCTCTCATGCAATTCCACCGTGCCGTAGAAGCGCAAGAAACCAGACTCAAGAATGCCAGCGCGTTGGGCTGCAAAATTGGCATACATCACACAGACACGCTTATCCTTTTGCACATTGGCATAGGCTGAGCGTTTCGAGCGTTCCCAATAGGCCAGATGATTGTCATCAAAAACAAGCATCGAACCTTTCGGGCTGATGTTGGGCCCATGCTCGCCTTCGGTCGCGACCATGCAGGGATAGCCGTCATCCCATGCATTGTAGATGAGTTTGCGGATGGTTTCGCTGATGGCCATGTCTCAATCTACCTTGATGTCGAGCGCTTCGACGCGCTTTTTCCACTCGGAATATTCTTTTGCCATGAAGGTTTCTGAGTTTTTCACGTCGCCATACATCGGGTCGAAGCCGATGGCGCGCAGTTTTTCGGTCATTTCTGGTTCGCGCACGATGTCGTCGATGAGCTTGTTATAAGCTGTGATCATAGCATCAGGCGTGCCGGGAGCTGCAAAGAAGCCCACCCATGACAGCGAGGTAAAGCCGGGGTAACCGACTTCGGCGAAAGTGGGCACATTCTTCACCACCGGATTACGCTGTTCAGAGGCAATGGCGAGGCCGCGGATATCGCCATTGGCAACTTGTGCTGCAAAGCCCGACAGAGATGAGACCACCATCGGCACATGGCCGCCCATCAAGGCATTGGTCGCATCGGGGCCGCCACGGAAGGGAACATGTTTCGGGTTGGCTTTCATAATGAACTTGATGAAATATTCGCCCGCAATATGAGAGCCGGTGCCAATACCAGCGGTTGCGAAAAGCACTTCGCGATCAGGTTGCTTTGCCACAAATTCCGCAAGGTCTTTTGATGTATCCGTTTTGGTGATGGCAAAGACTTCTGGCGTTGTCACGACAACTGCAATGGGCTTGAGCACTGTGCCGGCAAAACCTTTGTTGCGATAAAGCGTCTCGTTGATCGGCAGAGCGGCTGTTGTCACCAGAAGCATATTGCCATCGGGTGCGGCCTGCACAACGGCTTTGGTGGCGATGTTGGCGCCCGCTCCCGGACGATTTTCGACCACGACATTACGTCCGGTCTTCTCCTGCATGCGTGCACCCACGATGCGCGCAACGGAATCCGCCGAGCCACCCGGCGCAAAGCCGACGATCAGATTGAGATTGGGCTGCTGGGCCTGCGCACTGCTTGCGATCAGGCATGAGAGCGCCACGAGGGCACCGAATTTGTTTTTCATTTGAAACCTCCCTGAAGCCCCTTGGTGGGGTGCCGTTGGCGACATCAAAAGAGCTTGGCGGCGTCCAAGTCAAATCGCGATGCGGGGCAAAGCTGCAATCCTATGAGGTTGAACAGCTTTTCCATCCACAGGTTGGGCAGGTGACTTGACCTTAAGTGCGGATTGTCGACAATCGACAATCATAAACGGGGCAAACCCGGTGAGTCTCGCCGCTCAAGGCGAGCAATTTGGAGGTAAACCCATGTCGCTCAAGGTTTTTAAGCTGATCGCAGGCGCAGCAGCCGCTTTCGCACTTACTCTCTGCGGTGCGCAGGCGCAGACCAAATATCCCAAAGAGACCGTAATGCTGGCCACCCATTCGAGCCCGGGTGGCGGCTCTGACATTTTCCTGCGTGAAATGGTGCCGCACCTGAACCGCCTCATGGGCGTCAATTTTGCTGTCGAGAATATTTCTGGCGGTTCCGGTGCCAAGGCGATGGCAGTGGTGTCCAAAGCCAAGCCGGATGGCGGTCTTTTTTACGCGACAACGCCGACTTTCATTTACACATCACTCCTGTCGAAGCCCGAGGCGACCTACAAAGATCTCGAGCCGCTGGTGAATGTCTTCTTCGATCCGGAGGTCGTCTATACGGCCGCCGATTCCAAGTTCAAATCGCTGAAGGATGTCATCGAACATGCCAAAGCCAATCGCGGCAAATGGGGTGCGGCCAATCCCGCTTCCCTTGAGCGTCAGGTGCTGGAGCGCATGAAGACGGCGACAGGCGTGCGCGCGGCGGTTGTCACGTTTGAAGGTGGCGGTGACATGCTGATCAACGTGCTCAACCACACGCTCGACATCGGCATTGGCGAAATGCAGGAAATCCGTCCGCAAATGGAAGCGGGCAAGCTGCGTGTGCTGGCGGTGATGGGCGACAAGCGCCTTGAGCAAATGCCAGATGTGCCCACCGCCAAAGAGCAGGGCGTCGATGTGTCGGTGCGCAAGTTCCGTGGTCTGGCTGGCCCGAAGAACACGCCGCCGGAGGTTGTGAAGGCTTGGGAAGAGGGCATTCAGAAAGTGCTCGCTGATCCAGCTTACAAAAAGATCTATATGGAAAATGGTTTG
>CAINNX010000020.1 GCA_903851305.1 uncultured Hyphomicrobiales bacterium | reverse complement strand
TGGCTGAAAAGCTCGCCATGCCGCTCGAAAAAGTGCGCAAGGTTTTGAAAATCGCCAAAGAGCCGATCTCGCTCGAAACCCCGATTGGTGACGAAGAAGATTCACACCTTGGCGATTTTATCGAAGACAAGAATGCGATTTTGCCGATTGATGCGGCGATCCAGAGCAATCTTCGTGAAACGACAACCCGCGTGCTGGCTTCGCTGACGCCGCGTGAAGAGCGCGTGCTGCGCATGCGCTTTGGTATCGGCATGAACACCGATCACACGCTGGAAGAAGTTGGCCAGCAATTCTCGGTGACGCGCGAACGTATCCGCCAGATCGAGGCCAAGGCGCTGCGGAAGCTGAAGCATCCGTCTCGTAGCCGCAAGCTGCGTAGCTTCTTGGACAATTAAGTGTCAAAGGCGGGCCGAGTGCCCGCCTTTTTTTGGCCCTACGCACCGTCATTGCGAACAAAACGAAGCAACCCCGAGGGCCTGCGTGGGGTCTTTTGGATTGTTTCGTCGCTTTGCTCCTCGTAATGACGAGTGGGTGGCCTTGCCTCATGCCTTATCTTCAAGCTATCTCAAGTCACCCGTTCCTGACGGCACGGGCCTGTAGCTCAATGGTTAGAGCCGGCCGCTCATAACGGTCTGGTTGCAGGTTCGAGTCCTGCCGGGCCCACCACTTTACCTGTCAAAGCTGTGATCTGTTGCCTGGCGCGGCCTGTATGAGCGCTTGAGAGCGTTGCTGCTAGCCGGTGTCTGGCTTACCCCTTGAGGGAAGCTATCAAAATCCGGGAGGATACATATGACCGAAACAACCAAAAATCCGGGGCGCCGTGCGCTTTTGAAGGGTGCGGCCCTGGCTGCCGCTGCTGCACCTTTGGCTATTGCTGCATCCCAGAAAGCTGAAGCCGCAGGCACCAAGATTGTTGGCGAAGAGCATTGGGCGCAGAAGGGCAATGTAAAGCTCTATCTATGGCGCAAGCAGCTTGCTGACGGCAAGAAGAACAAGCCGGTGTTCTTCATTGTGCATGGCTCGTCTTTCTCGGGCCGCGGTGGCTATGACCTGCAGGTGCCGGGCAAGCCGAATTATTCCTTCATGGATGAATTCGCGCGTGCTGGTTATGACGTCTGGTCGCTGGATCACGAAAACTACGGTCGCTCAACGCGCGGCACGGGCGTCAATTCCAACATCGAAACAGGCGTTGCTGATATTGAAGCCGCCATGCCGATTGTTGAAAAGGTGACGGGCCAGAAGAGCTTTTTGTTCATGGGTCAATCATCAGGCGCGATCCGGGCTGGCGTATTCACCATGCGTCATCCTGAGCGCGTGCAGCGCCTTGTTCTAGATGCTTTCACCTGGACAGGTGAAAAGGCGCCAGAAATCATGCGCCGTCGCGAGCAGGTCGAAAGTTACAAAAAGAACACCAGTCGCAAGATGGATCTCGATACGTTCATGGGGATTTTCAGCCGCGACGATCCATCAACTTTCGAAAAGGAAGTGCCCAAGGCACTCGCCGCTTACGAGTTGAAATATGGCGATACGGCACCGTCAGGTTCTTATATCGACATGGCGATCAACATGCCGATGGTCGATCCGGCCAAAATCAAATGCCCGGTGCTGATCACCCGCGCTGAGACAGACGGCAATGCGACCGATGAAGAGCTGATCGAGTTTTTCGGCAAGCTCAACACCAAGGACAAGCAGTTTGTCATGATGCGCGGCATTGCCCACGTGGCCGTGCTGGGTATCAACCGCCACCGCGTCTGGCACGCAATGCGCGAATTCCTGACCATGCCCGATACGCGCAAGGTTTAAGGCGCTTTCATCCAGAGGCGGCGTTTGTTGCCTCTGGATTGCTTCGCTTTGCTCGCAAGGACGAGCTGGAAGTTTGTGTTCCTTAATTGTTTCAGCTTCTGAAAGCTTCGCGGGACTAGACTTAGTGCATGAAGCTCAAAATCCTCTCCCTCGCCACACTGGCCATTCTTTGTCTTTCCGCTCCTGCCTTTGCGCAAGGCGCTTGTGCGCGTGCCTTGATGATGGCGGGGCCAGATATCAATGGGCCAGCTGAAGTCGTGCAAAAGCGCATGCTCGAGCGCGAATGTGAAATGGAGCGCGCTGATGATCGCGCTCGCCAGCAGCTCGCGCAAAAGCGCATAGATGCACGCTCATCCTGGAACGCAGTTCGTCCCGAAATTAAAGCCTGCATCAGCGCCAAACTTGAAATTGATGGGCGCACGATTGACCAGCTGATCAATCTGGGTGTCTCAGCCTCGGATGAAGGCATTGCACCCTATCGCCGTGAATGTTTTGGTTTGCCTGCGCAACGTGATGGCGCGAATGTAGCGGCGCCGTCTTTTACGCCACCGCCGCAGGCGTCAGCCAATCCTTCCAGTGCGGTAAATAACGCGGAGAGAAATGCACCTAGCCAATCAGGCTCGTCGCTTCTCTCGCCCACAGGGCGTGACAGCGGCCTTGCTGACATGCCGGTGCAGGCGGAGGGCGGTCGCGTGGTCATTGTGCCAGGCAGCAACACGATTGTTGTCGTGCCTGCTGGTCGCGGCGGTATGCAAGGCACGCGCAATCTCAGTTTGCTAGAGGCAGCCGCCAACCCACTCACGGGATCGCGCAGGCTATGGGAAGCTTTCAAAGATGAAGGCGGGCTAGCGTCTTTTTCGGATTTCCATGGTTTGAAAGTCATCAAAGCCGCGGTCAATGTCGAGCGGGACACTGTTGGTTCAAGCCGCTTGCAAGTGCCCGCTGCAACACCCCCACGCCGCGTGCGCGAAGCGCTGAATGAAGCATGTCGTGGACGTGAGCAGGATTGGAAAACAGTCACGGATTCACGCGGCACGCGCGGCGAATTGACGACACCAGACGTGATCTGCCGCTATGAGACAGATGATGGTGCATCGGATTATGAAATCGTGCTGCAAAAGCGCAAATAAAAAAGGCCCGCTCGATGCGGGCCTTTTCTTTAGTGATGCTCGGCCATGGCCTTGATGCCAGCAGCCTCGCCGCTGACGGGGAAGAAATCCCTCAGCCATGCGGTGACGACCTCATGCACGCGTTGGTTCTTCTCAGCAAACATGAAGTGATCTGTGCCTGAGAACAGATGCATTTCGGTTGGCGCTTGCGAGCGCTGATACATGCGTACCGTCTGGTCAGGCGGTGTCACGCTGTCCACAGCGCTATGCAACAGCAGGGTGGGGCGGGGTGCAATATCAGCAATGACGTTTTCCGCTGTGAAGTCGAACATGCTCTGCGCGGTGTCGACTGGCATATCCATGATCGAGCCTTTGAGCACGTGCCCGCGTAGCTTTTCAGGGATCGGCACGATGTCATAGCGTGAGACGATCATTGATGTGCCGTGCTTGGCTTTGTAAGCGCGGCCCTCTTCGAGCATCTTCAGGAAGTTTGGATAATTATCGCCGTGTTGGCCTTCAAACTTCAGTGCGCCATTGCCCCAGCCGGATGCCGAAATGCAAGCCGCCACGCGCTTGTCAGTGCCAGCGGTATAGACAGCCACAGCCGCACCGAAAGATGAGCCCGCAACCGCTATGCGCGCGGGATCGACGTTGGGATGGTTTTGCAGGAATGAGAGGCCGTTCTTGGTATCTTCGACCTGTTCCATGCAGATGAGGCGGCCCTTCGGGCCTTCGCTTGTGCCGCAACCACGAAAGTCGAAACGCATCGTCACATAGCCGAGCTTGTTGAGCATATTGCAGGGCGTGATGACATTGCCTGCGTGGCATGTCGAGCCAAAGCCGTGCAGAACGATGAAGGCGGGGCGCTTCTCGTTGGTGCCAATGCCGTCTGGCACAGAGACGGTGCCTGTCAGCGTCAACCCGTCGGAGATGAATGTGATGTCCTGGTCGGCCATAAATGCTTCGCCCTTCAAAGATACATGTTTTTCATATGCTCGGCCCGATAGCGCAGGCCGGCCGCCGCATCGGGCGGAATGGACTGGGCAATAAAGCCAATTTCGTCGTCCGACAATATGATGGCAGCTGCGTCGATATTTTCGATCAAGCGACTCATCGTTTTCGTTCCGGGGATGGGGATGATGTCTTCGCCTTGCGCCAGCAGCCATGCCAGTGAGACTTGTCCCGCTGTGCAGCGGCGCTGATCTGCAACCGCGCGGATGGCTTCCACCAGTTCGAGATTTTTGGGCAGGTTTTCAGCCGAGAAACGCGGATGACGCAAGCGCTCGTCTTTCTCACCCAAAGAGCCCGCCTGCACCGCACCTGTCAGCAGGCCGCGCCCAAGTGGGGCATAAGCAACAAAGGCAATGCCAAGCTCGCGCGTGGTCTGCAGCACTTCTTCAGCCTCACTGCGGTAGAGAACCGAATATTCGCTCTGGATGGCGGCGATCGGATGCGCCGCATGCGCGCGGCGCAAGGTGGTCGGGTTCACTTCGCAAATACCAAGTGCGCGCACTTTCCCTTGTTCGACCAAACGGGCCATGGTGCCAATGGTTTCTTCAATCGGCACGGCAGGGTCGATGCGGTGAATATAATAAAGGTCGATGACGTCAGACTTGAGTCGCTTCAGCGAAGCTTCGCATGACGCAAAAATGGTCTCTGGGCTATTGTCAGCGATCTTGCCATCCTTGCCAGCCATATTGCCGAATTTCGAGGCGATGATGACCTTTTTGCGCACGGGCCCAAAAGCACGTGCGAGCAGCTCTTCATTATGGCCGTTGCCATATTTATCGGACGTATCAAACATGGTCACGCCGCGCGCATATGCTTCTTGCAGCACAGCAAGTGCATTGGTGTCGTCCGAAGGGCCGTAGCTGCCTGACAGGGACGCGCAGCCAAGTCCAAGCGGGAAACTGTTCAACCCGCTGGCACCAATGGCGCGGGGCATGCGTGATGTTTGTGTCATGCTCAATTCCATCATGAAATGGGCGCGCTCATAGGCGCGCCCTTTCAAAATTGCATCATTCAGCTGCGCCAGGCGGCTTGTTTGATGATCTGTGTTTCAATTTCAAAATGGCTGTCATGGTGATGCTTGGTCACATCGGTCGGATAAGACCACGGCAGCTCACTATAGAAATTCATCCGCAGGAATTGCGTGCAATCAACCGGATCAGTGATGACGCTATGGCCAATGCCACGCGGGATGATCGTCACGGTGCCGGGTGCTGTATCCGCATTGCCGGTTTCCGACATGTCGAGCGCCTTGCCGCGAAACTGGATGCGCACCTCTTCCGAGCGCAGGGCGCGGTGGAAAGCGAATTGCTCGCCGATGATGTTGTAAACCTTGATCTCAAGATGCTTGCCACGCATGACGGGCTTGGGTTCGCCGCTGGTGCCAGCGATTTCCTTGAACAGATCGAAAGCGCGCAGCTTGATGATGCCACTCTTGGCCTCACGCGGGCTGGTGGAGCCAGCTGGCACAAGGTCGATATAGTCACGCTCGAAGATTGTCTCGTCAGTGGGTTTGTCATCCCAGCAGATCATGCGCTCAATGACTTTGTCCTTGGGTGCGCTCATCCGTTCTGCTGGAATTGCCCAATTCGGGCCATTGACGCGACGCACGTTGAACTTGGTCTCGGAGACCTGATCTTCCTCGCTCATGAATTGCGTGAAGGGTGCGTTCACCCAAGCAAACCAGCGTAGGCTATCGGCGGAACCTGATGAGCGATGTGCGATGCCTTCCGGAATGTGGATGATGTCACCTGCTGCCATTTCATAAACGGCAAATTCGGTTTCAATCGTGCTGGAGCCAGAAAATTGCACATAGACCGTATCGTAATCGACGTGGCGCACGAATTCTGGTTGTGCGCCGCAGACGCTTTCCACGCCGATCTTGTGATCGGCATTCTGCAGGATGATGGCGCGATCATTGGGGTTCTTCAGAAGATCGAAAGCGCGAAACATCGGTAAAGCGCGGGTGCTCTTGCCGGAGTTCAGGAGGCTCGACTTCTGGCGCAAGGCCCAAGCTGGCAGATAGGAGCGGGCCGACGTGTGCCACGTCGTCATGAATTCTTTGGCTTTGGTTGGAATGTTCATCGGGTTTCTCCTGATCTTGTCTTACTTGTTGGCGACCATGAGGCTGGCTTGTTGCAACTCGGGCACCAGCTCGTCGGGGATTTTGGCAATCTCTGCAACCGTCTCGGCCACGCGCTCGCCGGCCATCGGATCAAGCCCGATCTTCAGCGTGGCGATTTCAGCCAGAAAGTCCTTGTCTTCCATGCAACGCAGAAAGGCGTTGCGCAGGATGGCGAGCCGATCCGCTGGAATATTGGGTGAGGAAAAGAAGCTCGTGCCAATATCAGCCGCATTGACGATGGCGCGCATCAGATCTGTCTGGTGCTTTGTCTTGGCGAATTCGACGACAGTCGGGACGTTGGGCATTTCCGCATGACGCTTGGAGGCAAATTGCGTGAGAATGTTGACGCTCTTGTCTTCAATCCATGCCGGATGGCTGGTCTTGAGCGTGTCCCAACCCGTGCAATGTCCATCGACCTCTGCACGCTCTACCGCGAGCATTCCTTCCATCGAGCCGGAATAGCCGCGCACAATGTCGAATTTGGTGCCCAGAATTGTATTGGTAGCATTGGGGTAGACAGTGATGGCCGAGCCCGCACCCGTTGCTGACAGGCGCACGGAGGTTTTAAACGCGTCATCAAACGTCTTGATGGATGGGCCGCGCGTGAAGATCACATTCACCAGCGTATTAATGCGCCCGATCCAAGAGAACTCTGAGGATTTGAAACGCTGTCCGCCGCCTGCAGGCGTCAGGCGCTCTTCAAGCGGAAGAGTGGGGGAGGCCAGCGCCAGCACAGTTCCATCGCGTGGCGCGGAATTGGCAACAAAGGCTGCTGCTGTCACGCTGCCAGCGCCCGGCATGTTGCGCACAACAACGCCGGGGTTTCCGGGAATATATTTGCCAATGTGGTTGGCCAGCACGCGCGCATAAAGATTGTTACTGCCACCAGGGGGATAGCCAATGATCAGGTCGATGTTCTTGCCTTTGTAAAAAGGCTCCACATCGGCGAGGGCGGCAGGTGCGAGCAGGGCACTGGAGCTGCCAGCTGCGAGCCGTAGAAAATGCCGACGATCAAAAATGCCGCAATCCATGTGCTTGTTGCTCATGGTTTTGTCTCCTTCCCCAGGCCGCAGATATGTCGCCGTTGTTCGAACCGGTCATTCAGTTTCTTGCTGTTTGCCAGCGGCGGCACTTTAAGGCGTCTTGTTGCGCTGAATGGGCATGATTTTCAAGTGCGTTTCTGGCCGATGAAGGAAAGAACCGCTGCGTTGAAAAGATCTGGCCTTTCCCAATAGACGGAATGGCCCGTTTCCTCTGCGACTACCATGAGCGCGCCGGGAATGGCATCGCGCACCAATCGCATGATCGCGGGCGGGGTGATGAGATCAGCCGCACCAGCAATCAGCAAGGTCGGCACTTTCACATTTCGAAGCGCTGTATCCGTGATGCGGTTGGTTGGCGCTTGCCGATAGTCTGTGCCCGTCAGTGCATGGTGCTCAAGATCAAGCCAGAGTTTCGTACCCTGCGCATTGATGGCGCGATAAGAGGGCCCAAGCTCGCGAAACTCGACCGGCATTTTATCCCAGCCTTGTGGCTTGGATTGTTCGGCCGCTTTGAAAATGGCGCCATCTCGCACTCCTGCCGAATTACTCGAAATGGTCAGCGACAAAACCCTGTCAGGATAGGACAGCGCGAAATCCATCGAGATCGAGCCGCCTGCCGCTGAGGAGACCAGATGAAAGCGTGGCAGTTTCAGTGCACTGGTGAAAGCTGCGAGATCTTCCGATCCGCTGCCGGGGTTGGCTTTGTCATAGAGGGATGATTTGGCATAGCCGCGGCGCGAATAAGCAATCACGCGATAGCCCGCTTTGGCAAAAGCAGATTGCTGGTAGGCCCAGATCATGGCGCTGCCGGAGGCGGGATGCATCAGCACAAGAGGCTGTCCGTTGCCGCCCGTGTCCCAATAGAAAAGCTGCGCGCCGGGAATGTCGATCAAGCCCGATGTTGTCGGCACCTGATCGGTGGGTGGCATATGCAGAAAGGGCGCATTGGTGTCGAGGCGCGTGTTCAAGTCTTGTGCTGTGGCGGATGTGCTGCCCATGGCGACGAAGGTCGCTGCAGTGCCTGCCCCCAAGGCACCTGCCGCCAAAAAAGCGCGGCGGTGTGGCGTGATCATGGTCTTGATAATCTTGGACATGCTCCCCTCCCTGATTTTTGTGAGATCAGATCAGTTCGGGATCAAGCGCGCAAGCTAGCTGGTAAGCAGCGGGCAATCGACTTGTCGTTCGAGATCAATCTGGAATGTGGGATGTGCAATTTTATGGCGCGCTTTCATGATGCGCGCAGCTTCGACCAGAAACGCATCTCCCGGATGGCCTGCTGGCATCACCAGATGACAGCTCATGGCTTTGTCTTGTGTCGACAATGACCAGACATGCAAGTCGCAGACTTCGCGCACGCCGGGCAACCCTAAAAGGGTTGAGCGGATGGCCTCGGGATCAACATCATCAGGCACGCCAGCCAATGCCATGCGTGAGGCCTGTGTCAGTAGTCCCCACGTGCCAATCACAATGACAATATTCAGAACAAGGCTCATCAGTGGATCAATCCACACAAGCCCGGTGAGTGAAATCACAAAGCCTGCAATCACAACGCCGGCCGAAATCGCCGCATCACCTGCCATGTGAATAAAAGCGCCGCGAATGTTGATGTCTGACTTTGCACCACCTGAAAACATGAAAGCAGTCACGCCGTTGACGACAACACCAGCAGCAGCAACCGCCATCATCATGTTTGTAGCGACAGGTTGCGGCGTCATCAGTCGCTGCACGGCCTCAATCGTGATCGCGCCAACAGCCACCAGCAGCAACATTCCATTGATGAAAGCTGCCAGAACAGAGGATTTACCAAGCCCGAAGGTAAAACGCTCACTGGGCTTGCGCTTGGCAAGTGATAGGCCGGCCCATGCGACCATCAATCCCACAACATCAAAAGCATTGTGGCCAGCATCTGCAATCAGCGCCATCGAATTGCCGATGATGCCCGCGGCTGTCTCAGCGATGACAAAACCAATATTGAGAACAAGCCCAACAATGAAGGCGCGACCGAAATCTTTCGGCGTATGATCATGGTGGTGGCCATGATGGTGCTTGTGGCCATGTCCGTGATGATCGTGGTGGTGATGGTCGTGCATGGTCGCGCCCGTTGTTATTGCTTTTCTGATGCAACGAGTTGTGGCGGACCAAGCCTTGCCCGGTCAAGCGGGGTGGTGCGGCTGGGTTCGTAGGTGAATGGTCGAAGGGCTCAATGATTAAGCTGAAGTCCATTTCCAAGCCGCTGCAGCTCAGTCTGCAAAATCAGGAGGGCAGCCTCGCTGGCAGCGAATGGGTCGCGGCATTTGGTTTGCGCCTTTGTCGGGCGAAATCGGAACAATTTTGTTAAATATATGAAAAATCTTGCTTTTCTCAATTACGACCAGATTGTGAGGCAGCGTCAGGCGTGGCGGACTGCCTGTGGGTAAGTCTTTGTGCCTTTTTTCAAATCGCTGTTGACTCATTCTAAGGCAGGGACTAGAAACACCCCACACCGGCGATGCGCTCTTTATTGAGGCGTTGCCGTTCTTCCTGACCCTCTATGGCGCATGGTGCCGGGCAACCGGAGCACACCCCTGTCGAGTGCGTTTGGTTGAGAGAACTACACTGTTTGACATGTAAATCGGAAGAAAGAGAAACGTGGACGGCGGTGTCCTTGCGAGACCTTTGCTGTGAGGCAGGGGTCGCTAGAGAGACTATCGACGGTCACGTTTTCGAACACCATTC
>CAINNX010000019.1 GCA_903851305.1 uncultured Hyphomicrobiales bacterium | reverse complement strand
CGCCGATGAACAGCATCGGCGCTTCGTCACGCTCGCCTTCGCCAATGACAATCGTGCCGTCAATCGGCAGGCGGTTCAATTCGCGGCGCATCGCATCCACGGCGGCCTGATCGGCGGCCTTCTCGTCACCACGTCCACGCAGACGCGCAGCCGCTACTGCAGCGCGTTCTGTCACGCGAACCAGTTCGAGTGTGAGGATACGCTCAATGATATCCTTCTGCTTGATGACAAGATCAGTCATGGTCGGTCCTTCTGGGCCCTTGAGAAAAATTATTCGCGTTCGATGCGGATGACTTGCGGCGCGCCTGCAATATATCCGTCTTTCACAACGGCTTCGAGCGCATCGCGGATGGTGGATTCGGACGTTGCATAGGTGATCAGCACAACCGGCACAGCCTCTGCATTTGCACTGGCGAGCGCGCCGCGCTTGTGCATGGGCTTGCGCTGCATAATGCTTTCGAGCGAAATCTGGCGTTCCGCCATGCGTGTGGCGATGGCGGCGGCAGCACCCGGGCGATCATGCACGGAGAGGCGAATGTAATAGCCACCCTCATGACGCTGCACGGGAATGCGGGCAGCTTTTTCCAAAATGCTGGTTGGCAGACCAAAGGGCGCAGAGCGAATGCCCTTCGCAATATCGGCAATGTCAGCCACAACAGCAGAAGCCGTTGCCATGCCACCCGCACCCGGGCCAACAAGCGTCAGTTCATTCACGGCATCGGCGTCAATCGTCACCGCATTGGTGACACCCATGACTTCGGCAATCGCAGACGATTTCGGCACCATGGTCGGATGCACGCGCTGCTCAATGCCCTTGTCGGTGCGCTGCGCCACGCCCAGCAATTTGATGCGATAGCCCAGTTCTTCTGCAGCCTTCAGATCGGCCAGTGTGATTGACTGGATACCTTCCACATGCACGGCCTCCGCATCAACAGCTGTGCCGAACGCGAGTGATGTCAGAATTGCAAGCTTATGCGCCGTATCAAAACCGCCAATGTCGAAAGTCGGATCAGCCTCGGCATAGCCCAAGCGCTGCGCATCAGCCAGGCAGGCTTCAAACGAGAGGCCTTCAAGTTCCATGCGCGAGAGAATATAATTGCAGGTGCCGTTGAGGATGCCATAAACACGTCTGATCGCATTACCTGCAAGACCTTCGCGCAACGTCTTCACAATCGGAATACCGCCAGCCACCGAGGCTTCAAAGGCAAGCGCCACATGCTTGTCTTCGGCAAGTTTGGCAAGCGACATGCCGTGCTTGGCAAGCAACGCCTTATTGGCGGTAACGACAGATTTGCCAGATAACAGCGCCGCCTCGATCGAGGCGCGTGCGGGGCCCTCATCGCCGCCGATCAATTCAACAAACAGATCGATCTCTTTGGAGTTGGCGAGCGCCACGGGATCATCAAACCAAATCACGCCAGAGAGATCGACACCACGATCACGCGACTTATCGCGGGCTGACACAGCAGTGACTTTGACGCCGCGCCCAGCGCGCGCAGCCAGTGCCGCGGCCTGACGCTCAAGAAGACGAATGACAGAAGCGCCAACGGTGCCAAGACCGGCAATACCAACGCGCAAAGGTTCAGCCATGATGATTTCCGGGCCTGACAGGGGCCGCACCCCTCAAGAGGGCAGCGGCCGGATGCGTTCTTCTGCAATGTTTCGGCGGGGGTTTCAAGGAGCGGTGGGGTGTCTCCCT
>CAINNX010000018.1 GCA_903851305.1 uncultured Hyphomicrobiales bacterium | reverse complement strand
GTGCTTACGTTTTGGCCAAGATCGAAAAGCCACAAGCCATTGCGCGTCTCGACGAGATTGTCGAAATGGCGGACGCGCTCATGGTTGCGCGTGGTGACCTGGGTGTTGAAATGCCGGTTGAGAAAGTGCCGGGCTTGCAAAAGCGCATCACGCGCATGGCGCGCCGCCTCGGCAAGCCTGTGGTTGTGGCGACCCAAATGTTGGAATCCATGATCACCTCGCCCGTGCCCACACGCGCGGAAGTTTCCGATGTGGCGACCGCCGTGTTTGAGGGTGCCGATGCGGTGATGCTGTCAGCCGAAAGCGCTGCAGGACAATATCCGATTGAAGCGGTAACGATGATGAATCGCATTGCCGAAGAAGTCGAGACCGACCCCGTGTTCCGCACTGTGATCAATGCGCAGCGCGCGGCTCCCGAAGCTACAGGTGCGGATGCGATTGCGGTTGCTGCGCGTGATGTCGCCGAAACACTTGATCTGAAAGCTGTGATTGCCTGGACATCATCAGGCTCGACCGCTTTGCGCATTGCGCGCGAACGTCCGCAGCCACCGGTGCTGGCGCTCACCCCCAATCGCAACACGGCGCGTCGTTTGACGCTGGTTTGGGGCGTTCATCCCGTGGTGACGAAAGATGCAAGCGACCTGGATGACATGGCGATGCGCGCGTGCAAATTTTCAAACCGCGAAGGTTTTTCCAAAGAGGGCGACCGCGTGATCATCGTGGCAGGTGTTCCGTTTGGAACGCCGGGTGCGACCAATATGGTGCGGATCGCCTTTACAGGGCCCGAGCGTTAAGCGCGGGTCCCTAAACGCGCGATGCCATCACGGGCCATCTTGTTATTATTGTCGACGACCAGCGCGCGCTGGTAGGATTCAATGGCCTTCGGGCGATTGCCTTGGCGCTCATAAGCCAGACCCAGGCCCGCCCAAGCGTCACCGTTTTTGTTGTCAACATTCAGCGTCGCATTGAAGTCTTCAATAGCGGCGTCATATTTGCCGACAATGATCAGACTTTGGCCACGCGCCAGATAGGGCGCTGAGGCAAACGGATCGCGATCAATTGCATTGTCAAAATCTGTAATGGCACGAGGATGATTGCCTTGGCGCTGCCAGATCAGGCCGCGCGCGTGAAAGGCGGGAGCAGCTTCCGGATTGAGGCGGATGGCCACATCAAGATCCGCCATGGCTTCGCTCAGCAGACCTTGCGCGCGATAGAGATTGGCGCGGCCCAGAAAGGCTGGCGCATGGCGCGGATTGACGCTGATGGCGGAATTGAAATCGGCGAGTGCCGCATCATTGCGATTGATCTGGCGATAGGCGAGCGCGCGGTTGGTGTAGGCGGCGACATTGTTGGGATCGATTTTGATTGCAGTCGAGAAATCCGTGATCGCTTCCTGAAAGCGCCCCACGCGCGCATAGGCTGCGCCGCGTGTGTTGTAGGGCTCGGGCATATTCGGGTTGGCGGCGACCACTTGGTTGAGCGAGGCAATATTCGTCTCGCTCGCCTCACTGCGTTGCTCCAGCTCCGCCACACCCGCCGCATTGATCGAGCGGCCCGTGGGGCCACAAGCTGCCAGTAGCAGGCTCAGCACACCAGCTGTCGCCAGGACGCTGAGCTGCGCCCCTTTGCGGGGCAGGTGGTGTGGGGAAGCTTGTGTGGTCATCATCAGGCCCTGTGTCTTGTGCAACCCGCGGATGAAGGCGCTGTGTCTGCCTAAATCCCAATTGCGGACAAATCGCGTTCATGTCCGTTGATGGCTGCAAGATGCCTGATAAGTGGTTAAAAAATCACGGCGCCCCCGGAATGAACCGGAGGCGCCGCGAAAAAACTCAGAAATGGCTCAGAAGCTTAGCGAGCGCCCATGACAGGCTTCGGCTTCATCGGCAGCAGGCCTTCGCGCTGCATCTTCTTGCGTGCGAGCTTGCGGGCGCGGCGGACGGCTTCAGCCGACTCACGGGCGCGCTTTTCTGACGGCTTCTCGTAATGGCCGCGGAGCTTCATTTCACGGAAGATGCCTTCACGCTGCATCTTCTTCTTGAGAGCCTTGAGAGCCTGATCGACATTGTTGTCGCGAACGAGAACTTGCACCAGAAGATCCTGTCATAGGTCGTTGCCCGAGGGCGAACGGAGAAGTCGGGAAATGGGATGCGGCCCGCGAAAAACCGCGAGGCATCACAACGTGGGGGCGGAAATAGCAGAACGGTGGGGGGCTGTCCAGCCAGTCGGGGCCAGATTTGCACCGGTCTGAGTCAGAGAGTGCCGCCTTGAGGGCGGCCTGGTCCCTGCCTTGGGGCATTTTGCAGATTAAGGCTATAATCTGTGCGATTCTAGATGTTTGGCTCCCGATTATGAGGATTGCGAGACCCTTTTGATCGGGCTGTGCCGTTGTTCAGCGCTGTTTGTTATGGAGTTTCCATGATTTTGACCCAAGACGCTTTTTCTGGCGTTTCCGATCTGGATCGGGCCAGGCAGCTATTCCGGACCAATGTTCATTATGTTGAATTTGAGACCCATTCTTATTGCAACCGGCGCTGCGGTTACTGCCCGAATGTGTCCGGCGACCGTCTTGGCCCCAACCAGCGGGTGGACGATGCTCTGTTTGATCGGGTGATTGGTGACCTGAGGGAGATCGATTTTCGCGGTGTCATCGTGCTGAGCAATTACAACGAGCCTTTGTCAGATCCCTATATCATTACACGTATTGCCCAGACCCGTGCGGCCCTGCCCGATGCCAATATCCAGATCTATACAAATGGTGATTATCTCACCGCCGATTTGCTGGACCAGCTTGCGATGGCTGGACTGAATTATATGCATATCTCCATTCATATGCGGCCTGATGATATTTACAGCGATGCCTATGCCATCGAGCGAATGACGGAAATTTGCGGACGGGTTGGTCGCGGCGTGAAGCTCGGAACCCTGCAGCCCGGAACTATCTGTGCAGCGTGTATCCCCCACAATTCCATCCATATCGAAATAAGAGCCATCAATTATTGGCGGCATGGCTCAAATCGTGGCGGTAGTGTTGAGGATGTCGCTGGGCCACAATCGCGCATGCAGGCCTGCCACTATCCCTTTTCAAGATTTACGATTGGCCACTCGGGTCGCGTTGTGCCTTGTTGTGAAATTCGCGGAGATCGTCCCGAACATGCGCATAATGTCATCGGCCAATTGCGCGCCGATGAACCGATTTATCTTGTTTATGCAAATGCTGCCGCCGCGCGGTGGCGCCGCTCCATGTTGGGGACGCGCCCACGCACAGGCCCTTGTGCACATTGTCCGTCGGGTGTCCTTCCGTCTGGAAGCCCACTGGAGAAGGCGCTGATTGAATTGGGAACACACTATCCGGCTGAATAGAAGGTTATTCGGGTAAAACCCGAGTCCAGTGGCCCATTTTGCGCCCCTCGCGGGCTTCATGCTTGCCGTAGAGGTGCAATGCTACCCCGGCCTGGCCCAGAAGGGCGGCCCAATCATCGGCTTGCGACCCGATCAGGTTGTGCATTTCAATCGCCCCATGGCGGGCGGGCGAGCCCAGCGGCCAGCCGCAAATGGCCCGCACATGCTGTTCGAACTGGGAGGTCACAGCCCCATCCAGCGTCCAATGGCCGGAATTGTGCACACGCGGGGCGATCTCGTTGACCACGATGCGCTCGGATCCCGCATCTTCCACCAGAAACAGCTCGACCGTGATCACGCCCACATAATCGAGCGCAGCCGCAATTTTGCCCGCCATGTCTATGGCTACCGACTGTGTCTTTGGTGCAGCGTGGGCTGGCACGATGGTGCGTGAGAGAATGTGGTTGGCGTGTTCGTTTTCGCACACATCAAATGCGGCGAAAGATCCATCCAATCCGCGCGCGCCGATCACGGAAATCTCACGTGCGAATGAGACGAAGCCCTCCAGAATACAAGCGCCACTCCCCAGACTTGTAAAAGCTTGTTCGAGATCATCGCCTTCGCGGATGATGGTCTGGCCTTTACCATCGTAGCCGAAGCGGCGCGTTTTCAAGACGCTCGGGCGACCCAATTTCGCCACGGCTTGTTCCAGGTCTTCCACGCAGTCGATGGCGGCGAAGGGCGCGGTGGGAATGCCCAGATCGTTCAGAAAACTTTTCTCGCTAAAACGGTCCTGCGTAATCGCCAAGGCACGCGGGCCGGGGCGCACGGCTTTGCGCGCTTCCAGAAAAGCCGCCGTATTGGCAGGCACATTTTCAAATTCGTAAGACACCACCTGCACGTTCTCGGCAAAAGCGGCGAGCGCTTTTTCATCATCATATGCAGCAAGAGTGTGTTGTGCACAGACGTCAAAGGCAGGACCGGACTCGGGGCAATAAATATGCGTGCGCAGACCAAGCCGCGCCGCCGCCAGCGCAATCATGCGCCCGAGCTGGCCTGAACCCAGAATGCCGATGGTGTCGCCGGGTTTCAGTGCGTCGCTCATTTTGTTGCTTCGTCGTCGGTCGGGTGTTCAGCGACAGAGGCGGTTTGTGTGGCGCGGAATTGTTCCAGCCTTTGGCCAAGCGCATCATCATGCAGCGCCAACACGCTGGCGGCCAGCAGCGCAGCATTGGCAGCACCCGCTTTGCCAATCGCCAAAGTGCCGACCGGAATGCCGGCTGGCATTTGCACGATGGAAAGAAGCGAATCTTGTCCCGATAGCGCTTTGGATTCCACCGGCACACCAAAGACGGGCAGGGCCGTCATGGCCGCGGTCATGCCGGGCAAATGAGCAGCCCCACCAGCGCCTGCAATAATGACTTGAAAACCAGCGGCCTTGGCGCCCTTGGCGAAGGCGACGAGACGGTCGGGGGTGCGGTGGGCTGAAACGATGCGCGCCTCATAAGGGATGGCGAGCTTGTCGAGCATGTCGGCGGCATGGCGCATGGTCGCCCAGTCAGACTGGCTGCCCATGATGATGGCGACAGGAATGCGGGCCATGGCGTTCGGCTCCTTGAGAAAGAAGCGGCTTCAGATAGACGATGGCGGGCTTCAGGGCAAGTTTTGGGGACGAAAGGCGCTCCAGCGCCGTCATTGCGAGGAACCGTAGGCGACGAAGCAATCCAGAAGCACAGCGTCAGGCCTTTGGATTGCTTGGCTTCGCTCGCAAGGACGGCCTCACCTGCCTCACGCGATAATGTCGGGGGTCAGCTGGTCGTCGAGGAAGGCCAGCCGGTCACGTAGAAAGAGTTTGCGCTTCTTGAGCCGTTGAATTTGCAGCTGGTCGCCCTTGCCCACCAGCTCAAGCGCATCAATAGCAGCATCAAGATCGCGATGTTCCTCGCGCAGTCGTCCGGCCTCGGTCTCGAAAGCGGCCCGGTCTTCGTCACTCAATTTATTGGCCATGCGCCAGAACTTCCGAGCGATTCTGCGTGACTGGCGCGAATCCCGCCCAGCCATTCGATGCTTATCATGCGCGGGTCAGCCCGCCCAAGGCAAGACAGGTTTGGCCAAGACAGGCTTGGCAATGAATATGTCGAAACGGAAGGCTTAACCCCAGCGCCTCTCAAGATATTTTGACAGGCTTGGGGGTATTCTTTCCGCTTGCAAGTGTCCCGTTTCGTGCCAAACTTCGAGGTGTCGACAGCAATCTCAAAAAGGAATTGCCGGATGTCGTTGCATAATCATCTCGTCGAATTGGAACGCCGCCACAAGGCTATTGAAAAGCAGCTTGAAGATGCCAAGCATCATCCAGCGACTGACGCTCTGCAGATGGCTGAGCTGAAACGCAAAAAGCTCGTTTTGCGTGATGAGATTGAAAAGCTGCGAACGAAGCAGCGACCGGAAACGGTCCATTGAGCATTTAAAAAAACAAACATCTGTCAGGGATAGATCGAGTGCGGATCAACATCCGCACTCGTATTTTAATTGATGCATTATCATCAGGCCGTCATGCGCCCGTTTGAATATTTTAAAACGTGTCATTTCTCAGGAGCATATCATGCCCGCACTGCCGTTCCCCGCGACCCAGAAAGCCGACCAGCTCATCATCACAAAGGACAGCCTTATCGGCAAAAAAGGGAATATTGTTTTCGATGCTCTGGGTGGCAACGATTACATATCAATTCGCGCCGATGGAATTAAACTTGGCGAAGACGATACATTGACAATCACAGGTGGGGCCGGAAACGACACGATTGATTTTTATTATTTATCTGAAAAGCCGAATGATTTCATTGATTTGTTGGGAGGTGACGGAAACGACACTATTTACGCACAATCCTATGACGTCTTACTCGGCAATAGTGGAGATTATATGGGTGGGCTCTTTGTTTTTGGCGGGCCTGGAAATGATTACCTTCAGGTCTTTTCAAAATTCTCTACATATTTGAATGGCGATGAAGGTAATGACACGCTTGTCTCCGGAGAAGGTCGCGAGTTGATGGTGGGTGGCACTGGCAAAGATCGGTTTGTTTTTCAAAATCAGAGCGCGGCGAAATATTCAGATCTTCCGGATAATATTTTTGATTTTGAGAGTGGGGCTGACAAAATTGTGCTCAGCGGATTTGATGCCAATACTAAAAAAGCCGGGACCCAGAAATTTACCTTCGTGTCTGAATTTACCGGCGCTGGCGGTGAAGTAAAAGTGGCTCTCGCATATGCGAACCAGCCCAACATAGGCATCTGAAGCGTGCTTGCCGATCTTAACGGCGATAAAAAAGCAGACATGCGTGTTGATGTATGGTCCAGCAAACCCCTCGCCTCTGACTTCATGTTTTAAGACCTCGGATCAAATCCAGCCCATATCTCGTGCGCCGTCCCAAATCAGTTTGAGGCCGAGAATGAAGGTTGTTGTCGTGATGATGCCGTAGAAGCGGCTCGCTTCCATACGCTTGACCAGCCAGACGCCCAGAAACGTCGCGGCCACCGCCACCGGCAGAAGTGTGGCTGAGATCACCAGATTGCTTTGCGACACCTGGCCGAGCATGACGAACAGGGCGAATTTGATCCAGTTGATGCAGATGAAAAGCATCGTCGATGTTCCCGCATAGACGAAGGGCGGCAGGCGCAGGGGCACCGTATAGGCCTGAAACGGCACGCCGCCTGTATTGGCGATGAAGGATGTGAACCCCGACAGCACGCCCCAGAAAACGGCCGGGCCAAAGCGCGGTTGCTTGGGCGGTTCATCCTTGGCGGGTGGTTTGCGCAGCCAGTGCAGAATGACAAAGATCGTGGCGATCAGCCCGACCATCAATTCGACCATGGCGTTGGAGACATAGCTCGCCAGCACAGCGCCGGTCAGGAGACCCGCAATCGTGCCGGGCAGATACAGCGCGAGAATGCGGCGGTCCCAGGTTTTGCGATAGGCCCAGAGCGAGACGAAATCCTGCACCATCAGGATCGGCATGATGATGGCAGCGCCTTGCAGCGGTTGGACGACCAAGGCCATGAGCGGCAAAGTCACCATGCCAAGGCCGGAGAAGCCACCTTTGGCCAGCCCCAGAAGCAGCACTGCAGGAATGGCTGCCAGATAAAAAACGGGGTCCGGAACCATCTGCGCGGCGGCCTTTCTCACAAATCTGGATGTTTCTGCTGATATTCACGCAACTTGTTTGTCGCGTACCCTAGCTGCCCAAAATGGTGGGAGATTGCGCATTAAGCAATCTTGTTTTTTTCGTTTCTCAATTGAGCGCATGTCATTAAAAGTTCCCGAGCGTCAGGTTTATCTGATGATCTTGCTATTGTAGCGCCCATAAAGGGCGCGATTATTTTTTTCAGATTGTATTTTGATGAACGAGACAGTTTCCGAAGAACCGGCCAATGTGCGTCTCGATTCCGGGCTTGTCGCCATCGCCGGGGTCGCTGCTTATTATCGCACGCCTGCTGATCCCATTGCCCTTGCCCGAGAGCTTGCGTTGGGCGAACGCACGGCGACCAGCGAGGATCTTGTGCGAGCCGCGCGGATTTTGGGGCTGAGGGCACGCTTGCACCAAGGTGTGGATGTTGATTGCCTGAAGGACTTGCCGGCACCCGTGATTGCGCGCCGCCTGTCAGGAGACTGGATCATTCTGGAAGGACGCATGCGTAGCGGACTAGTGCGCGTGGTGGACCCGATCTCGCGTGAAGACATCGAGCGCGAGGCGGTCGATATTCTGGCTGAAATTGAACCACAACTTGTTTTGATCCAGCGTCGGTTTGAGCTTTTCAATCTGCAGATTGATCAGCTGAATCTGCGCTGGTTTGGTGCCACTGTGTGGCGTTATCGTCGCCCGCTGGCCAATGTTTTGCTCGCTTCGTTTTTGTGCAGATTTTCGCTTTGGTTTCGCCCCTGTTTTTTCAGGTCGTGGTCGACAAGGTGCTGGTGCATAATACGCTCTCCACCTTGAATGTGCTGGTGGTTGGTTTTGTTCTGGTCATTGTCTTTGACACGATTTTGCAATTTCTGCGGACATTTATTCTCAATCACACGACTAGCCGCATCGATGTCGAGCTTGGGCATCGTCTGTTTACGCATTTGGCACGCCTGCCCATTGCCTATTTTGAATCGCGAGCCGCTGGGCAGACTGTGGCGCGCATGCGTGAATTGGAAAAGATACGCAGCTTTCTGACGGGGCAAGGTTTGACGGCGCTGCTCGATCTTTTCTTTGCGCTGATTTTTGTTGCCGTTTTATTTTCCTATTCTGCGCAATTGGCACTTCTGGTGATTGCCAGTTTCCCGCTTTATGTCCTCGTTGTTTTATTGCTGCGTCCAGTTCTTGAAGTGCGCATTGAAGATATGTTCAAGACAGGTGCCGCCAGTCAGCAATTTATGGTCGAAGCTGTTGTGGGAATTCAAACACTGAAAGCAGCGGCAATTGAGCCGCAAATGCGCAGCGAGTGGGATGAGCGCCTGGCGGCTTATGTGAAAGCAAGCTTTGAGGCGTCACGACTTGGTGCGATCGGGCAGGGCGCTATTCAAGCCATCAATCGCCTGGTGACGGCGGGGCTTTTGTTCTTTGGCGCGCATCTTGTGATGAGCGGCGACATGACAGTTGGCGCTCTGGTGGCGTTCAACATGATTGCCGGACAAGTCTCGCAACCGGTCCTGCGTCTGTCGCAGCTTTGGCAGGATTTCCAGCAGGTCAAAGTGTCGATGGCGCGCATTGGCGATATTCTCAATGCCCAGCCAGAGCCTGCCATGCGCAGTGTTGGGTCGCTGCCATCGGCGCGTGGGCATATTGAGTTCATGGACGTCAATTTCCGATATGCGCCAAATGCACCTGATGTGATTCGCGAGCTGAGCCTGACAATCCCGGCTGGTAAACGCATTGGCATTGTGGGTCCCTCAGGCTCGGGCAAATCGTCGCTTGCCAAATTGCTGCAGCGTTTTTACGTGCCGCAAAAAGGGCGCGTCCTGCTGGATGGTATCGATTTATCGGGGGTTGATCCGGGCTGGTTGCGGCGTCAGACGGGCGTTGTCCTGCAAGAGAACATCCTCTTCAATCGCACCGTTCATGAGAACATTGCCCTTGCCAATCCGGCCATGCCGCGGGCGCAAGTGATGGCGGCCGCACGCATGGCGGGCGCTCACGAATTTATTGCCAAACTGCCTGAAGGCTATGACACGATGATCGAGGAGCGCGGCGCCAATCTGTCGGGCGGCCAGCGCCAGCGCATCGCCATTGCGCGCGCGCTTGTGACCAATCCACGCATCCTGATTTTTGATGAGGCAACCAGTGCGCTTGATTACGAGAGCGAAGCTGCCATTCAGAAAAATATGAACCGGATTTCACAAGGGCGCACCACCATCATCATCGCGCATCGCCTGTCCACAGTGCGTGATTGCGATCTGATTGTTTCCATGTTTGACGGGCGGATTGTGGAGGCTGGGCAGCATGAGCAATTGATGGCGCGCCCCAATGGTCTTTATGCCCGCCTCTGGGCTTTGCAGATGGGTGGCTTGTCGTGAAGCAGCATATCCTGAACATAGCCAATTGGGTCAAAGGACAGATTGTCACTTTACGCGGCCGCCTGGATCGTCGCAGCGACAACGACATCCGTGAATTTTTGCCAGCCGTGCTCGAAATTATCGAGCGGCCGCCCTCACCAATGGCGGTCATTTTCACGCGCACCATTTGCGCCGCTGCGGTAGCTGCCCTGCTGTGGGCAATGATTGGTGAGGTTGATCTTGTTGCGGTTGCGCGTGGCAAAGTGCAGCCCGTTGGTCGTGTGCGCCTTGTGCAAACACTTGAGATTGGAAAAGTTCTTGCGGTTCACGTGCGCGATGGCGCGCAGGTGCAGGACGGTGACATTCTGTTCGAGCTGGAACCCGATGAGCCAGCAGCGGACACCCATGCAACACGTTTGGCTTTGGCATCGGTCCGCGCTGAAGCCATTCGCCGGGAGGCTTCCGTTACAGCGGCGAATATCCCGTTTGGTGCTGCAGATCTGGATCTCCCCGCTGATATTCCCGCAGAGATTGCGTTGCGCGAGCGGGCCTTATACCGCGCCGAGATTGGCAGCATCGCTGCGCAACTGGCGCATATTGACGCGCAGCTTGCTCAAAAAACAATTGATCTTCAGCGATTGGAAAATGTTATCGCCGCTCAACAAGAACTGATCGCTGTCATGCGCGAGCGCGTGGATATGCGCAATTCCCTTGTGCCTAGCGGGGCCGGAACCAAGGCAAGTCTGATCGATGCGCAAGAATCCATGCGCTACCAGACAACCGTTCTTGTTGGCTATGAGGGTGATTACCGCTCAACGACCCAGACCCTTCAAGTGTTGCAAGCCGAGCGGACAAAATTGATCTCTGCTTTTGTGGCTGAACAGGGCGGCAAGCGCATTGAGGCCTTGCGACAGGTCGATGAGCTGTCACAGCGCTTGGCACGCAATGAGGCAAAGCTGGCCCGCATGGTGATCCGCAGTCCCGCTTCTGGCTTTGTGCATGGCTTGTCGGTGCAATCGCCCGGTCAGGTGGTGGGGGCGGGACAGGAGATCGGGCGCATTGTGCCCGCAGACGGGCAACTCGAAATTGAAGTCTATCTTCCCAACAAGGATATTGGCTTTGTCAAAGAGGGGCAGGAGGTGGCGATCAAGCTCGATGCCTTTCCGTTTACGCGCTATGGGCTGATCCCAGCCCATGTCACGCGCATCGGGCGTGATGCGATCCCCGAACCAGATGCCCGACAAGCCGAGGCCGACGGAGTGGTCAGATCGAATGATGGGCGCACCACAGCAGGCGGCCAACGCATGCAAAATCTGGTCTTCCCGGTCATTGTTGCGCCCTCACAGGCCTCCATCCGTGTGGATGAGCGCGATGTATTATTGGCGCCGGGCATGGCGGTCACGGCCGAGATCAAGACAGGCAAGCGCAAATTGATCGATTATTTCTTGTCGCCCGTGCGCTCAGACGCGGGTGACGCGTTTCGAGAGCGCTGAGACGTAAGGGACTTCCCCTTTTTGGATTAAGCCAAAGAGCTAATCCGCGAACCGTTGCTTAAAGCTGCATCGGGTCGCAGGAAAGGGGCCGTATTCGCGCCCATGTGGCCGCGCACGGAAATACCCCTTGGGAGGGATCGATGAGTTCTTACGCCGAAGTCTATGCCAGCTGGCAGAAAGACCCGGAAGCTTTTTGGGGGCAAGCCGCCAAAGCCGTGGACTGGATCGACGCGCCGAAGAAAATATTCGATGCGACGCAAGGCCCCTATGGGCACTGGTTCCCGGATGCGACCTGCAACACCTGCTACAATGTGCTTGATCGCCATGTGCAGAATGGTCGCGCTGATCAGACAGCCATTATTTATGACTCGCCTGTCGCCAATACCAAGCGCAAGCTCACCTACGCGCAAGTGCTTGATGAAGTGAGTGCGCTCGCCGCTGTCTTGCAGGATTTCGGCGTGCAAAAGGGTGATCGCGTCATCGTCTATATGCCGATGATCCCCGAAGCCTTGATTGGCATGTATGCCTGCGCGCGCATTGGCGCTGTTCATTCGGTTGTCTTTGGGGGTTTCGCTGCGAAAGAACTCGCAACGCGTATTGATGATGCCAAGCCCAAACTCGTGCTCACCACATCTTGCGGCATCGAGCCCGGCCGTGTGGTGGCCTATAAGCCTTTGCTCGATGAAGCGATCCGCCTGTCATCGTCCAAGCCTGAAAAGGTCATTCTCTTTGCGCGCGAACAAGCCAAAGCAGAGATGATCGAGGGCCGCGATTATGATTGGACGAGCCTTGTCGAGGCCAACAAGAAAGCCGGCAAGCGCGCAGACTGCGTGACGGTGAAAGCGACGGACCCGCTCTACATTCTCTACACATCGGGCACGACAGGTATTCCCAAAGGTGTCGTGCGTGACAATGGCGGCCATATGGTTGCGCTCACCTGGACGATGAAAAATCTCTACGGCATCAATCCGGGTGAAGTCTTCTGGTCGGCGTCAGATGTCGGCTGGGTGGTGGGCCACTCTTACATTGTCTATGGCCCGCTGCTGCATGGCGCGACGACGATTGTCTATGAAGGCAAGCCGATCGGCACGCCGGATGCCGGCGCTTTCTGGCGTGTGATTGAAGAATATAAGGCGGTCGCTTTGTTCACTGCGCCGACCGCTTTCCGTGCGATCCGCAAGGAAGATCCAGACGCGACATTCTTGAAAAAATATTGGACCAAATCCTTGCGCACATTGTTCCTGGCGGGCGAGCGCGCGGATCCTGATACAGTCGCATGGGCTGAAAAGGTTTTGGGCGTGCCGGTGGTTGACCATTGGTGGCAGACAGAAACCGGCTGGGGCATTGTTGGCAATCCCGTAGGCCTTGGCCTGCTGCCGATCAAGCATGGCTCACCCACTGTGCCGATGCCCGGCTATGATGTGCAGATTGTTGACGAGGCCGCCAAGCCTTTGCCCAACGGTCAGATGGGTTCCATTGTCATCAAGCTGCCACTGCCGCCCGGTTGCCTGCCAACGCTTTGGCAGAATGATGGCCGTATGAAGGAAAGCTATCTCGAAGAATTCCCCGGCTTCTACAAAACAGCCGATGCGGGGTTCAAAGATGAGGATGGCTATCTGTTCATCATGGGCCGCACCGATGACATCATCAATGTTGCGGGCCATCGCCTTTCAACAGGCGGCATGGAAGAGGTTTTGGCCTCGCACCCGGCCGTTGCAGAATGCGCGGTCATTGGCATCAAGGATGAGCTGAAGGGCGAACAGCCGTGCGGCTTTGTGGTGCTGAAATCAGGCGTCACGCAATCGCCGCTCGAAGTCGAGAAGGAAATTGTGGCGCTGGTGCGCAACAAGATCGGCCCTGTGGCGGCCTTCAAGATTGCGATCACGGTGAACCGCCTGCCCAAGACACGCTCAGGCAAAATCTTGCGCGGCACGATGAAGAAGATTGCCGATGGTGACAAATGGTCGACACCTGCGACCATTGATGATCCAGCCATTCTCGATGAAATCGCTGCAGCGCTGGGCAGCAAGGGGATTTGACGGCAGTCTCCGCCGTCATTGCGAGGAGCAAAGCGACGAAGCAATCCAGACAGCTGCACGTGGTGCTTGTGGATTGCTTCGCTTCGCTCGCAATGACGGGCGTCCCCTCAAGGGGGAGGGGGACCAGGCCGCGTTACCCCCGCATCACCTCATCACGCAATTCGCGGCGCAGGATTTTTCCGACCGGTGTTTTGGGCAAGGATGTGCGCACGTCAATTTGCCGTGGCACTTTATAGCCCGTCAGTTTTTCGCGGCACCAGTTGCGCAATTCTTCTTCATCCATCTGCGCGCCATCACGTGTGACAACAAAGGCTCGCACGGCTTCGCCGGAATGGCCGTCAGGCACGCCCACCACAGCGGCTTCGGCAATGTTGGGATGTTGGGCCAGCACATCTTCCACTTCATTGGGATAGACGTTGAAGCCCGACACAAGGATCATGTCCTTGATGCGATCAACAATGCGCACCAGACCATCGTCGTCCACCGTGCCAATGTCGCCGGTGCGGAAATAGCCATCGCTGGTGAAGCTCTTTGCTGTTTCCTCCGGCTGTCGCCAATAGCCCGCCATCACTTGCGGGCCTTTGATGCAGATCTCGCCGGGCTCGCCCAGCACCACTTCTTCTCCCTTGTCGTTGCGGATTGAGATGTCAGTGGAGGAGACGGGATAGCCAACGCCGCCGGTAAATTCGTCAATGTCGAGACGGTTCACGCAAGCAACAGGCGATGTCTCTGATAGGCCGTAGCCTTCGATCAAAGGGCGGCCTGTGACCGCTTTCCATTTTTTTGCGACAGCGGCTTGTGTGGCCATGCCGCCCGAAATGGCAAAGGCGAGCTGCGAGAAATCAACCTCGGCAAAGTCTTTGCGTGTGGCCAATGCATTGGCCAGCGTGTTGACGACCACGATCATCGTCATACGCACGCCTTTGATCGTCTTGATGAAGGCTGGCAGATCGCGCGGGTTGGGAATGAGAATCTGGCAGCCGCCCAGTTTGGCAACAAACAGGCAGCAGGCCGTCAAAGCCAGAATGTGATAGAGCGGCAGCGCCGTCACCATCACATGATCATCGCGTTCGCCCGCAAATGATCGCAGCCATGCTTGGCACTGGTTCACATTGGCGATGATGTTGCGATGGAGCAGGATTGCACCTTTGGCGCGCCCCGTTGTGCCGCCCGTATATTGCAGAAAAGCCATATCATCGGGGGCGATCTCGACGGGCGTGAAGGTTCCTTGCTGGGCAAAG
>CAINNX010000017.1 GCA_903851305.1 uncultured Hyphomicrobiales bacterium | reverse complement strand
GTGGCCATATGCGGCTCGCGCCATTTGCCCTCACGCACTTCGCGGTCGCGCAGCACAACCTTCTTCAGCATGGCGAGCATCATCGCCATGGTGGTTTCGGCCACGCCGAAGCAATTGGATTCGGTGGGCGCATGGCAGACCATAATGCCGAGTTCGGTCGCCGCATCCGTGTCGATATCATCGACGCCCACCGTATATTTGGCGATCACGCGCAGGCGTTGCGCTTCGGCCATGACAGCGCGCGTGATCGGCGTGTGGCGGATCGATGTGCCCATCAAAGCCACTTTGTCGCGGGTGGCGGCGGCAAAATCGGCTTCAAAATCGGTGCGCGGCATTTGCCAGGCTTTTAGCCCGCAGGAAATCTCGACACCGGTTGATGTCAGCCGGTCCAGAATGTCTTGTGGTTCTTCGCGGGGCGCGTAGATGAGGACTTGTGGTTTTGACATATCGTCTCCCTGCCGCCTGAAGCGCTTGGCCGGTATCCCAGCTCGGATTGATTATGCAGGGGAATGTGCGCGACAGCGCTTGCCCGGTCAAGCAGGGGCGGTTGCGCGGGGGGAGGGCTGTCTGTAACCTGAGACGACCAAGAGGGGCATCAGCCCCCAAAACGTCCGGGGAGGGAAGACATGGCTCTCGAAATCAAGCCGCTCACCAAACATATTGGCGCCCAGATTCGCGGTATCGACCTGCGCCAACCGCTCGATGAGGCCACCCAAAAGGCGATTTACAAAGCCTGGCTCGACCATCTGGTGATTGTTTTCCCGGACCAGACACTTGAGCAGGAAGATCTGCTGCGCGTCTCCTCCTATTTTGGCGAGATCGGCGCTCTGCGTCGTCCGCCCAAATTCTTCCCGCCGGGGTTCAACCGCCTGCTGCCCAATATCATGCTGATCTCCAACATCCGCGAGAATGGCGAGCCGATTGGCGCGCTGCCCGATGGCGAGATGATGTTCCATCACGACATGATCCATGCGCCGATCCCCCATAACGGCACGTTCCTCTATTCAGTCGAGATTCCGACGCACGGCGGCAACACGCTCTTTGCCTCAGGCTATGCGGCTTACGATACGCTGGACCCCCAAATCCGAGAAAAGCTCGAGGGCAAGACGGCGCTGCATCTCTACAATTATGGCTCGACCAAAAAAGGCGATGGCCATGGCACAGAGGCTTTCGGTGAGGCCAAACACCCATTGTTTCGCACGCATGAGGAAACAAATCGCAAGGCCATCTATGTCAATCGTCTGATGACGACCGGCATTGAAGGCATGAGCGAAGAGGAATCGCAGCCGCTTCTGAACGCCGTCTTTGACCATGCGGAAAAGCCCGAATTTGTTTACGAGCATGTCTGGAGCGTGGGTGATCTTCTGCTGTGGGACAATCGCTGCTCGTCACATGCGCGAACGGATTTTCCCGCTGATCAGCGCCGCCTCATGCTGCGCACCACCATCGAAGGCACTGTGAAGCCTTATTGATGTCCATTCCGGGTGAAGCGGATGTTTTGATCGCGGGCGGGGGGCCATGTGGCCTCATGCTCGCCAATGAATTAGGGCGGCGTGGTATCAGCGTCGTCCTGATCGATGAAAAGCCATCCACCGCGTTCAATCCGCAGGCCAATGCGACGCAAGCCCGCACGATGGAACATTATCGCAGGCTCGGCATCGCGCGCGATGTGCGCAGCGCGGGATTGCCCGCCGAATATCCAACCGATATCGCCTATTTTACACGCTATGCCACATATGAGCTGGCGCGTTATTCACTGCCGTCCGCCAAACAGGCGACCGATGTGGTCAAGCGCCTGTCGGGTTCATGGAGCGCGGCGGAATTGCCGCATCGCGTGTCGCAAAAATTCGTCGAGACAGTGTTGCGCCGTCATGCCGAAGCACTGCCTGACATATCGGTCAATTATAGCTGGCGGCTGGTCTCCTTCACGCAAGACGATGAGGGCGTGACCGCACTGATTGAAAAAGCAGATGGCAGTGCGCGGCAGAATGTGCGCGCGGTCTATCTTGTGGGTGCGGATGGGCCTCGCTCCAAAACACGCGAGGCGCTTGGTTTTAGCCTAGGGGGTGAAACAGGCGTACAGCGCGATTTCATGGGCGGGCGCATGTGCGCCGTCTATTTGCGTGCACCTGATTTATATCGTGTTGTTCCCAATCCGGCGGCGTGGATGTATGTCACGTTCAATGGTGATCGGCGCACCTTTATGGCGGCTGTCGATGGCAAGGGTGAATTTGCCTTCCATACGCAATTGCGCGCGAATGAAGATGAAGATGCAATCACCGATGATATGGCAAAAGCCATGTTCTTGCGCGCGGTCGGCGCAGACATGCCGGTTGAAGTTCTGGCGCGTGGTTTCTGGACGGCAGGCCATGCGCTTGTGGCCGATGGGTTCCAGAAGGGGCGCGTCTTCATCGGCGGTGATGCAGCCCATCTGTTCACGCCCGCTGGCGGCCTTGGCTACAACACGGCGATTGAAGATGCCGTCAATCTGGGATGGAAACTCGCGGCTAGCCTGAAAGGCAAGGCTGGCCCGCATTTGCTCGACACCTATCAAGACGAGCGCCAGCCGCTCGCACGCCGCAACACCGCCTATGCGCGCGGCTTTGCGGATTCGCTTGGTTGGCGCGAGGCGCCACCTGAGCTTGAAGAGGGCAATGAGCAAGGCACCAAGGCGCGCGACGAGGCGGGTGACTACTTCAACGCCCATGCGCGGCGCGAATTCAACATCCCCGGCGTGACCTTTGGCGGGCGTTATGATGGCTCGCCCATCATCATCAGCGATGGCAGTGCGCCGCCGCCCGACACGCCCAATGAATATGTGCCCACCGCCTGTCCGGGTGGTCGCCCGCCGCATCTATGGATCGACGAGCAGACTTCGCTTTACGATCTGTTCGGCTTTGAATGGACTTTGCTGGTCACGCAGGCTGATGTGTCGACAAACACGTTCGAGGATGCGGCAGCCCAAATGGGCCTCAACCTGAAAGTCGTCCACCTCGATCAGCCTGCTGTGCGGGAGCTTTATCAGGCCCCGCTGGCGCTGATTCGTCCCGACCAGATCGTGTCTTGGCGCGGGACAGATACAGCGCAGGCTTTACAGGTCTTGCGAAAAGCCAATGGATTTGCGCTAGACTGAGCACAATAAAAGGATCGCGCCCATCAAGAAGCGCAGCCCGTGGGGGAGGAAGCATGAAAAAGATTTGTCTCGCTTTGGCGGCTACGCTTGCACTCTCTGCATCTCCCGCTTTGGCGCAGGATGAGGCGGCCTTTTTCAAAGGCAAGACCGTGCGCATTCTGGTGGGTGGCGCATCAGGTGCCGCTTATGATTTCGTCGGTCGTGCCTTGGCTGCGCATATGGGTCGCCATTTGCCGGGCGAGCCATCGGTGCTGGTCGAGAACATGCCGGGTGCTGCCTCCATTGTCATGATGAACCATCTTTATAATCGAGCTGCAAAAGACGGCACGGTGATGGGTATGCCACTTAATGGCATTGTGCTGGAGCCGCGCCTGAAGAGCCTGTCGCGCGATGGTTCCAATGTGCATTTCGATTTATCGAAAATGCGCTTTGTCGGCACGCCCGCCCAGCAACCGCAAGTGCTCTGGGTCTGGCACAAGACCCCCTTTGCTACGGTTGACGATCTGAAGAAGATGCCAAGCAATTTCGGCTCGACCGCACCCGGTGGTGACAATTTCATTCTGCCCACGCTGGCCAATGCGCTGCTTGGCACGCAAATGAAAGTCATTGCTGGCTACAAGGGGGTGAATGATATTTTTCTGGCCGCTGAACAGGGCGAGGTGCATGGCGCAACCGTCAATTTCTCCTCACTGCTCGGCAAGCCTGACTGGATGAAGGAAAAAAAGGCGCGCATTCTCATTCAGTTTGGCACCGAGCGACTGGCTAATTTGAAAGACGTGCCGACCGCCATCGAGCTCGCCACAGATGATGCGTCCAAGCAAATGCTGCGCGTCTATGCGACCAAGTTCAAGACGACCTATCCGATTTTGTTGCCACCGGACGTTCCTGCTGCACGTGTGAAAACGATGCAAACCGCCTTTGACGAGACAATGAAGGACAAAGCCTTCATTGCTGACGCAGAAAAGATAGGCCTCGAAGTCGAGCCACTCTCAGGCTCTGATATTGAAAAGGTCATGGCCGAAATCAATGGTGCGCCGCAGGAGGCGATTGACCGCCTCAGCAAGCTCGTGAATTAATCAGAAGAAAAAGAAGGAAACTTTCCCATGATCGATACGCGCCGCCTTGGCCACATCACATTTTCAACGCCAGATCTGGCACAGCAGGTTGATTATTATCAGCATGTGATTGGGCTCTCGGTGGTCGAACGCTCTGCCACGCGTTGCGTGCTGGCCACCAAGGTCGGACATGAAGCGGTTGTGGTCGAGGCGGGCGACAAGGCTTGGCAGACGGGCATCGCCTTGCAGGTGGCACCGGGCACGGACCTTGGTGAGCTGTCGCATGCTTTGACCAAAGAGGGCATTGCGCATGAGCGCCGCTCCGACATCACGCCTGGCGTGAAGGATGCGCTGGCTTTCAAAGATCCCAAAGGCACGCAGCTCGAAGTCTATGCCGAATATAATTTTGCGCCCGACGATGGCATTCGCGAAGGCATCATGCCGCTGAAGCTCGGCCACGTCGCGTGGCGCGTGAAAGACGTGCAGAAACTCACGCGCTTTTATTGCGATCTGTTGGGCTTTCGCGAGTCAGACTGGATTGGCGACCACTTCTCGTTTCTGCGTTGCGGGGTTGATCATCACACGATGAATTTCGCCCGCTATGAGGATGAGCGCCTGCATCATTTTGCTTTCGAGCTGAAAGACGTGCCAGCCCTTCACCAGTCGTGCGATGAGCTGACGCGCCACAAGATCCAGCTTGTCTGGGGTCCGATCCGCCATCTGGTCGGGCATAATGTGGCGGCCTATCACCGCAATCCGGAAGATCATCGCATCGAAATGTATGCGGAAATGGATCTGATGAAGGATGAGGCGCTCGGCTATTTCGAGCCACGCCCCTGGCACGAAGACCGCCCGCAGCGCCCGAAACATTGGCCCAAGGACACGTGGCGCAGCCAATGGGGCTTTGGCTCGTTCGGCACGTTCCCGGGTTATCCGTAAACCTGCCGCCGCCTTGTTGCCGTCATTGCGCGCGAAGCGAAGCAATGACGGTAGAGGGGGGGAGCCTCAGTCGAGCTCGACAAAAACCTCGTCGCCGCGCATTTCGACTTTGTAAGTGCGCAGCGCGATTGAGCAGGGGGAGCCGGTGGGCTCGCCGGTGGTCACATCAAAGGTGCCAAAATGCATCGAGCATTCGATCTCGGTGCCCATCAGCACGCCCTCTGAGAGGTTCGACAGGCCATGGGTGCAGCGGTCGCTGGTCGCGTAAAACGTGCCCTCGACATTGTAGACGGCGAGAGCCTGCTCGCCATGCTCCACCCGCTTCATTTCGCCCGGCGCGAGATCGGCGGTCTTGCAAACGAGAATCTGATTGGCCACGCGTGGTCCCTCCCAAACGGCGATGCCCCGGTTGGGGTCTGTCAGCCG
>CAINNX010000016.1 GCA_903851305.1 uncultured Hyphomicrobiales bacterium | reverse complement strand
TACATTTCTCGCGTATGCGATCGGGCCAGTAGTTCAATGCCAGATGCGCCCAGTCGTAGTCGCCTTTTTCAAGCTTGGTCCAGGTGTCCTGGAGCACCTTTTGCCATGGCTTGTGGCGGAACAACGGCCACAGCGGTGCGGCGCTAATCTGCACGCCGTCGTCATGGTTGGGTTTGTATGTCGGCGCCAGATTGAGCAAGGCGTCGCGCAGCTCGATCAGTTCCAACTCGAAGGCTTGCAGCGCTTCAAACTGCTTCTCGTCGTCGCGGGTGCGGGTCGCACCTTTGTTGCGCAGCGCTAGCACGTCAGCGCCGACTTGATTGAGCTTTGGCTCGACGAAGTTGTTTATTGCAGTGTAGAGCGTCTGATTGTTCAGCCTGGGGTAGTAAACCCACAGCGTGTAGCGGCCGGAGTTGGTGGCCAAGGGCCAGTAGATGGGCGCCTTGCGTCCGCTCTTGGAGTATTTCTTTAGATGATCAGAGAAGAACCCCGCCGGGCGTCGCACATATTCTCGTAGTTCTTTAACGCCTAGCGCAGTCGTTATTCTCGATTCCGCATCGGCTTCCTGCCCTTCCCAAAGCAAGTGCAATAAATCCCGTATTCGATCTAGGAGGTCTCCGCTAGTTTCTTCAGACTCATGCAATACACCATTCCAAGCAACGGAAACCGGGTAGCCCGCTGGCTCATCTAGCTCCGCAGCAGGAATTCCGTCTGCGCTTTGCAGCATGCCCGGAGAATAGGCTGGCAAGTAATCAAAAGGGTCAACCAAGACCGCAGGCTGGCGCCCTCCTGTTTGAACACCCACATTCCAACGTCCGAACACTATGCCGACGGCAAATGAAACCTCATCAACACCAGACGAATACGTGTACCAGTTGGCAGTACTTCTACCATGCCATTTCGGGAGTATTTCCTTCTCAATGTAGCGGCGATCCATATCTGAAAGCCCAAGCATCTTGGACATGATCGCGTCCGCTTGTGTTTCACTGCCGCGAATCTCTCTGTCTGCTAGGCTCGCGGCTGCCTTGTACGCTTCCGAGTCTATAACTCCATTGAACCTATGTCTAGTATCGTCAAACGCGAATACGGACGAAACCAGCTGAGCATTTCTTTTGCCCAGGTTTTCAAGGGTGTCTTTCGATGCCTCAGTCAAGTCAGGCCAAGGCATCCTCGCAACGACACCCTCTTGGAATTGCGGATTTATCTCTAAGAACTCTCTACGAACCGAAATCAAATACTGCGCTGACGGAGTATTTATCGACTGCAACAACGATTCTTTGCTCTGCGTGAAACCGAAAATAGCCTTTCCAGCCACGCTGAAAAAGCATCCCTTTGGGAGACTCGACACTCGAAGAAATGTCGTTCGCTGACCAAATGTAAGACCTGCCTCAAAGTACCGATTCTCAGGATGCAGGACCCAATCGAGGTTTCCGTTCAGATAGGGGTACTTTGTATTGAGGTCTGCTTTGATTTCTCGCAAATCGTCTTCGGCGTTCAATAGAAGTTCTACGTCCGAAAAATAGGGCGATAGCTCTCCTCCCTTGGCATAGCCGACCCACCTATAGCCATGCCCTACGTTTCTAGGCTGGACTTCCCACCACAAGCGCGAGTATCTAAATTCGTCGCGCGGGGCTAAACCCATCTGCACCTCAGCGACATCGTCGCCAAACGTCTTGAGCGTTTTGAGGCTATTCATGAAGGCCGGGCTTACCCAATAACAAAGTGGACGATCTTCTAAAACTTCGAAATCATTAAATGCCCTCACGTAAAAAGCATCACTCGGTTGCAGCTTGGAAAACGCGCGCGACGCGGCTGCCTTGTCAGTTTCTTTATGAAGCATTGCGAAACGACATTGCTCGCTAACGCTGGCCCCTTTTTGGGCAACATAGATGGCTGTTTCATTAACGGCGTCGTCTAGCTCGCCAGCACCGATATCGAGGTATATTTGCAATGGGGCTTGAGCGAATAAAACGTTT
>CAINNX010000015.1 GCA_903851305.1 uncultured Hyphomicrobiales bacterium | reverse complement strand
TAATTCTTCAACGGCACTTTCGGGACCATCGGCGAGCCTGCGCTCTTGGATGAGGCTTTCTTCTTCGGCTTGGCCCGCACTTCGGGTTCTGCCCGCACACGCTTTTTGCCCGCTTCCACAATGTCACGCTCGGGCCGCGGCAGAACCGGGCCTTCGGGATAGACAAAGCCCAATGTGCGGCCACCATCTTCGTCGCCCTTGACCACGACACGCACCGTGCCGCCATTCTTCAAGCGACCAAACAACACTTCATCGGCGAGGGGCGTCTTGATGTGCTGCTGGATAACGCGCGCCATGGGACGCGCGCCCATGGCTTCATCATAGCCATGTTCGACAAGCCATTTGCGGGCTTCATCGGTGAGTTCAATCGACACATTGCGATCCGCCAACTGGGCTTCCAGCTGCATGATAAATTTGTCGACGACTTTCGAAATTACCTCAGTCGGCAAATGACCGAAGGGAACAATCGCATCCAGACGATTGCGGAATTCGGGTGCGAACAGTTTGTTGATCGCTTCCACATCATCCCCGACGCGCTTGGCGCGATGGAACCCGAAGGCAGACTTGGCCATATCGGCCGCACCAGCATTGGTCGTCATGATCAGAATGACATTGCGGAAGTCGATCTGCTTGCCATTGTGATCGGTGAGTTTGCCGTGATCCATGATCTGCAACAGAATGTTGTAGAGGTCGGGATGGGCTTTTTCGATTTCATCGAGCAGCAGCACGCAATGCGTATGCTGGTCGATGGCATCGGTCAGCAAACCGCCCTGATCAAAGCCGACATAGCCGGGAGGTGCGCCGAGCAGACGGCTCACCGTGTGACGTTCCATATATTCGGACATATCGAAGCGCGTCAGTTGCACGCCCAATGCTTCCGCCAGCTGGCGTGCCACTTCGGTCTTGCCAACGCCGGTCGGGCCGGAGAAGAGATAGCAACCAATCGGCTTTTCAGCGTCGCGCAAACCAGCACGTGACAGTTTGATCGCCGAGGACAAAGCACCAATGGCAGCATCCTGACCATACACCACACGGCGCAGGGATTCTTCGAGATGCTGCAGGACTTCCGCATCATCTTTCGAGACGGTTTTGGGTGGGATACGCGCCATCGTCGCGATGGTCGATTCAATTTCCTTCACGCCAATGGTCTTCTTGCGACGGTTTTCCGGCAGAAGCATTTGCGAGGCACCCGTTTCGTCAATCACGTCAATCGCTTTGTCGGGTAATTTGCGATCATTGATGTAGCGGGCAGACAATTCCACCGCAGCCTTGATCGCATCATTGGTGTAGCGGAGCTTGTGGAACTCCTCGAAATAGGGCTTCAGCCCCTTCATGATTTCAATCGCATCCGGGATCGATGGTTCATTCACATCGATCTTCTGGAAGCGGCGCACCAGCGCGCGGTCCTTTTCGAAATATTGGCGATATTCCTTGTAGGTCGTCGAACCGATGCAGCGCAGCGTGCCTTGGGCAAGTGCCGGCTTCAACAGGTTCGACGCATCCATCGCGCCACCCGAGGTCGCACCCGCACCAATCACCGTGTGGATTTCATCGATAAAAAGGATCGCATTGCGATGCTGTTCAATCTCTTTCATCACCTGTTTCAGGCGCTCTTCAAAGTCACCGCGATAGCGGGTGCCTGCCAACAGCGTGCCCATATCGAGGGAGAAGACTGTCGCATCCGCCAGCACTTCAGGCACTTCGCCCTGGATGATCTTGCGCGCCAGACCTTCGGCAATGGCTGTTTTGCCAACGCCG
>CAINNX010000014.1 GCA_903851305.1 uncultured Hyphomicrobiales bacterium | reverse complement strand
GCTTTCGACTTCGGACAAATAAGTTGCAGAAGTACCTGCCGTGATTTTCAGGCGACCTGTCCCATCATCATCGAAAGTCGTGCCTGACAATGTGAGATTCTGAAAAATAACTGTGTCATTTCCTGTGCCGCCATAAACCGTATCATTTCCTCCTGAAAGAGTGATGATGTCATCACCCGCGCCTATATTAATGTAAGAATGATTGAGTGAGAGAAGCACATCATTGCCATCACGGCTGAATGTAATTTCATCAGCAATAATTTTTGAATCTTGATTGTTCGAACCGATTGCAACCCAAAATCTTTGCGATACGCCAGAATTGGCAAAAAAAACCCAGCTATCCGTTGGCAAAATTGTGGTCTTACCGCCTCCGGTCGCCACCAGTTTGCCAGCTGCATTCAAGCTGAAAGTATAATCCTTGAATGAACCGGCAAGGTTGGTCTGGGTAGCCATGAAAAAAGCTCCTGATATTTTTAAAGCAAAAGATAGGCAAGTGAAAAGAGCTTGCAGCACGTGATTAAAAAATCACAAATAATCTTGTGCTGACACAATGCTATGATTGTAAACATCGTCAAGTTAACAGCGTGATGACACAGGTCAACACTGAAATCATGTCACCACTTTGGGATACAGCGCACAAAAGATGACACTGCTTTGAACAGATACAAAGCAGCAAATAAAAGTGCCAAATTGCCTAACAATCGAGCTAATTCAGCGACGACGGTCGCGTGCTTCCTGCGTCCAGGGCATAGTCGCGCGCATCTTGTCTTCAAACGCGACGATCTCGCTTTCATGCTTCATCGTCAGGCCGACTTCATCAAGCCCTTCCAGCAGGCGCGTCTTGTCCGAGTCTGAAATCTCAAAGGCAAACGTATCGCCATTGGGCGCGCGCACGCTTTGGGCTGGCAGATCGACGCTAAAGGGCTGCGCCCCGTCGATCTCGGTGACGAGTGCCTGCAGACGGTCCATCTCCGCGCCCGACAATTCAATCGGAAGCAGGCCATTGAGCAGACAATTTTCGCGAAAAATATCAGCAATCGAACGTGCAATCACGCAACGGATGCCGGCTCCTATCAGGCACCAGACCGCGCTTTCGCGTGATGAGCCGCAGCCGAAATTCTCATTCGCTACAAGAATAGCAGGGCTTTTATATTGTGGCTTATTCAGCACATGGCCATTGTCAGAGCCATCCGCATTCATGCGCTGACGCTTGAACAAAAGGGCACCCCAATCAGGCGTCAGGCCTTTGGAAAGCTGCAAAGGCGCGATCTGATCAGTGTTGATATCATCTTCGATCATCGGCATGGCCGGACCGGACAATGTGGTGAAGGGCTGCATGTTAATCCCTCAAAGCTTGCGAACGTCGGTGATGCAACCCGTCACAGCAGCCGCGGCTGCCAATGCAGGCCCGACAAGATGCGTGCGCACGCCCCTGCCCTGACGATTTTCGAAATTGCGATTGGTGGTGGAGAGCACACGTTCGCCTGCTTGCCCCATATCACCATTGGTGCCGGCACACATGGAGCAACCACTCTCGCCCCAGAGGAAACCAGCCTCCTTGAAAATGCGGTCAAGCCCGCGTGCTTCCGCATCGCGCTTCACCTGACTTGAACCTGGCACAGCCCAAGCCGTGACACCGGGCGCAACTTTGCGACCCTTCACAATGCTTGCGGCAATTTCGAGATCAGGCAGACGAGAATTGGTGCACGAGCCGATGAACACACGCCCCACCGGCAGGCCTTCAATCGCCGCACCGGGCTCAAGGCCCATATAGGCGATTGCTCGCTCGGCAGGTCCGCGCTTGTCCACTTCCAGTTTTGAAGGGTCCGGCACGCGGCCATCTATACCAATGACTTGGCTAGGCTCAGTTCCCCACGTGATCTGGGGCGCAAGATCAGAGCAATCAACATCAATTTCTTTGTCGAAGAGTGCATCGGCATCGGTGAACAATGTGCGCCAATGGGCCAGTGCCTGATCCCATTGTGCGCTATCGGGCGCGAAGGGACGGCCTTTGATCCAGTTGAACGTCGCATCATCGGGGGCGATAAAGCCCGAGCGCGAACCCATTTCAATGGTGAGATTGCAGAGTGTGAGACGGCCTTCAATCGGCAGTGCGCGCGCCACGGAACCGGCAAATTCAATGGCAAAACCGCGACCACCTGCGACACCCAGTTTGGCGATCACAGCCAGTGCCACATCCTTGCCTGCCACATCAGCACCGAGCGAACCCAGCAAATTCACGCGCATTCGCTTGGGCCGAAACAGCGTGATCACTTGGGTCGCCAGAATATGCTCCAGCTCGGTTGTCCCGCAGCCAAAAGCCAGTGCGCCCAAACCGCCCACTGTGCAGGCGTGCGAGTCTGGCACCGCATGTGTCGCGCCCGGCAAGACGAGACCAAGTTCTGGCGCCACCACATGGCTGATACCCTGATCGGGGTCGCCCAGATCGAACACACGCACGCCGTTTTTGGCGCTACCCTCGCGCATGGCGCGCACGAAAACCGCACCATCCGCGTAAGTGTCATCGGTGCGGCCCGGTTGCACCGAAACCGAATGGTCCTGCATCGAAAAAGTCAGATCGGGGCGGCGTAACTTGCGACCCGCTTGCGCGAGTTTGCCGAAAGCATGGGGCGCATGAAGATCATGCAACACGTGGCGGTCGATATAGACAAGCTCGCGCCCATCCGTGCGTTGACCAACCAGATGCTGGTCCCAGATTTTATCGAAAAATGTGCGGCCCCGATCAGTCATTTACTTGGCACCCATCGCATCCATACTGTCCTTCAGCGCGGACAGAATTTCGGGCGATGCGCCCGACAGCGCCTTGAACACTTTTGTCGCTTCGGCATCGCTCACATATTCAAACGGCAAGCCATTGCGCTGTGTCGATTCTGCAATGAATTCCTTATCGTTCATCGTGTCTTCGATGGCCTTGCGCAGAACTTTCAGATTGGCCTCCGGCGTGCCGGGAGGAGCAAGACCGACATAGGCAAGATCGCCAAATTGCTGGACCGTCCAATTGAAGGCATTCCACAAAGGGCCTTCCGGCAACTTGCCATGGATCTCCTTGTAGAGATCCTGGAAGGCCGGCATGTCGGTCACATCCGTGCGGCGCACATAATTGCCCTTCTCGTCGGATGCGACGAGATAAGAGAAACCCATGCCCTCACCCGACTGGATGAAACCCTTCGAGCGCGTGCGGAACGTAGCCAAGCTGGTGTTGTGGAAATTGACCTCACCACGCTGCAGGGCCAAAAAGACATCTGCACCACCGCGATAACCTGTGACCACCTTATGCGGCACGCCGAGCGCCTTCAGCGAAAGATGGGCAAGAATGCCTGACAGATCCGTCGTGCCATAAGCGCCCACAATAATATTCTTGGCCTTCATAATATCGGCCGGCTTTTTCGCGCCCTCCAGCGCATCCACGCGCATATAGTTCACGCGCACATCTGAAATGCCGCCTAGATAGGGAAACTGATCATAGCGGGCGCGAAGTCCCTGATTACCGAGCGCCTGCGCGAGCGGATCCCAAAGCGAAAAGATGATCTGAGAACCATCCTTCGGGGCTTTTTCGTAAATATAATTGAAGGCCAACACGCCACCCGCACCCGGCATGTTTTGAACCACAATCGCCGGATCGCCCGGGATGTGCTTTTTCAGATGCGGCACGAACAGGCGCACCAGCGTATCAGCTGATCCGCCTGCGGCCAGCCCCACCATGAGGGTGAGCGTCTTGCCAGCATAAACATCCTGCGCCTGCGCGGAACGGATCGTCAAAGCGGAGAGTGCCGTGGCTGCAAGCGCCAGCCCTTTCATCCAGTTTTTCATCATATCCTCCTATAGCCACAGATGTCAGCGCGACCTTGTTTTAAGTTACGCAGTTTATTCGGCGCCGGACGTCGGCGGGGTGAATTTGGCTTCGCGTTCCTGCCAATCGGCCAGGCGCAGAATGTCGAGATAGTCGCTCATCGGGGCGGCCCCGACGCTGGCTTTGGCGACATCGCCCGTGGATTTCAGCACACGCAGAAAATTTTGCATGGCAGGCAAAGCGGCCAGCAACATGCACACGGAACATGACAAGAGACGGAACCCGATCTCTTCAAGCGTCTTCACATCCAGTGGCGGCACGCTACCTGTGGGCGTAACATTGTAGAGCAGCGGAATATCAATGGCGCGGGCGATCTCGCGCGCCTCTTCAATCGTCTTTGGCCCTTCGATGAAAATCACATCGGCGCCAGCTTTCTGATAAAGCTCGGCACGTTTGATGGCAGAAGCTAAACCTTCGACAGCTCGCGCATCGGTGCGGGCGCAAATGACGAAATCATCATCCAGACGCGCATCAACAGCGGCCATCACCTTGCCGGCCATTTCTTCCGGGCTGATCACACGTTTTCCAGCGAGCATACCGCAACGCTTCGGGCTGACCTGATCTTCGATCATGATCGCAGCAACACCGGCGCGTTCAAACTCCATGACGGTGCGGCGCACATTGAGCGCATTGCCATAGCCTGTGTCGGCATCGGCAAACACCGGCAGACCACTGGCTTGCGCCATCGCGCCCGCATTGGCGGCATTTTCGGCCAAAGTCATAATGCCAACATCAGGCATGCCAAGCTTCATGGCGGAAGAAGCATTGCCTGAGCTCATCAAGGCTTCATAACCTTCATGCGCAATAAGCCGCGCAGAAAAGGCATCCCCCACGGACGGGATCATGGTGATCTGCTGGCGCGCGATCAATTGGCGAAAGCGCGTCGTCGGGCGCATCAAAGCCATAGCCACTTCCTCAAAGCGTTTCCTGAATCGCCCCCGTGTCCCGAGGGCTTTCCTCCTTTTTATGGGCATGGGGCGCTGATTGCAAAAGGTCAGCCTTGCTGACAGCAGATGGCACCCTTAAAACTTTACCATGTTGAATCGTCTCCTCCCTGACCCATTCCTTGCCGCCCTTGTGGCCGTAGTCACCTTGGCCGCCCTGCTGCCTGCCTCTGGTCATGGGGCTGAGATCGTCGATCTCGTCGCCAATTTTGCCATCGGGCTGCTGTTCTTCCTGCAAGGCGCAAGACTGGCGCGCGAGACCGTCATCGGCGGCATCACGCATTGGCGTTTGCATCTGCTGGTTCTGACTTGCACCTTCGTGCTGTTCCCGCTGCTAGGCCTTGCACTGCACGCGGCCGCTCCCGCTCTGCTGTCAGAGAATTTATGGATGGGCATGCTCTTCCTTTGTGCGCTGCCCTCAACTGTGCAATCCTCGATTGCCTTCACCTCGATCGGCAAAGGCAATGTGCCTGCTGCCATTTGCTCGGCAACCGCCTCCAATCTACTTGGCATTTTCCTCACACCTGTTCTGATGGGCCTGTTGCTCTCAGCCAAAGGAGATGCAGGCGTTGATCTCTCGGCCGTTGGCAAGATCGTGCTGCAATTGCTGGTGCCTTTTATCGCAGGCCAAATCTTGCGTCCGAAAATAGGCGCCTTTGTTCTGAAGCAAAAAAAGATCCTGTCGATGACAGATCGCAGCTCTATTCTGCTGGTGGTCTATTCCGCTTTCAGCGCCGCGGTGGTCAATGGCATCTGGCAGCGTGTTGCACTGAGCGATCTGGTGACATTGCTGGTGCTGGATTGCCTGCTGCTCGCCATCGTGCTGCTCATCACCACATTGACCGCGCGCATATTGGGGTTCGACAAACCTGATGAAGTCACCATTGTCTTCTGCGGCTCCAAAAAGACGCTGGCCAGCGGCGTGCCGATGGCCAATGTGCTGTTTCCGGGTGCGGCAGCTGGCATTATCATTCTGCCTCTCATGATCTTCCACCAGATACAGCTCATGGTCTGTGCTTGGCTTGCCCAGCGCTATGGCAAAATCATCGACGAAAAGGATCCGTTCACGGCTCCGTGAGTGCTTAAATCGAGCCATTGCTGGACTTGAGGCCAGCTTTCTGGCATCGGGGCCTGTATCAAAATCACAGCCTTCGGGTGGAAATCCCGGCATTTCGTTTTTGTGCATGACGGCATTCATCTGCCTGCAAAGCCCCAACAGGAAGACACAAGATGGACGGCGACATAAGTTCATTGATGATCCAGCTCTTGCAGATCATCTGGATCAACATTCTGCTCTCGGGCGACAATGCGGTTGTGATCGCGCTCGCCTGCCGCGGCCTGCCGCCCAAGAGCCGCACCATCGGCATTGTCGCGGGCGCAGGCGTAGCCATTGTGCTGCGCATCATCTTCACCCTGCTTGTCGTCTCGCTGCTGGCGATTCCGTGGCTGCGTCTGGGTGGCTCGCTTTTGCTGCTCTGGATTTCGGTCAAGCTTCTGACGGATGAAAGTGACGAAACCAGTGTGACGGAAGCAGGTTCCGTTTGGCACGCCGTGCGCATTGTCGCGATTGCCGATATGGTCATGTCACTCGACAATGTGCTGGCGATTGCAGCGGTCGCCAAAAACTCCAATCTGCTGGTAGTTCTTGGCCTGTGCATTTCCATCCCCCTCATTGTCTTTGGTGCACAGCTCGTGATTGCCATGATCGAACGCTTTCCCTGGCTTGTCTGGGTAGGCGCTGCCCTGCTGGGCTTTGTGTCAGGTCAACTCATCGCCTCTGAGCCCGCGATCCAGCCCTATTTGGGCGGCACGTCGGAACAGACGGTGGAACTGGGTCTGGGTGCAGCCGGAGCCATTTTGGTTGTGGCGCTTGGCGCCTACCTCAGGAAGCGCAAGCATCACGAGGCGGCAAACCCCGCCTGACCGCTCCGATCAGAGCAAAAAATCCAAAGGCGCGGGGCTTGTTCCCGCGCCTTTTTTGCAGCCGGGCAGGATTTGCCCTTGCGTCTTATGCATAATTTATGTAAAACTTGCCAAAACTTCATAACAGCGGGAGGGATCATGCCGACATTGAAAGTTCAAACCCTTGCCAAAGCTTTGGCCGCCTGTCTGGCCAATGTTCTGGTTCTGACTGCGCTTCCGGCCTCTGCCCATTTTCAGGAAATCCTCCCCTCCGACGATGTGCTGCCCGACGGCGGCAAGGTGACTCTTGATCTCGTCTTCACGCACCCGATGGAGGGGGGGCCGACCATGGAGATGAAAAAACCCAAGCGCGTCGGCGCGCTGGTCGGTGGCAAGATCATGGATCTTAGCCCGGCGCTCAAAGCCAGCAAGAAACAGGGTGCGGCGGCGTGGTCGCTCACGCATGAGCTGAAAGAACCTGGCACTGCGATTTTCTTTGTCGAGCCGCAGCCATATTGGGAGCCGGCTGAAAACAAATATATCGTCCATTATGCCAAAGTGATCGTCGATGGTTTTGCATCCGGCAAAGGCTGGGATGAAAAGATCGGTCTGCCCGTCGAAATCGAACCGCTCACCCGCCCGACGGGCTTGTGGACCGGCAATCTGTTTCGCGGTGTCGTCTTGAAAGATGGCAAGCCCGTACCTTTCGCCGAGATTGAAGTGGAATATGTGAACGATGGTGCAGTGACCCCCCCCAATGATGCGTTCATCACGCAAGTCATCAAAGCCGATGCTTCGGGTGCCTTCGCTTATGCCATGCCGCGCGCCGGATGGTGGGGCTTTGCGGCCCTCATCGAAGATGACAAGCCCGTCAAATCACCAGACGGCAAAGAGGCCAAAACAGAAGTGGGCGGTCTCATCTGGGTGAAAGCCACAGACATGAGCGCTGCCAAGCCCGCGCGGGGGAAATGATTTGGCTCATATTCCTGATGGCGTTTTGTCTTTTCCCGTGCTCGTTGGCGGTGGCGCTTTGGCCGCAGGTGCGGTGGCGCTGGGTTTGAAGAAAATCGGCGACGAGGATATTCCGCGCACAGCCATTCTCTCGGCGGGCTTCTTTGCTCTGTCGCTTTTTGCGCTCCCAGTCGGACCATCGAGCGTGCATCTGCTGCTCGGCGGGCTGATGGGCATTGTGCTTGGCACCGCGATATTTCCAGCCGTCTGCGTCGCACTTTTGTTGCAGGCCGTCATGTTTGGTTTTGGCGGCCTAACAACTTTGGGCGTCAACATTCTCAACATTGCACTGCCCGGCGCCATTATTGGTTCGCTGGTGGCACCTCTCATTTACCGCGCCACGCCCGCACGCGCAGCACTGATTGCTGGTGTCGCAAGCGCGCTCTGTGTCGGACTGACGGGGCTGATGGTGGCAGCAGCACTCGCGCTCTCATCGGCTGATTACATGCTCTCTGCCCGTGTGATGATTGCAACCTATATTCCGCTCATGCTGATCGAAGGCTTTGTTGGCGGCTTCTGCATTTCTTTCGTCAAGCGTGTGAAGCCCGAATTGCTGGCAGGTGCCGCATGATCACGCGCATCCTCGCAACGCTGGCCTTGCTGGCGCTCAGCGCATGGCCTGCGCAGGCGCATCGGCTAAAACTCTTCGCCACGCTCGAAAATGGCACGATCTCTGGTTATGCATTCTTTGTCGGCGGTGGTCGCGCGCAAGAGGCCGATCTGCGCATCAAGGATGAGAGCGGACGCGAGATCGCGCAGCTCACCACTGACAAGAGCGGCGCCTATTCATTCAAGGCGACGCAAGCGCAGACCTATCATCTGGTCGCCAACACAGGTGATGGCCATATCGCAGACGCCACCATCGACAAGGGGCGCTTCTCCGGGGCCTCTGCTGTCATAAGCGAGGCGAATGATGACAGCAACGATACATCAGCAAACGCTACGACCACTGCACAGATCGAGCGCGCTGTTGATGCCGCCGTTGCGCGCCAGTTGCGCCCACTGATGGAAGCCTATGAAGCTGCGGAAAGCCGCACCCGCTTCAACGACATTATGGGTGGCATTGGCATGATCATCGGCTTGGCCGGATTGGCGCTCTGGTCATCAGGCCGCAGAAAGGCCAAGCCATGAGCCTGCTGCGCGCGACTGATACGCATGAACATTTTCTGGCGCGGCTTGATCCGCGCTCGCGCATCATCAGTTCGCTACTGGCGGTCCTTGCTGCTGTGGCCATGACAAGTCTGACGGGCCAGATCGCTATGGTTGTTGCAGCTCTCGCTTTAGCGGCCATTGCTGATGTCGATTGGCGCGCGATGTTGCATCGCCTCGCCCATGTCGAAGGCTTTATGATTGTGCTGCTGATTTTGCTGCCACTCACCATGCCAGGGCGCGCGCTCATTGCACTGGGTCCATTTGCACTGTCTGATGCGGGGCTGATGCGGGCTATCTCTATTGTGCTGAAGGTCAATGCCGCCGTCATCACTACCATGGCGCTCTTGGCGACATTGGAGCCCGTGCGGCTTGGGCGTGGCTTGGCATCTCTGGGATTGCCGGCGCGGCTTATGCATCTTTTGCTTTTTCTGGTGCGCTATCAAAGCCTGTTTCGCGAAGAAGGTGCGCGTCTGATGGAAGCCATGCGCGCACGCGGTTTCAGGCCACACGCCAATCTGCGCACATTCCGCGCTTATGGCAATTTCACCGGCATGCTACTGGTGCGCTCCATGGAGCGCGCCGAGCGCGTTGAAGAAAGCATGCGCTGCCGCGGATTTTCAGGAAAATTTCCGCTGCGTGCCACACGTGCGCTCAGCGCGCTTGATATAGCCTTCACACTGCTGCTTGCGCTCATACTGACTGGGATCATTCTTCTGGATCGGCTCGCATGACACATCTCATCGAAACACATGATCTTGTCATTGAGCGCGATGGCACGCGCATACTCGATGGCGTGAGCATGCATCTCGACAAAGCTGAGAAGCTTGCCATCATCGGCTCAAACGGCGCTGGCAAGACAACCTTTCTGCGCGCGTTGATCGGCCTGCAAAAAGCCACCGCCGGCCGCATCCATGCCTTCGGTCATGACCGGCGCGCGGAAAAAGACTTCCATGATGTGCGCCTGCGTGCGGCCTATTTGTTTCAAGATGCCGATGACCAACTCTTTTGCCCGAGTGTGGTGGAAGACGTGGCCTTCGGTCCGCTCAACCAAGGTCTCTCTGAAGACGAAGCCATGGATAAAGCCCGTGCTACCTTGGCGCGACTGGGTTTGTCGGCGCTCGCGCCGCGCGTGACACGTAAATTGTCGGGTGGTGAAAAACGGCTTGTATGTCTGGCCGCCATTCTCGCTATGGAACCGGATGTGCTGTTGCTCGACGAGCCGACCAATTCACTCGACAGCCAGCATGTCGAAAAGCTCGTCGAGATTTTAAAAAATCTTGATATTGCGTTGATCATGGTCTCACATGATCGGCCCGTGCTCGACCGCATCGCCACACGCGCTTTGTTGATGAAAGATGGCCGCCTTGAACATGCCGTCTTGCATCGTCACCCGCACATGCATGAGCATGTGCACATTCACGCCGATCACGATCACGCCTGATCCGGCGGGGACAATGCGCGCAACGCATTGAGGATCACGGCCACATCAATAGCCTCTTGCAGCAACGCCCCTTGAATGGGGGACAGATAGCCAAAAGCTGCAGCCAGCATGGCAAGACCTGACATAGCCATGCCTGCAACAATACTTTGCCAAGCAATGGTGCGCGTGCGCCGCGCAATGGCAAAGGCATCAGCCACGTGATCTATGCCCTCGACAAGCAATACAATATCGGCGGCTTGCGAAGCAGCACTGGCGCCGCGTGCCCCCATGGCCATGCCTACATGCGCGGCTGCCAAAGCGGGCGCATCATTAATCCCATCACCCACCATCAATACTGGCGCATTTGTTTGTTCGCTGGCCACCACAGCTAACTTTTCATGCGGTTGGTGGTCTGCCAGCACGAGATCAAGATCAAGCGCAGATCCCATGCGCTGTGCAGCATCGACCCGGTCACCGGTTAACATCACAATACGCGCAATCCCGTGACGGCGCAGACGCACGATGGCCCCGCGTGCATCCGCGCGCAATTCGTCCCCCATCAGCAATGCGCCAATGCCCTGCCCGTCCACACAGACAAAAATTGCCAAAGCTGAACGGGCTGCGGCATCATCCAAGACGCGTTGCGCCCACGCGTCAGGCGCTCGTGCACCAAAGACCAGCCTATGCGAACCGATGCGCACCTCACGCCCCTGCACCCGCCCCGACAGGCCAGCGCCATGTGCTTCGACAACTGTGTCTGGCAGCACCAGCGACAGGCCTTGCTGGCGCGCGACCTCGACAATAGATTGCGCGACACTGTGGTGAGAAGCCTGTTCCAGCGAGGCGGCATATAGCAGAACATCTTGCGCGCTAGCACCGGGTGCCGTCTCGATGGACATAAGACGCGCGCCACCCACAGTCAGAGTGCCCGTCTTGTCAAAAATGATCGTGCGCACACGCGCCAAAGCTTCGAGCGGGCCACCGCCTTTAACCAATATGCCACCGCGCGCAGCCTGTGAGACGCCTGCAATAAAGGCGACGGGTGCAGCCAAAATCAGCGGGCATGGGGTTGCTGCCACAAGCACCGCCAAAGCGCGCAAGGGATCACCGGAGCCAATCCAGGCTGCTCCCGCCAAGACCAAGGTTACGGGTAATAGAACCAGCGCCGTGCGGTCGGCCATGCGCAAAAATGGCGCACGCGATGTCTGCGCAGCGCTGACCAGTTTCACAATGCCTGCATAAGTGCTTTCACCCGCACTGGCAGAGGCGCGCAGTCGGAACGTGCCGCCCGCATTGAGCGTGCCGCTGCGCACCGCCTCACCCACCCGGCGCTCCACAGGTATCGGCTCACCGGTCAAAGCGGATTCATCCAGCATGGCCGAGGCATCGAGGACAAAACCGTCAACGGGCAGGATCTCGCCTGCCCGCACGAGCAGCTCATCGCCAGAGATAATCTCGTCGGCCGCAACATCAGCGACTTTTCCCGCACATACGCGATGGGCGATGCGCGGCGCACGATCGATCAGCGCCGTCAGATCACGCTCGGCGCGGGCCACCGCATAATCTTCCAAAACAACGCCGCCCGCATACATAATGGCGACCACATTGGCTGCCAGGGCCTCACCCATGGCGAGCGCTGCCGCCATCGACAGAAAGGCAATGGCATCAAGTCCGGCGCGACCCACGATAAGCGCCCGCACAATGGCAAGCGCAAGCGAGCCAAGCACAGGCACTGTGCCCAGGCTCCAGATGATCGTCGACACATCCGGCCGCCAGAACTGGGCCACAAGGCCCAGTCCTAGTGTTATGAGCGCCGTTGCTATCAGCAGGCGATGAATGATCCGGTCTCGAGATGCGCTTTGATCCATTCGGACAGTCTAGCGCATCTGTGCACCTTAGACCTTGCGATAAATCAGCAGTGTCTCGTACAAGCCGACTTTTTCAACACTCTGCTCTTTTTCCCATTGCGCAATCACCTTGGCTTCGGCCGTATCGAAGGCGAAAGACTTTGTGTAGAACAGAATATAGCCGCCCTTGCGCGTCTTGTGGGTCAGCATATCGGTCACTTCGCGGTCAGTGAGCGCTCCGTAGAGATCATTGCGCTCATTGCGGAATTCGCAAAGGTGAAAAAGGGTCACCACATCGAATTCTGGCAGCAGCCGCTCGTCGAGCTGATAGATGTCACCGAAGAACACCTTGTATTGGCGCTCGACCTCGGGTCGATCGATGGCCAGTTTGATGAACGTCTCATATTCCCCCGGGCTCGCAGTAATACCCAGTACGCTATTGTTGGCGTGGGTCTCTGCATTGCGGATTCCCACAATATGGTGACTGCCTGTGCCGAAATGGAAAACCGAGGATTCGCTGATCCCCTTCTTTTCCATCCAGTCACAAAAATGCACATCACACGGGCAGGTCTCGACCTGCAGATCCCAGACAGCATCCCAGAAATGCAGTTTGCGGCTCACATGTTCGTTCATTTCAAGACCCTCATGACAGGTTGACTCCCACGCGCGGGCTGAAGGAGATCTGCGCCGCGTTCTGTGAGACGGACTTCGCCCGTTTCGTCCCGCTCAAGGACGAAACGGCGCGAATGGAGATCGGCAAGGCCCGCAGCCCCGCCTGTGGTGATCAGTGTGGAAAATGGCAACATGCGCGCCAGACAATCGAAAAGCGCGATCTGCTCCATCGCCGAAAAGCAGGAAAAAGCATGTTTTAATATGACAATGTCGGGACGCGTGACGAGAATACGTGCCAAAGCCACACGCTGCTTTTCGCTAGCCGACAGCACATGATCCCAATGGTCATTCTCATCGATCCGCTCAGCCAGATCATTCGCGCCGCAAATTTCCAAAGCGCGCAAACATGCCGCCGTGGAATGTGCTTCCAATCCGTCCGGGAAGCAGATCACCTCGCTCAGACGCCCCGTCTGCAAGAAAGGATTGGCCGCGACATAGCAGATCTGCTTGCCAGCCGGCACGCGGATCTCGCCCTCACCCCACAGCCACAGCCCCGCAACGGCGCGCAGCAGGCTTGATTTGCCCACACCCGCCGCACCACTGACGATGATGCGATCTCCGGGTGAAAAGCGTGCTTGTGCCTTGGCGATGACGCTTTCGCCAGACGGGCGCAGCAAGCGCAGACCTTCAATTTCGACATCGCTGCCATGCGTTGTGGCACGCGCAATGATCGGCACACCATTTTGCGAAGCGCTCTCAGCCTGGTCGAGCACTTCATTCAGTTCAACGATGCGGCGCGCGGATGCGACCCATTCAGCCACGCGCGAATAATTATCGACTAGCCAGCCGATAGCGATTTGTACCTGCACGAAGGCGGAGGTGAGCTGCATGACTTCGCCTAGCGACAAATCACCGGCTAAATATTTGGGCGCCGCCAGAACCAGCGGAAATACCGGCACCATGGCGGCATTGCCATTTGTGAGCCAGGTGATGCGTGCATGTTGCCCCACCACCAGCAGCCAGCTTTTGGTCAGCGCCGCATAAGTTCTAGTCAACTGGCGGCGCGCATGGCCTTCGCCCTGCGTGCGCACAATAGCCTCGGCATTTTCGCGCATGGTGATCATTTCAGCGCGGAATCGGGCCTCTGCTTCATTGCGCGCCGCCACAGCGCCGGACAATTGACCGCCAACCAGCGGCATGAAAGCCGAAACGACACAACCATAAACCAGCGCCCCGATGACCATGAAAGCGGGCACATGAAAATGATAGCCGCCAAGCGAGACATTGAGCCCACCCCCCACTGTCCAGAGAATGACCACGAAAGTGGAGGCCGTCAGAACGGCCGTGAACAGGCCAATGGCAAAATCGGTGAGCGGCTCAGTGGCCATGCGCACATCATCAGAAATCCGGTATTCGGGGTTTTCCATACCGTCGCGCGCCACCCGCATCCGGTAGAAGCGCCGCCCCGACAACCAGCGGTCGAGCAGTTTTTCCGTGCACCATTCCCGCCAGCGCACCTGCAAGGTCTCACGACAGCGCAAAATGCCCACCCCGACAGCGGCAACAAAAAAGACGAGCACCGGAAAGGCAAAAGCTGCCAGTGCCGCTCCGCCCGTGTCATGGCGCTCCAGCGCATCAAAGAACCAGCGGTTCCACCGGTTCATGCCAACATCGACGAGCAATTTGAAAATCAGACAGGCGACAAGCCCAAGCGAGAGCAAACCTGCCGCACGCGCGGTGGGCCCGCTCCAGTACCCGCCAGCAAAGGACACAAAAGCCCGTAGCAGATGCGTGCGGCCCTGGTCCCTCATCTCAAGCTTTGGCTCGAAAGGCGTCCCGGTCATCGATCTATCCCGCGTGGCGCCCTTTTAGGGTCGAACAGAATTTCGAGGATAAAGACGACAGCATGACTATCGGAAGATGTGCGGATGGCCTTTCAGGTCACGACCACGTGAGATCAAGACCGTTTTCACGCAACATTGATCACGCAAGGCCGATGAGGGAACAAGCTCAACCGTGTGAGAAATAAAAATAATAATAACAGACATTGCTTTAGGAGCGGGAGCTAAGAGACAGCTCAAGCCGGCCCCAACTTAAAGTGGAGTCTCATCCGGCTCGGTTTCTTCAAGCTGTTCGGACACATCTTCCACGCTGGCGCCCTGACCAATGCGAATGGAAATATCGCGCAAGCGGGTCAATTGCTGGACGATGGTGGGCACATGATCGAGCCCCTCCATCAAGCGCCAGACATAGACAAGAATGGCAAAAATATCGCCCGTCTCGCTCTCCGGCAGCACAGTTGCGCGCAGTAGAATGGCGATGAAAACGAGGATCGAGATGACTTCGATGATCGTCCAATTATAGGCCGAAGCATCTGACAGCTTCACCCGCCATTGGCGCACGAGGCTGAAATGCTCACGCACCTCCTCACGCTTGAAGCGCTCGATATAGTCGACTTCCTTTTCCAGCTGGTCGTTCAGGCCGCGATTGAGACGCGTCGTGACGCGGATATAGACCTTGTTGACCAGATAGACAGGAACGAAGAGCAGCGCGGCCAACGCGCCAATGGTCATGTCATACCAGAACAGAATAATCGCCGAGCCAAAAATATGGATCAAAGACGTAATGACGACCGGCACGTCGATCTCGAAGAACGTAACGAATTCGCGCGACATGGCCGAGCGGGCGGCGACCGAGGTCGCCTCAATCCCAGCCTTGCGCTGGCGCATGATCGTCTCTTCAACAATGTCATTATAGACCTGCGTATAGACGCGCGTGTCATACATCTGCCGGAAGCAGCCGATGGACGCACGTCCCATCCAGGCCAAGACGATAGGAATGGCATGATGAAAGTCATGCGCAATGAGCCCATCAATCGCGAAACCCGTGGCCCATGGGTAAGACAGCTCAAGCAGATCTTCGAGAAAAGTCAGCGCATAGGTCAGACCAATCCGCCAACGATAGGGACTGACAGCGTCCAAAGCCGTGCTGTTTTTTGGTTTTGGTGCTGTCTTCTTTGAATTCAACATATCTCATTCCGGGCGCAGCTACACCAAAGCGGGCACATTTGCCGCTTTGCTGCCACAATTGGGGCCGACAAGACCCAACTACTGATCCACCAATAGGGCAAGTCGGTGGGGGCTGAAAAGGCCTTCGCGTTAAATCGACTGCTGCAGACCCAGTTGTTGTCTGTAACGCGCCCCGGGGCAGCCTTTCGCAATAGATGCGTAAAGGCGCGACCCTGAGGAGACTAGATGGTTCGCTCTGCATTGATGATGCGCGCTGCAGCCCAAGCTGCGGCTCTGACACTGATGGTGCCTGTTGCATCCTATGCCGTGACATCGCTGGATCGCGTGCCCCTGCCGGTGCCTCGCCCTGCATGGCTTGATGGCGCGCCCAACACAACTGAAGCTGTAGACGCACGCCCTGAGCAGACAGCCGGACAGGCTGCGCCTGCGCCTGTTCGTTTAGCCTCCCTGCCCTCACACGTGCCCTTGCCTATTCCGCGTCCTGATTGGCTGGATGCGACGACAGACAGCGAGCCCGAACAAGTGTCGCGTGTTGCAAAGAGCATAGCGACGGAGGATGACGAACAATCCTTGGCTGACCGCTCACCGCTGCACGCCATGATCGAAGAATATGCGCGCCGCCATGGCGTGCCTGTGAGTCTCGCCCACCGCATTGTGCAGCAAGAGAGCCGCTACAACCCCGCGCTCAAAGCCAAAGCTCATTTCGGCTTGATGCAAGTGAGCCCAGCAACAGCCAAATCCATGGGCTATGCAGGCGACATATCGGGACTTCTCGATGCCCGAACCAATCTTACCTATGCCATGCCCTATCTGGCCAATGCCTGGATCGTTTCAGGTGGTCATGAGGGAAAAGCACGCAGCCTGTATATGAGCGGCTATTATCCGGAGGCCAAGCGCAAGGGGCTCCTGAAAGACCTGCGCCAAGCCAGTAGCCCGCCTGTTACGACAGAAGCCGAGACGGCTGACGCCCGCTAAAAGGCTCTGACACACAGACCGTCACGCTTGACGCGGCATGTACCTGCACGCGTTGCGTAACTGAAACAAAATGATGATGAGAAGCGGGGCTTAAAGCTCACCCGTGAGCTATTTGGTGCAATCCCCTGCACGAGGCCGACAGGCCACTGTGCCACAGGTCAACCTTCAAAAAGAAAACGCCTCTCCGATCCGGTGAAGGGACGAGAGAGGCGTCACGAACAAGAGCAGCGCAAGCTGCCGATCATCCTGCCGTTGACACGACCGCCATGAAGGCAATCGTGTCACGCGGCTATTCCTGACCCTGTCCTGAGACAGGAACCAAGAATTAAGCTGCCGGAGCAGCCTTAGCCTTACGCACAGCGCGCTTCTTAGCAGGCTTGCGAGCGGCCTTCTTGGCAGCTGTCTTCTTGACGGCCTTCTTGGCAGCAGTCTTCTTGACGGCCTTCTTGGCAGTCTTCTTGACGGCCTTCTTGGCAGTCTTCTTGACGGCCTTCTTGGCAGTCTTCTTGACGGCCTTCTTAGCAGTCTTCTTCACTGCCTTCTTAGCGGTCTTGCGAACGCTCTTCTTAGCAGCGCCCTTACGGGCAGTCTTCTTGGCCGCGGTCTTCTTCGCAGCCGGCTTACGCTTCGTTGTTGCCTTAGCCATCTGAGGTCCCCTCTGATTTGATCCGCCGGCGAAAAGAAGTCAGCACCGGCATGAGGCATGGATAACCTAGCCTCGTTAACGAGTGGTGCAAGTGTCTGTTTGTCTGATTACTCGTTTTCGACCCATTCATGCGCTCACAAGACCTTCGCAATCCAAGCATTCGCGCAACTCGATTCAACGCTACTTGAGACAGCATTTCAGCGATGCTGAACTAGTCTCAATGTAGCTCTTGCAGAGCCTCGCTCCGCCCCTTGCGCACACCCCCGAAAAGCCGCTAAAAGCCGCGCTCCCCGAGGGGCTTGACGAAGAAATGCCTCATTTTAGCTGGTTTCTTGCAAGCATCTGGCGTTAACCAAGTTTAACCACTCCGATTCGGAGCGGGATTCTTGTCAAGCCCCAAAAGTCCTCAGAATGGATTTTTCACCCCGCTCTCCACCACAGGTTCGCATCCACACAGGGGAGCACTCTCACTTGCTTATGGAGGCATGAGAGCATGCTCTAAAGCGTCGAAAAAAAATTTTGTGAGAGACGATTTTTTTTCAAAAAAAAGCGCCGCGGAGACCGCGGCGCGATGCGAATCGCGCAAATCGAGAGAATCACACTCTCGAAATGCGCGCGATTCAGATCCCCAATTTCTGCTTGAGGAGCGTGTTGACGGCTTCCGGATTCGCTTTTCCGCCGGTCTGTTTCATCACCTGACCAACGAACCAACCGAGCATGGTGGGCTTTGCTTTCGCTTGCTCAACCTTCTCCGGATTCGCCGCGATGATTTCATCGACAGCCTTTTCGATCGCACCCGTATCGGTAACCTGCTTCATGCCGCGCTGTTCGACGATGGCATGAGGATCACCACCTTCACTCCAGACGATCTCGAACAAATCTTTCGCAATCTTGCCGGAGATCGTGCCCGCCGAAATCAATTCGACGATCGCGCCGAGCTGCTGTGAGCTGACCGGTGAGGCCGCAATCGTCTTGCCTTCCTTGTTCAGGCGGCCAAACAATTCGTTGATGACCCAGTTCGCTGCCAATTTGGCATCGCGACCACGCGCCACCGCTTCAAAATAGTCAGCGGACTCGCGCTCCATGACCAACACGCCTGCATCATAGGCCGGCAGACCATAGTCAGCGATGAAACGTGAGCGCTTGTCGTCTGGCAGTTCTGGCAGGCCCTTGGCTAGCTCATCAACAAAGGCCTGATCGAATTCCAGCGGCAGCAGATCGGGATCTGGGAAGTAGCGATAGTCATGCGCCTCTTCCTTCGAGCGCATGGAGCGCGTCTCGCCCTTGCCCGGATCAAACAGACGGGTCTCCTGGTCAATCTTGCCGCCGTCTTCGATGATCGCAATCTGGCGACGGGCCTCGACATCGACAGCTTGGCCGATGAAGCGGATCGAATTGACGTTCTTGATCTCGCAGCGCGTGCCCAGCGGCTCGCCGGGGCGGCGCACAGACACGTTCACGTCAGCGCGCAGGCTGCCTTCTTCCATATTGCCGTCGCAGGTGCCCAGATAGCGCAGGATGGTGCGCAGCTTGGTGACATAGGCACGTGCTTCTTCCGCCGAACGAATGTCGGGACGCGAGACAATCTCCATCAGCGCCACGCCTGAGCGGTTCAGATCGACAAAGCTTTCGGTCGGCGACTGGTCATGGAGCGACTTGCCCGCATCCTGTTCAAGATGCAGACGCTCGATGCCAACAATGATCTGCTCGCTGGCCGACACATCGACGATGACTTCGCCCTCGCCCACAATCGGGTCCTTGAACTGGCTGATCTGATACCCTTGCGGCAGATCGGGGTAAAAGTAGTTCTTGCGATCAAAGACCGAGCGATGATTGATCTTGGCCTTGAGGCCCAGACCCGTGCGGATCGCCTGCTTGACACATTCCTCATTGATGACCGGCAGCATGCCAGGCATGGCTGCATCGACCAGCGTCACATGGCTGTTCTGATCTCCACCAAAAGATGTCGAGGCGCTCGAGAAGAGTTTCGAGTGCGAGGTGATCTGGGCGTGGATTTCCATCCCGACGACGATTTCCCAATCGCCCGTCGCACCCTTGATGAGTTTGGAGGGTTTTGCGGTTGTCGTCATGGTCTCACCACCAGGCTTGCGGCAGGCTGATACGCCCGGCCGCCTGTTCAATCACTTCAGCAACGGAGAAGAGCGTCTCTTCTTCGAACGGACGGCCAATCAGTTGCAGACCGAGCGGCAGACCGCTGGCTGACAATCCACCGGGTACAGCCAGACCTGGCAGGCCCGCCATATTCACCGTCACCGTGAACACGTCATTGAGATACATCTCGACCGGATCAGCCGAGCCCTTCTCGCCAATGCCGAAGGCAGCAGAGGGCGTGGCCGGTGTCAGGATCGCATCAATGCCGTCATTATAGGCAAGCTCGAAATCGCGTTTGATGAGCGTGCGGATTTTCTGCGCACGCACATAATAGGCATCGTAATAGCCAGCCGAGAGCACATAGGTGCCAATCATGATGCGGCGTCGCACTTCGCGTCCAAAACCTTCGGCGCGCGTGTTCTCATACATGGACGAAATGTCTTTGCCGGGAACGCGCAGGCCATAGCGCACACCATCATAGCGCGCGAGATTGGAGGAGGCCTCCGCAGGTGCCACAATATAATAAGCCGGCAGAGCGGTTTTGGTGTGGGGCAAAGAGATATCGACAATCTCCGCCCCCGCTGCGCGTAGCCATTCAATGCCCTGCTGCCAGAGCGCTTCGATTTCAGCTGGCATGCCCTCGATGCGATATTCTTTCGGAATACCGATCTTCTTGCCCTTGATCGAAGCACCCACCGCCTTTTCATAATCAGGCACTGGCGCATTCACGCTGGTGGAATCTTTCGCATCATAGCCGGCCATGGAACGCAGCATGATGGCGGTGTCGCGCACGGTGCGGGCAATCGGACCCGCTTGATCGAGCGAAGATGCAAATGCCGCGACGCCCCAACGCGAGCAACGACCATAGGTCGGCTTGATACCAACAGTGCCGGTGAAAGCCGCCGGCTGGCGGATAGAACCACCCGTATCTGTGGCGGTTGCACCCAGACACAAATGCGCTGCCACAGCGGATGATGAACCACCTGATGAGCCGCCGGGAACCAGCAGGCCCTTCTTGTCGCCTTTCAATGCCGCACGTCCCTTTTCAGCATCCCAACCAGCGGGCAGCCAAGGCGAGGCAACGGGACCATAATAAGATGTCTCATTGGACGAACCCATGGCGAACTCATCCATATTGAGTTTGCCCAGCATGACCGCACCATCGCGCCAGAGCTGGCTCGTGACAGTGGATTCATACGGCGGCTTGAAGCCATCGAGAATATGCGAGCAGGCCTGCATGTGCACGCCCTCCGTCGCATAGAGATCCTTGATGCCCAGCGGCAGGCCTTCGAGCGGCCCGGCATGACCCGCGGCGATGCGTGCATCGGAGGCTTTGGCCATGTCGAGTGCTTTATCGGGAGTCTCGACCACATAGGCATTGAGCCCGCGCGCCTTTTCGATCGCATCAATATGCGCGCGCGTCAGCTCGAGCGAAGAGACTTTCTTCGAAGCCACCGCATCGCGGGCCTCGGCGAGTGTGAATTTGGTCAGATCGCTCATCATTCCACCACTTTCGGGACGGTGAAGAAATGGTCTTCGGCACCCGGCGCATTGCGGGTGATGACATCAGCGCCGGCATGGCCGCCCACTTCATCCTTGCGCAAGGGCAAGCGCATCGGAATGACGGAGGTCATCGGCTCGACGCCGCTGACATCTACGGCGCTCAACTCTTCAACAAAGGAGAGAATGGCATTCAGCTCTTCCTGGAGGTGGGGAACCTCCTCATCGCGCACAGCGATGCGCGCAAGATGCGCGATGCGGCGGACGGTGGCCTGGTCGACGGACATGAAAACTCCGAGGCAGAAACGGCGGGTTTATAGGGAAGTGAGCCTATAGCACCCCCCCCGAGGGGTGAGCAAACCCCGGGCCAAACAAGGCCACAGGCAGGATCGCCCCTGTCCCCTACCAGGGGATATGTGCTAACCCCGAGCCCATGGCCACTGAAATCCTGACCCTCGACGTGCTTCTCGACCGCCTGCCCCGCTTTGCGCGGTTGCTGGGGCTCGATCTTGGTACCAAGACCATTGGTGTCGCCGTGTCAGATGTGGAGCGCCACATTGCCAGCCCCGTCGAAACCATACGACGCGAAAAATTCACGGCGGATGTTCTCCAATTGGTCAAAATCGCCAAAGCGCAAGAAGCCTTTGCCTTGGTCATCGGCCTGCCTTTGAACATGGACGGCACAGAGGGGCCACGCGCGCAGGCCACCCGCAGTTTCGTGCGCAATCTTGCAGCCCATATGTCCTTGCCTGTGATTTTTCAGGATGAGCGCCTCTCCACTGCCGCTGTCACCCGCACGTTGATCGAACAGGATGCCTCTCGCGCCAAACGCGCCGAAGTCGTCGATCGCATGGCTGCAGCCTATATTTTGCAAGGCGCGCTTGACCGGATGCAGCGACTTCAGCGCGACAAGGCTGAAGCTGACAGCAAGCTTCCGTAACGACAGCCTTGATTGCGCGAGCCTGTTGATGCAACCGCTTTCACGCCATCTTTGCGCTGTGCACCAAAAGCGGTTGTGCTATCGTCAAAGTTAACCGCTGACCCGTTTCGAGTTTCAAATCATGCCGCCACGCATTGTGACGTCCGAAGGCAATGTTACCCGCATCCATCGCGCGCCTGAAAAGGCACCTGCTGATATGCAGGATGGGCGCGCAGAAGTTGCCCGCTATATCGGCCAGATGGTGCTTGATCTCGAACGCATGGCCAATACGGCCAATCTCGAATTGCTGGCTTATTTTCTCGCCATGGCGCGCGCTGAAGCCGATGGCCTCAGCCAGACGGTCAGCGTGAGCAAGCCCGAGCGGGAAGCACAAACGCAGGCACCCTATCGCGCCGATTGATCTTCGCGCATCAGCAGCGAAACAAGATTGCCGCCGTGGCGTTCAATCGCGCCCTCCAATTCCAGATCGAGAATGATGCTGCGCAACTGCGCGGGCGGGGCTTCGCTCATGCGTGCCAGATCATCCAGCGAAACAGGTGATGGCCCCAGCAACGCAACAATGACCGCGCGCCAATCCTGATCACTGCGCACCATCGCGCGCGGCGGCGTCGCCACATAGGGTGGGCCGGGATCTTCATCCATTTAGTGCCCGGGCTCGGTCAGCGGTGCCTGAAAGGGAATGAGATCCAGCTCATCCCACAAGGGCTCGGCACTTTCTTCGCTTGTTTCGAACAAACTGCCCGGTTGTGGCAGGCCATCGCGCAAAATGGGCGCCAACGTATCGACAATATCAGAGATTTGCGTGCACAGAGTTGCACCATCGCGCAACAAATCATTCGTGCCTTCGGCACGCGGATCAAGCGGAGACCCGGGAACTGCAAACACCTCGCGCCCCTGCTCGGCCGCAAAACGTGCTGTGATCAGCGAGCCTGAGCGGCGCGCCGCTTCGATCACCAGAGTGCCGAGTGCCAGACCCGAGACAAGTCGATTGCGCCGCGGAAAATCGCGCCCACGCGCTTCCCAGCCGAGCGGCATTTCACTTACCAAAACACCTTGATCTGCAATGGCGCGTGCAAGAGCTTCATGTTCGGCCGGATAAATCCGATCCAGCCCGCCAGCAAGCACTGCAATTGTGCCGCGTGCCAAAGAGGCTCGATGCGCACGCGCATCAATGCCACGCGCAAGTCCCGAGATAATAACAAAATCCTGCACACCCAATTCGCCTGCCATACGCTCGGTGAAAGCAAGGCCCGCTGCCGAGGCATTGCGTGATCCCACAACAGCCACAGCCGGACGCTCGAATAACGCGACATTGCCCAGCACGCATAAAACGGGTGGCGGCGCATCAATGGCGCGCAGACTTTTGGGATAATCGTCTTCCCCCAAGCACAAGAGGCGCGCGCCAAATCTGATGATGGCCTCCAGCTCGCGTTCGAAATCCTCACGCGAGGCGATGCGAATTTGACGCCCGCCTTGGCGCGCGAGATCTGGCAGAGCGGCCAGCGCCGGTCCCGCCCCGCCATAGCGATTGACGAGTGTGCGAAACGTACGCGGCCCAACATTTTCACTGCG
>CAINNX010000013.1 GCA_903851305.1 uncultured Hyphomicrobiales bacterium | reverse complement strand
GGGCCGTCGGCAATCGTGCGGAACGAAAACAATTGGTGGTTGGTCTTTTGCGCGGTATCAGAGTTGAGCACGGCAGTGATAACGCTTGCGCTCGCTGCGGCAATATTCAGAGGATTTAGCGCGCCGACGTTAGCATATTGCTGTGCCAAAATACCATTAACCCCAGGCGTCAGCATGGAATTGGTTGATTGACCATAATAAAGCGTATTGCGAAGCTGCCACTTACCACCAAGATCGATCTTTAGTTCGGGAGTGACGCCCCAAGTTTCAAAGCTTTGGGTCTGCAGGCGACTGACATAAGCTGCGTTCGGAGCGAACGAAAATCCGGTGCCGGCATCGTTTGTGAAAGGCGCGCTTGCAGGTGCCCCGGGAGTACCAGGAGCCCCGACCGGCGCAGGCGCAGCCTGTGTGGTAAAACCAAGCGGATAGCTCGAGTAGGTGGTCGATCGCCGAGAGAAATAGGCGGTCATCTGGAATTCGATATTATCGGCTACCTGCTGGGTAACTGAAGCGAAGATGTTAAGTCGCTTCTGCTCGGGCAAATAGGAACCTTGCAAACCAATATCACAAGTGGGTGCGCCTAGCGAACCATTTGCTTGACCACCTAAGCGTGAGTCGGTGGACCAGACGTGATAGGGGGCAAAATATCCATACCGGTTGAACGTGCCGACTGGGGCGTTGCACTGGGTGCCAGTGGGCGTCAAGACATGATTGCTCCACATGCCCGACCGCGCCCAGCTCGTATCGCCGTTCGTGACATTGTTATTGGAAGAATAAGCTACTGAAATGAAAGCATTACCACTCGACCAGCTCTTGCCGGCAGTCAGGGCTGCATCCCAACGGTTGTATTTCGTGACGGTCGTGCCGTGGGCAAAGTTGCCATCGATCTTGATCCCTTCAAACGTCTTCATCGTGACGAAATTGACCACCCCGGATACCGCGTCCGCACCGTAAAGCGATGAACCGCCATCGGTCACCACATCAACTCGTTGCAGCACTGCGGCAGGAACGATGTCTGCATCGATAGCAGCTTCGGTTGTGCCAACCGGGGCAAGTCGGTGCCCATCAACCAGCACCAACGTGACCGAGCCACTCCCGGAATTGGATCCGGGCAGATGGCGAAGATCAACCCGGTTGACGGAAATTTGGCCAACGGCGCGAGCGTCAGTTTCAAATGCGCCATTGAAGTTTCCGAGTTGGGGGATCGCGGTCAACAGCTCATTCACCGAGCCAGCGCCCTTTTCAACAATGGCCTTGGAATCCAGTCCGACCGTTTGAGAGCCGGCAGCCGCTACGCCGCGGATCAGGGTGCCGGTGACGATAATCTCCTTGGAGGCGTCCTTTTCGGCTGCAGCATCTTCAGCGCGAGCGACCGAAGGAAGCGCAATCGCGAGAGCGAGGCCAGTCAAGGCCACGCCAGACCGGTATCCGCCACGCATAGATGCACGAGTGTTTTGAGAAATCATACTACCCTCCCATGTATTGCTCCCAGCACTTTTGGTGGGCAGCAAAGATTGCGGCACCGAATCCGGTACCAGACGATTTTTCACATGTCATACAATTGGCCTGACCGGTCAATAGTTATCTCACCATCTGAAGAAACTCGCCTTGCCAAATGCGCTTCTTTCTGGAACCTGTTGCCAATGCGCATCACTGATCATGCCCTGAACCGGCTCACTGTCCTCAAGGCCATCCGCCGCTGTGGGCCGGTTTCGCGCACTGAATTGATAGAGAAAATAGCGCTTTCCAGCGGATCGATCACACAATTGACAGCCGAACTGCTAACGCGCGGACTGATCGTCGAAAGCAAAGACACTGCAAAAAGAAATGGTCGGCCTCGCACCTTCCTAAAGATCAACGAAAGAGGTGTCCTGGCAATCGGAGCAAGTCTGGCCGGTGTCGGTAAGCTGGATATCTCCTTCATCGATCTAATCGGAAACCGCCTGCATTCCATACAGACGAGGCTTGGCGTTCAGCCTTCGCTTGCCGCAATGGCGAACGCGATAGGCGAAAATATCGCATTGGCCATCAAGTCCTGCCCGCTTGGTGAAAGCAGCGTCAGCCGGGTTGGTATTGCCTTGCCTGCACTGGTCGACAGCTCGAGAGGGGAAGTTCACTTCATGACCACCTTTCCCGTTGCAGAACCGGTACCTTTTGCTGATCCTATTTCCCAGCGTTTGGGCCTGCCTGTGACGATCGAAAACGATATGGTCTGCATGGCCCGGGCTGAGCACTGGTTTGGTCGCGCTCGCGATCTTGAAACCTTCACGCTGATACACGTTGGTTTCGCGATTGGCTCCGCGCAATATGAGGACGGATTGCCCAAGTCTGGAGCGAATGGTCTCAATGCTGAACTAGGCCATATAAAATCAACGACTGGGGCACACGCGCGCCCTTGCTTCTGTGGAGGGCAAGGTTGCCTGACGGCCTATGCCTCAATGTACGGTATATTGCAGGCCGCTGATGAACTG
>CAINNX010000012.1 GCA_903851305.1 uncultured Hyphomicrobiales bacterium | reverse complement strand
GTCATGAGTGTGGCTTGTGCGAGATTGGCGCAAGGGCGCGTGCGCAAAGTCCGTTCTGTCATTTTGCCGCGTAGATCAAGTCCACGCCAGCGCGCACCTTGTCCATCGCCTGAAAAACGTTCGCGCGTGAAGGGCTGGTGCATCATGCCGTAACAAGGGCGGCCCTTGTGTTGCAGGCCAATCAACGAGCCCCAGACCGGCAGTCCTGAAATGAAGCTTTTTGTGCCGTCGATAGGATCAAGCACCCAGACGTAGTCGGCATCAGCATTTTTATTGCCGAATTCCTCACCAATCATGCCGTGGGCCGGAAACGCTTCTTCAATCATGCGTCGCATGATGGTCTCGGCAGCTTTGTCAGCCTCCGTCACAGGGTCAAAGGCGCCACCGTGATTCTTGTCCTCAGTGCCCAGATGCGTTCGGAAAAACGGCAGGATGGCCTCGCCCGAGGCCTGCGCCAGATCATCGACGAAACGGGCAAAATCGACTGCGCTCATAAAGCCTCCGGCAAAAGGTATGGCAGAGACATACAGGAGAGGCCCGCCAGAGGCGAGACCCGGGTGAGGCCGTCCCGGGCTAACCGGAAGTCTATTCTTTTCAGTCGTTTGTTTCAGTAATTGCGACAGTCTGCCGCAGCTCAAAAAAATAGGTCAGCAACACTTGCTCTTTGTGCAGCGCACACGTATGGATAGTTTACGTGATGACTATGTCGTCGCTGATATGCCCTCCTTGGGCGTTTCCTCCCTAGACTTGGGCCGCTGGTGCAAACCGGCGGCCGTCTTTTTTTCAGGGACCTATTCGGCCGCCAATGGCAGGCCCGGGGCAGGCCCCTGGCTGGCTTGGCTCATCTCTTGGGCCAGCGCCATCAGCTTGCAACTCATGGCTGCAAGATCGTCAGCCAGGCCGTTGAAGCCTGGCCTTTTCTCCAGACTTTCCTCATCCAGATAAAGCGCGCGGTTGATTTCGATCTGCAACGCGTGGAAGCCCGCGCGCGGATTGCCGTAATGTTCGGTGATATAGCCGCCCGCATAGGGTTTGTTGCGCTGGACATGATAGCCGGCATCACGCAAATGGCGCTCGACCAATTCAACAATGGCTCCGCCACAGGCCGTACCAAAACGATCACCCAGCACAATATCGGCATCGACCTTCTCGGCCTTCTGTGTGCCCGCGCCAATCCAGGAGGGCATGGAATGGCAGTCGATCAGCACAGCAAGCCCATAGGCGCGCTGGGCCCGTCGCAAGAGCCCGCGCAATGTGTGGTGGAAGGGTTTGTAGAGCCCGTCTATGCGCCGCAGGGCTTCGGACACGGGCAAGCGGCCGGAATAGATCTCCTGGCCTTCAGCGACCACGCGCGCAATCGTGCCAAGCCCACCCGCCACGCGCAGCGAGCGTGTATTGGCCGTCTGGGGCAAAGGGCCATCAAACATGCGCGGATCGAGCTCATAGGGCTCTCGATTGAGATCCAGATAGGCGCGCGGAAAATGGGCTTTCAGCATCGGAATGCCGAGCCGTTGCGCTTTTGCAAAGAGCTCATCGACATAAGCATCTTCTGAGCGACGCAGGGCTTTGGGGGAGAGGCGTGAGGCCGCCAGAAAAGTCGCAGGATAAATGGCGCCCGAATGGGGGGAAGACAAGACCATTGGTGTCGACAGGGTGGCCGGCTCCAGCGTCTCGAAGGGCAAGCGCAATTCTGGCTCAACCGGTATGGTGGTGCTCTGAGCCAATGGGTTCAATGGATCGCTGGCGCTGCTCATGGACCGGGCCTTGTCCGGCCCAGACGGGCAGGAAATGGAGATGATTGGTTCCCAATGTGCCAAGACGGCACAGACCTGTCTACAACAAGCCTGTTCGGCCGCTTTTTCCTGCATTGAGGGGCCGCTCTTTTCACGCCTTCTTTACTCTCGCCTGCGCTTATGGAGGACAGAGTTTTGCGTGAGGCCCCCATGAATCTGCCCGCCCTTTCGACCAAGATCCTTCTTGCCGAAGACGACAACGACATGCGTCGCTTCCTCGTGAAGGCGCTGCAAAATGCCGGTTATGATGTCGCGTCCTTCGACAATGGCCTGTCGGCTTATAATCGACTGCGCGAAGAGCCCTTCGAGCTGCTGCTGACCGATATTGTGATGCCAGAGATGGATGGCATTGAGCTGGCGCGTCGCGCCACAGAGCTCGACCCGGACATCAAGGTCATGTTCATCACAGGTTTTGCCGCTGTTGCGCTCAACCCTGACAATCAAGCGCCCCGCGAAGCCAAGATCCTCTCCAAGCCTTTCCACCTGAAGGATCTTGTCAACGAGGTGCAGCGCCTCTTGGCGGCCTGAAAAAAGCGGCCGCAAGGGACACGCAAGCGCTTGCTTCGCTGCCGATTGCCCTTTATACCCCGCCCATTCCGTTTGCAGACGCCCTTTGGGCGGCTTGCCACGGGCGCGTAGCTCAGCGGTAGAGCACTACCTTGACATGGTAGGGGTCACAGGTTCAAACCCTGTCGCGCCCACCAATTAAGCCCCGGCTCTCGTCTGAGAGCTGGGGCTTTTTTGTTTTTGCGTGAGCGTGGGTTTTTTCACTTAGGCCCACTGAACCCAAAATTTGGGATGTTTGGTCGGTCGTATCCAGATCATCACGCCAAGCGGGCCAAATCTGTAGCAGCTTGTCTGGCTTTTGCCGGTCCGGTTTCGTAGCGGCATGAAGGGCGTTTCTATTTTCCGCTTCGGATACAGAAGGTGATGGGAAAGCGGCGCAGCTGTCGGATGAGCAATCGCATTCAGGCAGGATTGATCGTGGCGATGCTCTTTGAAAGTCTTGTGGTTGGGCAGGCGAGAGGGGCTGTCGTCCAAAAAACGATAATTTTCTGCGCAACACAGATCGGTCCATTGCGCAACCAATGCGCGGGATGACCGGGACGCAGCAAACCCCAATACTGTCGCTTCGATTTGTTTGCGACCACGCAGCAGCGGGTAGCGATCAATCAGATCAAATTTGGTCCATGTTTCGCAAGCGCGGTTTTCAAGAATAAAACAGAGAAAGTCGGTTGCTCCGAGATGGGCGACAAACTGCTGGAATTGCGCATCCGCGAGCGGATTGATTTCGCAACCGGCATCGCAATAGAAGAGCAAGTCGCCATCTGGCATCTCTTCAAGATAGCGCCCGATGAGATATGGTTTCCAAAGCCAGTAACCAAATCCACGTGGGTGTGACTTCACAAACGCCCCATGCCGTGCCTGAAAAGCAGGATCGTTCTCAAGGTCTGTTTCGGAATAAGCCGTGCAGATGTCGAAAAAGCCACTGTTTCTGGCTTGATCTACCAGGCGATACGCCGCAGCCGCCATGTCCTCACTGCCGCCCCCGAAGGTTAGAAAATGGATCATCCAGAAAAGTCTCCGAATGTAAACGGTGTGACTTTGCAAAAAGGCTTGTAGGAAGGCATGAAGCTTTGAAGGTTTGAGTGATCGGGACGATTCTTCAAACTTTGAAAAACGCGCTCGTTCAGAGGATCACGGCTCTTGCGTGTGCTTCCCCATTCAAGCCTTGAGGATATTTTGATCGGAACATAAGCAGGAAGTCTGCCGGTCGATATCCATTGACGCAAGTTCCAGTCGTGATCATCGTTGCCCAGATAAAAATGCTCCTGATCGAGATAATCAGATTTGACCAGATCAGCTCGGCGGAAGGCAATCGGCCCACGATTGACTGTTTCGCAGAAATAAGCCGTCTTCTGTGTGTCATCAATCGAGAGGCCGTCTTTTTCAATGCGGCTGCCCAGTAGCCCGACACGAGAATTTTTCGGTGTTGGATCGACACCGAGAATTTTTTTCCATTTTGGCGGTTTTATCAGTTCGCCGAAAGAATGGCCGCACCGTCCAGACACGCATGAAACCTTGTCGTTCGACAAGACAGAGAGCAGACGGCGATCATAGCCTTCCGTTGCAACAAAAAGATCCGGCTGTGTTTCAATGATGAAGTCAGTTTCGCTGCATAGAAAGCCGATATTGTCGCAGGCTGTTTCGAAATATGGAACGCGTGTTGTAATAATGGCTGCTTGCACAAGATATGAACTGTTCAGCTTTTCTAGGGCAGCTTGAAGAGCTGCTTCACTCTGGTCTGTGCAGCAATCGAGAATGGCGACAAAATTATAAGGCAAGCTCGTATGCCGGTCATGGCTAGTAATAAAATCAGTAATGATGCTTTCCTGATTAAACACGGGCAGAACAAGCGTATGTATGGCGCGTTTTTGTTCATTGAAGCTAATCAGATGAGATACTTTTGGTGGCGCATACCATTCAAGCAAGGTGGCTGACGAAAACGGCTTGCGCTGTTGCAAGCTGGATGTTGCCAACAAGTCCCCCAAGGCATCCCTATTCATGGTCTTCAATGTCCTTGTTCAGTTTGTGCAATGATGGATTTTATGGTTGAAAAGATTTGATCCGGGTTAATCGAAAAACATTGCATCTGTTTTTCGTCCGATCCTGCAAGTCCTATGTAATTTGCGCCAACGGCCGAGGCCCAATGCAGGCCTGTTGTCTTGCGTGCATTATTGGCAAATAATTCAATCAGAGTGGCTTGAGGCTTGGACCATAAAATATTGGCAAGTCCGGCCCCATGAGCGCCAACAATAATATCAGCATCACGAAAAGCAGTGATTTGTTCTGCCAGATTGCTCCACTTGCCGACCAATGTGCGAAAGCCAATCTGTTCAAGCTTGTGGGCCAATTCGGCTTCGCCGTTCACTTGCCGCGTTTTGGTGTTGCCGCGCAGCAGGAAAATCCTGCGCGCTGTATTCCCGCTCACTGGCGGAAGGGCTTTGAGCAAATGATCTCGTGCGAAGGGAATCGCTTCAGGGGTTGCGAATTTCAATTCGAGGTTTTGTGTATGCGTTGTTGCGTGCAATAGACGCGGCACATGAATCTCTTCCCATAATTGCCCTTCAATATGGGTGACTTCATAGCCCGCCTGTTTGACGGCCTCAATGAAGGCAAGGATGAGCGCATTGGGTCGGCGGCTTGTTACAATATTAAGTTGCTGACCTTCTGAAAAGCCAATCATCTGCAAAGCAAAAAACAAGGGCATCAGAAAATCAGTCAGCAGGTGACCGAAATGATTGAGCTTGGGGATGACAAGGGTCAGATCAGCTGAGAGCTGACGGCGTGTGAGCGCGCTGATGGATGGGCGACCCCTGCTCCAATTGCTGGCGCCATTTTTGTCAGAGCTGATTTGGCGGGCTGTGACCGGATCAATGGGCGTGCCCGAATGGCCTGGCACCACAACGCCCCGAACAATTGCGACATAACGCTCGGTCGTATGGGGCTCACTCCATAGCGAAATGGCGGGGGAGTCCACATTGTGATTCAACACAAATTTGCGAGCTTCCTCATAATGCGCGGACATCCAAGGGTGCTGATACAGACTCTGGTGAATAAGCTGAACGCGATCTGCGGACGGAAAGCCCAAGTCGGGATAGAAGCTCCAGAAGCGACGCAAAGATGGAAGCCCGAGTGTCAAAAGACGCGACAGGAAGAACAGTCTGGATTTCACATCCAGCGCTTGCTTCAGTGGAGAGCGGTGTCGTCCCATGTCGGATCCGGTGAGGGGGGCTCTTGGTGTTTCGGGGGTATTGGTCTTATCAAGCTAAACTAGTAGGTTTTTCACCCATCTGTTGCAAGTATTGTAAGTGTTGCCAATGTCGCCGAATGTGACTTAGGGTCGTCTACAGTCGAAGATATCGTCCATAAGAGATTGCTAGAGGCCCGCCCTGATTACCGTTCATCTTTCTGGCGGTCTTGGAAATCAGCTTTTCCAATACGCTGCAGGCTTGGCGCTGGCCAAGCGACGGGGAACAACTGTGCACCTCGAAGCGCGCAGTTTCCGTGCTGTTCAAGGTGATCTTGATCATCCCGCGTCGCGGCCTTTGCGCATCCTTGATCTTAATCTTCAGTCCTATCGCATGTGTACGCCTGCGGAGGAGGATTGGTGGCGCGCACGTTGGAATCTGTCCCGTAATTTGCGATTGCCGCCAAGGTGGTTTCGAATTTATGCCGAAAAGACCTTTACTTATGACAGTAGATTTTTAGATCTTCTGGATGGAACCTGTCTGCGTGGCTATTTCCAGTCCGAGCGATATTTTGACGAGATCAAGGCTGATGTTCGTGCAGCCTTTCAACCGCGCGACCCAGCTCTACTTTTCAAAGTCGATCTGGAATTGCAAAAGCTTCGGCACAAAGGGCGAGCGCTTGTTGCGGTCCATGTGCGACGTGGCGATTTTCTGGATTTGCCTGAGCGTGATTGTTTGACGAGTGACCAGTTTCTTGAAGCTGCCATGGCGATGTTTCCAAAAGCACATTTTCTGATTTTTTCTGATGATCCGGATTGGTGTCGAGAACGCTTTTCGGCGCGTCAGGATGTTTCGTTTTCACCCTTCACGCGCGTCCTGGATGATTTTTTTGCCATGGCCCGATGTGATCATCACATCTTGGCGAAGAGCACTTTTTCTTGGTGGGCGGCATGGCTCAACCCGTCACCGAGACATAAGGTGATTGCGCCCCGCATCACGCAGGATCTCACATGGGCGGGTGCAAGCCCGGATTATTATCCGCAAGAATGGACGCTTCTCGGCTAAAGGGCGTCAATCGGGAGAACGTCATGAAACGCTTATATTCATTCGCCTTTGCGCTCACCGCACTGCTTGGTGCTGCACAGGCTATGGCCCAGACAGCGTCTCCCACGCCTGACGCCTTTTACAAGGGCAAGAGCATTTCTCTAGTGATGGGCACGGGGCCGGGCGGGTCTTATGATTTGTATGGGCGGCTTGTGGCCACCCATTTGGTGCGCCACATTCCTGGCCAGCCCAATATGATTGTCGAACATATGCCGGGCGCAGGTGGGGCCATTGCAGGCAATTTCATTTTCAACAATGCGCCGATGGATGGCAGCCGCGTGCTGCTCGCCCATGCTTTGCCCTTGATTGAAAAGCTACAAAACGAGGGCGTGCGCTTCCAGTCCAAAAAATTCCAGTGGTTAGGTGCGTATGACCAGATCAGCCAGATGTTGGCGATCTGGCACACGTCACCCGGCAAATCGATGGGCGAGCTGAAGTCCGATCGCAATGTCGTGCTGGGCTCCATGGGTCGCTCGCATCTGTCTTATCAATGGGCATCTCTGTTGAAAGATTCTGTCTCCGGACAGTTCCGCGTCATTTCCGGTTTTCCCACTGGTGGTGAATTGAATATGGCCATGGAGCGGGGCGAGATTTCTGGCTGGGTTGTGGCGTGGGAAAATATTTCAGGCGGCAATGCCGATTGGCTGCGTGACAAGAAGATCACCATCCCCGTGCAATTCACGCTCACCCGCATGCCGGAATTGAAAGATGTGCCTACTCTGATTGAGCTTTCAACAGGCGAGACGCGCGAGATTGCGGCGTTTCTGGCAGCCGGCACGCCCCATGCCCGCGCCTTGGCCGTTGGCCCCACCGTGCCCGCTGATCGTGTTGCGGCGTTGCGTGTGGCTTTCGAAAAGATGGTCGTTGATCCAGCTTTTCTGGAAGACGCCAAAAAGCGCAATTTGTCGATCACACATCGCGATGCGGCCGAAGTGCAGCGCTTGGCCGAGCGCATCGTCGATGCCTCACCCGAATTTATCGTGAAAGTAAAAAAGGCGGTGGGTGCGGATTAAATCTCGCGCCCATCCACTTCGATGGTGAGCTTCTCGATTTTTTCGCGAATGTCATCGAGTTGCGGGTTGATCTCGAGGGCGCGGCGGAAGACCCGCAAGGCTTGAGCATGGTTGTCTTCGCTCTCGAGAATCGCTCCCACGCCCACCAGTGCCATGAAATGGCGCGGCTCAAGGGTCAGTACATGGACGAGATCTTCCATCGCACCTGAGTGATCATGGCCCAGAAAGCGCATGCTGGCGCGTCGGCTCCAGGCTTCCGCCCATTGCGGCTCAATATCGATCAGCCGGTCGAGCAGATCCTGCGCGGGTTTGAGGTCTTTCTGGCGCATGAGAGTGGCCACACGCTCCATCAGCAGGTCGGCCGTATCCGAGCCTGAGCGCGCCCAGACGCGCAGGATAGCGCCTGTCAGGCCGCGTGCTTCATCGCTGTCTTGCGCTTTGGCGAGACGCTCAAACAGCTCATCGAGGATTTTCTGGCGCCCCGCGGGCTGGTTTGTCTGCGTCTCGGGCGATGTTGTTTGGGCACGGGCAGGCCAGTCAGCCCCGGCGATCAGGGCGGCTACCGATAGGCTCGCAATCAGAGTCGAGACAACACGCATGGGGAAAAGATTAGGGCGCACCTTGGCACCCGTCAAAGCCCGAATACGAAAAAGCCCCGGCGGGGCCGGGGCTTTTTTGGTCAAGTTGACGAGAGGCGTAAACTTAGCCCTGACGAGCCTTGAAGCGCTTCTGTGTCTTGTTGATGATGTAAACGCGGCCCTTGCGGCGCACGAGCTGGTTGTCGCGATGGCGACCACGCAGCGATTTCAATGAGTTACGGACCTTCATGACTCGTCCTTAGAACAGTTGGGGAGCGGGACGGGCCACGCATCCGAATTTCGTGTCGGGTCTATGCCCCATTTGGCGAGTGAGATCAACCTGAAAACGTCTATTGTCCCGCCTGAACCCCGATTCTGCTGCATCCGAGGCCAGATGTGACCCTTGTCCAAAACCTTGTCGCTGCCCGCAAGGCCCACTCCCTGCACCGCTGGCAGGCCATAGAGGGACCCGCTGACCATGCCGAGGCCTATCAGGTCCAGGCGGATGTGGCGCAGCTCTCAGGCGAGGCTGTGGCAGGCTGGAAGACGGGTTTCGCGCCCGATGGCAGCGGGCGACCCATCGCCGGACCGATCTTTGCCGGTGATTGTCGCCCCAATGGCGGGGTTTATCGGTTTGGGGCCGGACAATGGGTGATCGTCGAGCTGGAGCTGGCGATCCGGCTTGCTCAGGATCTGCCGCCCGGACGCAATTATGGAATCGACGATATTCTGGCCGCCAGCGCTGAAGTGCTGGCGGCCATTGAGTTGGTGGGCACGCGTTATGTTGATTTTGATGGCACGCCCTTTGAGGCCAAGCTCGCCGACAATCTTAACAATGCGGGCTTTGTCGCGGGCACAGGCTCAGCCGATGTGCGGCGCGTGGCGCGCAATAGCATGGCGCTGAAGCTTTGGCGCGATGGGCATCTGATTGCTGATCACGAGGCGCACCACAATGATGGCGAGCCTTTACTGGCGGTGGCCGCCTTTGCCTCTGCAGGTGTTGATCGTCTGGGGGGCATGAAAGCCGGTCAGATTGTGACGACCGGTTCGCTCAATAAACTTTTGAAGGTTGACGGCCCCGCCGAATTCAAAGGCGAACTCGGCGGGATCGGCAGTGCGTCCTTGCGGATCGAGATTTAAGCGGGCGGTGAAATGATTTCTTTCGCGCGCTTGATCGTTTCTTTGGGTGTCGCATAGAGCTTTTCGACAACGCTCTGCACGCGCTCACCCGATGAGGGGGTCACATCAAGCCGGTTCTTTTCCGTGTCGGCCTGGAATTCCGGATCTTTCACGGTCTGCATGAAAGCATCGCGCAGAAGTTTGACTTGATCCGCATTGGTGCCGGGTGGTGCAATATAGGGGCGGCCAAAGATCTGCTGGCTGAAGACCATTTCCACCGCGCGCTTGTCTTCATCTTTCTTGATGAATTTCCAGATCGTCGGCACACCCATCTTGTCGAGTTCGGGTTCTGATTCCAGCCCGTTTTGAACGAGAATATTGATCTTCTTCTCTGCTACCCAGCTCGGGCGTTGTGACTTCAGGCTTGACCAATCAAGGCCGCACATGCCGTCGACTTCGCCGCGTTCCATGGCGAGGAAAATATCGACAGTTCCTTTGTAGCCGGAAACAACATTGAATTGCCCGCCAGCAGCATTTTGATGCAGGTAGGCATAGTCACGCGTTGAGCCACCGGCCGCACTGGCGCCAATGATGACTTTGTTGGTCTGCGTTTGCTCAAAGGTTTTGATCTTTGAGTTTTCATAAGTGATGCAGACGCGGGTACCAGAATCTGCACTACCTAGATAAACAAATTTGGTAGGATCATAGAGGCCCTGCTGTTTCTCTTCGAGCAGTGGTCCGATGATGACGCCGGGAAACAAGGCTCCAATCGTGGTGCCATCTTTGGGAGCAACGGAAGCCAGATAGGCTGCCGCCGTGCCAGAGCCAGCGCCAGGTTGGTTGCGCGGCACGAAAACGGGATTGCCCGGAATGAAGCGGTTCATGTGGCGCGACAGTGCGCGCGCATAGAGATCATAGCCGCCGCCTGCATCACCGCCGATCAAAAAGACAATCTGCTTGCTGGCATAAAAATCCGCTGCCTGTGCGGGCACGGATGCCCCTGTCACGCCGAGCATGGCGCAGGTAGCCAAGGTCGCTGTTTTCACTCTGGTCAGATAGGTCATGTCGCTCGGCGCTCCCGCGTGTCGTGATGGCGCCTTTTGGCACTCTCTATTCCTGATTTATCGACAATCCCACCCGATGCGCAACCGCGGGGCTGCCCAGATCATAAAAAACCCCGCGGGCCTCTGGCCAGCGGGGTTTGTTCAAGAGAGCCAACAAGCTCTGAAAGGGTCGGGAATACGCAAAACTCAGATTTCCCTGACGCGACAATGACCAGATTTCTCTAACGGCAGGTTAAGGGGCGCGCCCCCCGCGCCATTTTGTTCAAAACCCTTTGTGTCAGCGCCCGAAGGCTGCCGCGATGCGTTTGGTCAGGCTGCGCACCGGCGGGTTGTTGGGCGTCGAATCGGCTCGTGCCAGTCCAAGGCTCTGGCGTGCACCATCGAGCGTGAACCGGGCAACCAGTCGTTCGAGATCATGCGCTTTATCGGTGAGCGCATGGCTCGCGCTGGTGGTCTCATCAACCATGGCCGCATTTTGCTGCGTGTTCTGATCCATCTGGCCGACTGCAATATTCACTTCGCGCAGGCTCACGGATTGATCATGGGCGGAAGTCGCAATGGCTTCGACAAGTTCTGTGACACGCACCACATGCTGCCCGATGGAGGAGAAGGCCTCACCCGTATGACGCACAAGGCCGACACCTGATTCAATCTGAGCAGACGATGTCGAGATCAGGCCCTTGATTGCCTTGTCGGCCTCGGTCGAGCGTTGTGCCAGGCCACGCACTTCTTGCGCGACAATGGCAAAGCCGCGGCCCGCTTCGCCAGCGCGTGCGGCCTCGACACCGGCATTCAGTGCGAGCAGATTCGTCTGGAATGCGATTTCGTCGATCATGGTGATGATTTCGCCAATCTGGCGCGACGATTGTTCAATCGTGTCCATCGCTGTAATGGCATCGCGCACAATGCCATCGGATCCATCGGCTTCGACCTTGGCGGCAGTGACAGCCGCGCGGGCCTTCTCTGACATTTCAGAGGTGCGACGCACCGCATCGACAATGCCATTGAGAGCGGCGGATGTTTGTTCAAGTGCCGCAGCTTGCTGTTCGGTGCGGCGTGCCAGATCATCCGCAGCGGTGGTGATGTCGCGGGCACCGCCATGGACGGATTCGGTGGCGACCGAAATGGACTTCAGCGTGGTCGAGAGTGAAGCAATGGCCGCATTGAAATCAGCGCGCAGCTTTTCATATTCCTCCGCTAGCGGCTCATCGAGGCGGAAGGCAAGATCGCCCCGCGCAATGTGGTCAAGACCCATAGCAAGTGCTTCGACAACGCGTTGGCGCTTGGCGTCAGCTTCGCGTTCCATAGCTTCTTGCTGGGCGCGGGCCGCTTCTGCGTCTTCACGGATCTTGTCTTCGCGCAGGCGGGCCTGCTGGCGCTCAATGGCAGAGGCGCGGAAAATGGCAACCGCATGGGCCATTTCCCCAATCTCGTCACGACGGTTGGCGAAAGGCACTTCCTCCTCATACGTGCCCTTGGCCAGACGGGTCATGTAATCGGCCATGCCAAGCAAGGGGCGCACGACTTTCTTGCGGATGATATAGACGCCGATGCAAACGAGCAGCAGAACCAGAGCCGCCGTCGACAGCAGAACCGTCTGCCAGACATTGCCGGCTTCTTGGGCTTCCGATTCCGCATTGGACAGAAACTTATTGGCATCAACCACCAGCACGTCGACAGCGCGGCGATGTTCTGTGTAGAGGGCGGTCAGCTCGTCACCAATTTTGCGAATAGCTTTGGTGTCGCCATTGGCTACAGCTGGCAGATATTTGTCTTCAAGCAAATTCCAGAATTTTTCTGCCGCGGCGGAAGAGGCAGCCAGCTCTGATTTCAAATAGAAGGGCAGTTCACTTTTGGCCCAGAAGGCGCGGCGTTCGTCGAAGTCTTTTTTCAGGGGCGCAAAACGTGCTTTGGCTTCGGCCAATGGAACTTTTTCATCTATCATGATCGTGGCATTGAGGTAGGCCTCGATCACATAAAGGGGTGGCGGCAAAACGTCTGCGACGAGATCCTTGCCGGCGATCATATTGCTGTAGGCGGCGCCGCCCACGCGCAATTGTTGAAGTGAAATCGTGGCCGCAGCCGCAATGATCAAACACCCAGCTACAACGGCTATGCCGAATGTGTTGAGGGCGCGCGCAATCGTCAGATTCATGACAACTCCTGTTGCCGCAAGGCAAAATAAATTCTCAAAACAGGAGCAGATTACAACCTAGAAGTTACTTTTCTCATGATGAACATGCTTACGATTGTGTCTTTTCGAAACACAGATTTTGCTAAGTGCTTGATAAAGAAGTCCGCCAAAAATGGGCACTTCTTGATGCCGTTGCGTCATGCAATAAAAAACCCCCGCACAATTGTGCGGGGGTGATGTTTTTGGTAGCAGGATCGAATCAATGCGCGAGCGGATCGGGGCGTAATTGGAAATGCGCCGCCAGCGGGCGTGAGCCCTTGCCGCCTTCGCTCAGCCAAGGTGTGCGATCGCCATTGGCTGCCCAAAGACCGCGGCCTTTCCAACCAGCTTTCGCATCGTCAATGCGGCCATCAAGTCCTTTGGCGTAAAAGCCCATCGGATAGGGCACGCGCAAGACGACCATCGTGCCGTCTTTCTTCATCGCGATCAGGCCTTCGTTGAGATTGCCGGTCGACACAGGCGTGTTGTCGCCAAGGCCGAACGTGTTGTGCTGATCGACCCAGGTGTAATAGCTCGACTCGGCGCTGTTATCGCCGATCCCGTCAAAGCCGGGGCCGGGATATTTGTAGAAGCTCCAGCCTTCTGGGCAATGATTGCCGGTCGCGTTCGGGCCATTGAGCGGGCCTTTGCACTTGCGACGATCAAAGGAACCCAGATGACCTGAGGCCAGTGAGGTCCAGACAACGCCATTCTTGTCGATGTCAGCGCCACGTGGACCAAAGCCCGGTGCGGGGACATTGTAGATTTCAGCCAGTGCCGTTTCTGACGGGTTGGAGCCCGGCACCACGCGCACGACCGCACCCGGATTGGAACGCAAAGTACCCCAGACCGAACCATCTGTGTGCGGCATCACGGCATAGAAGCTTGCAACAATGCGCTTGTCCTTGGTCGGGTCGACCGGCTGGTTGGGCTCGACATACTCGTCGCGCTTGCCATTGCCGTTGGTGTCGAGGATCAGAGGCGTCCAGCCCTGTGCCTTCTTCACATCGCCCGTTTGCAAGAGCACGCGTGTGTTGAGCCAGCCAAGCACTTGTCCGCCGCCCGAACCCCAGACTGTATTGTCCTTGTCGTAGCCGAAGTTGAGATGGTGTGTGGAGAAACACGTCTGGTAAGGCGTGTAGACCTTGGTTTTCGGATCATACATGGCAATCCGACGCAGTGTTGAATCCAGCGGAAAGGCCTTGGCTGAGGGGTGATCCGAGCCCTTCTTGCAGAAGTCGGGATTGCCGGGCTTGAAGCCGGTGGCTGCCAGCCAGACACGCCCGTCTTGGTCGATCATACTGTTGTGGTTGTTGACATGCGTGTCCCAGATCTTCTCATTGCCCCAATAGGCAGAGGGCTGCAGAGCTTCTTTGGCGGCGGCATGTCCGGGCCCGAGTGCTTCAGGCGTGCCTTCCTCATACGTCATTTTCACAGTGGTGAAGTCATTCTTCTTCACATCCATGACGGGCATCAGGTCGGAAGAATATTCCGGTGAGCCATAGAGCGGACCATAGCCGTTGACGGTCGGTTTGCGGCGATCGGTCGAAATCAGATCATGCAGATATTTCTTGTCCGAATACCAATCACGCAGTGTCACAACGATGTTGCGCTCTTCGCCCTGCGGGCGTTGCGGCTTGGTTTTCGGTAATTCGCCCTTGGCGACACGGTCTGTCCAGTCACCAAAATATTTGTAGCCGACGCCACCCATTTCACCGGCGAGCAGGTTGGTCATGCTTTCGCCGGCCTGGCCAGATTGCGTGCGGCGCGCCCAAGCGTCAGCGCCGGTATCAAATTTGCCGAAAGCCTCAGGCACGGTGCGTGTCGAGAGCTGGCCGAGCTGGTGGCAGCCAACGCAACCGTTGTTCTTCATCAGATTGAGCCAATCGGTCTGCTTGAGCTTTTCCGGAATGTCGCTCTTGCCACCGAATTGATCGAGGCCCGGAATCTTGAGCATCGAATACCAGTAGATCGCAGGGTAATAATGCGCAGCCGACTTTTCGTCGGGTGCAATTTTGGCGGTGATCGAAATCAGCTTGCCGGGTGCGACCTTCTGTTTGTCGGAATCAATAAGTCCATAACCGCGCGCCCAGACATCATATGTGCCTTTGGGTAGGTCGGGGACGACAAAGCGCCCCTGATCATCGGTGACGACGATCTTGATATAGCGGACGGGTTGGTCGCGTGTTTCTGCAACCACCCACACGCCAGCCTCGGGACCATTGGGGCCAGTGACGGTGCCGCCAATGTCATCCTTGTCGATTTTGATCGATTTAGCCGTCGCCGCTTTGGTAGCCGGTGTCTTGGCCTGCTGGGCATAGGCTGGAATGGTCGTAATCAGTCCATAAGTGAGAAAGGCCGCGGCAAGGGCCTTGGTGCTAGGGCGCATAGTCTTTCCTCCCGCTTTGGCTCTCTTGATGGAGCCAAAGATCAAAGGAAGGATATGCCCGCCCGAGCCACCCTGCAACGGGCCATTTGCAGGCCGAAATACAAGCCAAACCCTGTTCGAAGTGGGGCAATATTATAATCGTGCAGTCATTCCATTTTTTCATCAATGAGTTAGCGTAACCTAAGCCGTTAGCATTGCTTGCTGGGCCAAGCCACAAATGTTAAGCTGAAAGAGACATACACACCCTTCCTCGTGACAATAGGCGCAAGGGAGGGCTTGGCCGGAGAGCCGCACTTGAAACGCCAGATCGATCAGGCTGATGCAGCCTCCGTGCCCTTTTCCTTTCGTCGCCTGATACAAGCGACCATGCAGACGACGACCGTCTTGGGTCTTGCTGCTCTGGTTGTCGGCAACGTGACCTTTGCTGTTTATTTTGATCGTCAGAAGCAGAACGAATTGGCAGCCGCTCGCCTCAACGCAGGCAATCTGAACACGGCGTTTGAGCAACATATTGTTGGTGCCATTCGCAATGTTGATCAGGCATTGCTTGTGGCGCGTGCCGAATATGAACGCGACCCCGCTCACTTCTCCGTCGAACACGTCGCCAAGCGTGATTATTTTCCAAAAGATCTTGCTATCCAGCTCGCGTTGATTGGTCCGGACGGCTGGATGCGCAGCTCGAATTTGCAAGTGTCAGGTGCGGTTGATTTGAGTGACCGCGAGCATTTTCGAGTTCACGTCGAAAATCCCAATGACGAGCTGTTTATCTCCAAGCCTGTGCTGGGGCGCGTGAGCAAACTTTGGACAATCCAGTTCACGCGCAAATTGCGCGATGCGCAGGGGCAGTTTGCAGGTGTCCTCGTGGCATCACTCGATCCGCGACTGCTGTCGGGTTTTTATGACTCCATTGATGTTGGAAAGTTAGGTGCCATCACATTGTGGGGTCTGGATGGTGTGATCCGCGCAAGAAGCGGCATGAGCTCTGATGTTTTGGGTCGCAGTTTGTCATCGACCGCTGTGCGTGAAGCAATGGCAGGTGTCAGCAGCGGCGCTTATGAGAGCACCAGCGTGATTGATGGTGTGACGCGTCTGGTGAGCTTCCGGGCTATTCCGGGTTATCCGCTTGTTGTGAGTGTGGCCTTGGGTATGGACGAGCTCTTGTCTGAGTATCAGCGCTCAAAAGAGTCCATGTTTCGACTTGTTTTGATTATTGATGCCGCGCTTTTACTGATCATGGGTTTCGGCACAATCGAAAAATACCGCTTGAATGTGACGCGTGAAAAATTGGGTCAAAAAGCCCGCGTTTTGTCGTCGACGCTTGCAAACATGCAAGAAGGTATTTTGATGGTCGATGCGCAAGGCCGCATTGTTACCATGAATGAGCAAGCCATGGCCTTGCTTGGCCTGTCCTCAGCAAATGTCACTTTGCCTGTGGCCTATGCCAAGCTGCCACTGATGGCGCGTGAAGATCGGCTCGGTGGTGTCTTGCAGGGGCATCGCGAGATTGAGCTGAAACCGGGCCAAACCATCGAAGTGCGAACCTCACCGCTAGCGGGGGGTGGTTTTGTGAAAACACTCAATGATGTATCCAAACGCCGGCACGATCAGGATGCTTTGCGTGAGGCACGTGATCGGGCCGAAATGGCCAGCCGCGCACGCACAGCTTTTCTGGCCACCATGAGCCATGAAATTCGCACCCCATTGAGCGGTATTGTCAGCATGGCTGATCTTATGGCGACAACGCCCCTTGATCTGGTGCAGCGCCGCTATGTCGAAATCACCCGTGATTCCGCCGAGCACCTGTTGGAATTGCTCAGTGATGTTTTGGACGTCACCAAGCTGGATGCGCCACAGGTGCAGCTGGAATCGATCTCTTTTGATCTCATGCGCCACTTGCGTTCTGTGCTCGACATCGTATCGCCCAAGGCACATGAAAAAGGTCTACCGATTGGCTGTGTCATTGCTTCTGATGTGCCACGCAGACTGACAGGCGACCCGGGGCGTTTGCGCCAAGTGCTGATCAACCTCATCGGCAATGCGATCAAATTCACAAAGTCCGGACATGTCATGGTTGACGTGACGCGGTTACGCGATGCGACAGGCGATCATCTACAGGTTAGCATTGAAGACACAGGCATTGGCATTGCTCAAGAAAATCAACCCGATCTGTTTGTTGATTTTTCGCAGGTTGATTCCTCTATCTCGCGTCGCTTTGGTGGTACAGGTCTGGGTCTGGCTATCAGTCGCAAGCTTGTCACGCTGATGGGCGGACAAATTGGCGTGAAGAGCGTTTTGAATCAGGGCAGCACGTTCTTCTTTCAAATCCCGCTGGTGGGATTTGACGAGCCGGAACATCGAGATTTGGAAGATATGGCGATTGCTATCGCCACGACCCATGAGTTTGAGCGCCGCTTGCTGGAGCGTCAATTAAAGCCGGCCTATGCGCAGGTTATGGGGTTTGAAGATGCAAGTGCTGCCAGTGCTTGGCTACAGCATGACGCCAAAGGCCGCCGCCGTATTCTGCTCGCACATTCAACAGCCGTGGCTGAGACTACGCACTTTGCTGATCTTGAGTTTGAGACTTTTCTACTTTGCGCGCGGCAAGATTTTCTGGCGCAGGAGTTTGCTGCTGTTCATGGCTTTACGGGCCTAGTGCAGACCCCTATTTTTCTGGATGATTTGCGAGCCACTCTGGCCACTCCAATCATGCGCGAACCCGACCTTGGCGAGGTGAACGAAATTTCACCACTGGCTCACAAGTTAAAAGGCCTGCACGTTCTGTTGGCTGAAGATAATGTCACCAATCAATTTGCTCTATCTCGCATGCTGGAAAATATGGGCGCCCATGTTACGGCTGTAAAAGATGGGCGGGCTGCGGTTGATGCTGCGCGCGCGCGATCGTTTGATGTGGTCGTGATGGATGTGATGATGCCTGAGCTTGATGGGCTTGCTGCCGCGCGTGCCATTCGGGCTCTCGACGTGCCTTGGCGTAGCATGCCGATGGTTGCGCTCACAGCGAGCGCGTTTGCGGAAGATCGTGAAGCGGCATTTGCAGCCGGCATGAACGGCTTTGCAACCAAACCCATCACGGGGCGCCGTTTGCTCGATGCGATTGATGCCTGCCTAAGCCCATCTGATGTCAAGCAAGCAGAGGATGCGAAGCCGTCATCCGAATTGCCATTGCAAGATCATGCATGGTTGGTGCAACTGGCAGAGGATCTGGGACAAGACAATTTGGACCAGGCGTTGGAGCTGTTTAGAGAAGATTTGCAGCGTCGCACCGAGGGTTTGCGCACGGGCGCGCTGGTTGCTGAAGCCTTGCGGCGTGAAGCTCATGCCATCAAAGGCAGTTCGGCCAGTTTCGGGTTTCGGCGTCTGGCCTATGCGGCGGAACAATTGGAGCTGGCCGCTCGACAGGGCAGAAGCGAAGAGTTCGAAGATCTGCGATCAGCCGTGTTGCGCGAGGCAGAAGCGGCAGACGCGCCTTTGCAGATGGCGTGATGGGCTTGCGCTGAAACGATTTATCAACCAGTAATCGAATGACAATTTATATCTAAACACTTGATACAAATCAGTAAAATAAAATTATTCCGTGTATTATCTCATATGTAACAGATACAGAAATATGATCTGGGCGATAGTGAAACCAACGAGATAAATGTTCTTGGGGCGACACTATGTATTCTTTCCTGTTTACCGGACTGGCCTTTGCCTGTGCTGGCGGGGTTTGCGCCCTGATCGGGGATTTGCAACGCCGGATGTATTTGGGCCTGACCGCATTTCTGCTCGTCAATGCCGTGATCTGGGTGCGCTTCGTCTACGCTTTGTTTGGCTCGACTGATTTGCTGGCATCAGCGGGGATATTCTTGCTCTCGCATTTGGCTGCCACCTGCACTTATCTCGCAACAATCTATTTTCTGGATGTCGCGAGTGAAACATCTGATGTGATGGCGGCAGATCGCAACTGAATCAATTGCGAGCGGCAATGGCGGCAATCACATAATCCAAGCGCGCCGGCGTGACGGGTTTCAGTAAGACGTCATCGAACCCGACTGCGGCCAGTCCATTGGGCCCGTCGAGATCGGCGTTGGCCGAGACCGCAAAAATGCGTGCAGCAGAACTGGGGCCTTTGCCAGCGCGGATGCACTGGGTGGCTTCCCGACCATCAAGCTCGGGCATTTGCAGATCCATCAGAACAAGATCGAAAGCCTGTTCCTGCGCAGCCTGCACGGCGAGACGACCGTTTTCGACAGCCACCACATGATGCCCCATTTTTTCGCACATCATGGTGAGCAACATCCGGCTTGGCGCGACATCTTCAGCAATCAGAATATGAAGTGCTTTGGCGTGGGCGATGCGGTGTTGTGTGTCAGACGTCTGCAAATGGCTCATCTCATGATCAGTCGGTAGGGATGTTGGTAGCGTCACCGTCACGCATGTGCCAAGTCCGATCCGGCTTTTCAGCGAGATATGGCCCGACATAGCCTCCACCAATTTATTGCAAATGGTCAAACCAAGACCGGTGCCAAACCCTTTTGTTTGGTCCAACGTACGTTCGAAGGGTTGAAAAATTCGAGTCCTGTCTTCGTCTGATATGCCTGAGCCTGTATCAATAACATCAAAGATCAGCTGGTTTGCAGATGGGAGTGTTCCAGTGTGAAAGGAAATGCGCAGACACACGCTGCCCCGATCTGTAAATTTGATTGCATTGCTTAAAAGATTGAGCAGCACTTGTTTGATACGACCAGCATCACCTATCGCATGGATCGGCACTTGGTTGGCCACATCACAGGAGAGATCGAGTTGTTTTTCGAGGACAAGAGTGCGGGCCATGAGAAGCGTGCTGTGGGCCAAGTCGCGGACATCAAAAGGCGCGTTTTCAATACGAAAATGGCGCGTTTCATAATAGGAGAAATCCAAAATATCATTGACGAGAACCATCAATTGTTGGGCAGCCGAGGCGACAATACCAGCATAGCGCTGAGAGTCCTAGGAGAGTGCGGTTTGCATGAGTTGATGCGATCCCCCGATGATTGCATTCATCGGGGTGCGCAATTCATGACTGACATTTGACGCAAAACGCATCTTGGCGTGACTGGCCACGATTGCCGTATTGCGCGCCGCCTCAAGCTCGCTGATCATCCGCGACAAAAGAATTGTGCCCGCAATGACAATGGCCGACATGGTGCCACTCAAGATCACAGAACGAACCGCCCCATTCTCCCATTCTTTTAAAATCTCCGCTCGTGTAGCGCTGACGCTGACGCCAACAGGCAGAGAGTGATGCACATCATACGATGTCATCTGGTCTAATGCGCGTTGGGTGGCTTTGGGCGATGGCGACAAAACAATGGTCTTGGCTGTTTTGCCTATGGCAGAACGAATATTATTGATCACACGTCCATCAGTCGGTGTGAATTCATCCAAGGCATGTTGCGCCAATATAGTGCCATCTGTCCGAAACAGAGTGATGTTTGAAAAATGCGTCCCGAGTGAGGCATAGAAGCCTGTAAAAAAACGCACATCTAGACCAGTCAGAATCAGGCCGAGAGTTTCTCCGGCTGGAGTTTTAATTTGGCGTGCGAGATAATAGGCCCATGTTCCGCTACGGCTCTGGACGGGTTGACTCACAAACACATCCAGCTTGGGATCGTCCATAAGCTCCGTGAACTCATCGGGATCGGTCAGTTTGACAAGTGGGCTAGGGTATTCCTGCGTTGTATTTAAAATTGTGCCATCGCGTGCCACAATGAGGACGGCATCAATATGCGGCAGGCCTTTGATGGTATGACTGAGCATGTCGAAGACAGGGCGCGTGGTAAATACAGCTGTCATTTCTTCAGCGTTGCGCGCGCCATAGTCTTCGATATTTTTGGTCACATCCTGTAAGACATGATCGGCAGCCCCAATGCTTTGTCCGGCATGGGCCGATAGCATGTGAGAGACCGAGGCCAGACGGTCCTCCCATTCGCGCACAACGATTTCGCGGCTTGACCAGGTAGCAAACACTGTTCCCAGCGCAACCAGAAACGCGAGGAGAAAACCACCGATGAGGATAAAGCCCGGGCTACGCAATACGGGGCTCTGTGGCGCCAACATGAAACTATTACCCGGGTGAAAGAATAGATTTCATTGAATAGATTGAAGCTCCATAACAAAAAGGGAAATATATTCGTGTATTTGGGGGAGATATTTTTGATCTATTTGAAAATTCGGCGCTCTGTTCTTTATTATATTTGACGCTCCGTCAGCCTTCCGGATGGTCGCTTACAAAGCCAAAGCTAAGCAATTAAATAAGAATAAACCTAACAAAGCCATGTAGATAATTGAAAATTAGCTTATTTGTAACAATAAGTGTTTCAAATTTCGCGATACTAATAGAAATGTAACGTGAGCCCGGCATCGGGGACTAGCTGGTCCGTGCCTACTCATAAGGGAGTGGTTCCATGACTGTGCAGAATGCGGGTGCGGGTCCGGCACGCGTTGTCCTGATCGAAGATTCAGAGCCGGTGCGGCAGATGATCTCGGTCTATTTGACCAATAATGGCATGAAGGTATTTGAGGCTGACACGGTCAGTGCAGGCCGCCGCGCTGTCAATTTGCTCAAGCCGCAGATCGTTCTTCTGGACCTTGGTCTCGAAGATGGGGACGGCATCGATCTTCTGCCGGAAATCGTCAACCAAAAGATCCCCTGCATGGTCATTTCCGCGCGCAGCCAGGCTCTTGATCGCGTGATTTCGCTCGAAAAGGGCGCCCATGATTACATGACCAAGCCGATTGAATTGCGTGAGTTGTTGCTGCGCATGCGCCGGATGATGGCGACACAAACCATCACAACCTCGCCCAATGAAACGGTTTGGGCCTTTGGTGAGATCAAAGTCGATCAAGCTTTGCGCGCCATTATCCCTGCCAATGGCGGCAAGAATGTTCCCATCACGGCGATGGAATTCAAGCTTTTGCGCATGTTCACCACACGCGCAGGCCGGGTTGTGGACCGTGCCGAGCTCGCCAAAGTCATCGGCGTGCGTTCGGTAGAAGTCAGCCGTGCGCTGGATATTTCAGTGAGCCGTTTGCGCAAAAAATTGCGTGACGCGGGTTATGAAGTGAACCTGCGCTCGGTGCGCGGCTCTGGTTATCTGTTCTCGTCAGATTCCATCACCTTGGGTGAAGGTGCAGGCGAAGATATGGAACAGGCTGATCTCGCGTCCTGATTGAAAATCAGAGTGATGGTTTTAAAAGGCCGGCATCCTTGCGATGCCGGCCTTTTCAGTTCAGAATAGTTTTGTTTTGAGCCCCTGCCTGAAAAATTTTAGGCAGCTTGCCTTTTAATTGATTTATTTCTTTGCAACAGGTTACGGATGAAAAAACCGATCAAGCCTTTTGCCGTCGAATTGCGACGCACCGGCAAAAAAGTCAAAAGTCTTCCAGACAAACATATTATTATACCAGCTGAAGCAAAGCCCGTAGCATCTGTGGTTGTCGAATGGCCGCACGCCAGTGACCAATCTCTGAGCGAGGCGCGGCGCAACGCCGACAGGCTCTTTGCTGCAACCACCCATGCGCCAGAGGCCGGTGATGGGCGGCGTGTGTTGCCAAGCCTTGATGAGCCCGATTTCATCGCCAAAATGCTGCAAGAGGAAGAAGACAATCGTCCACGCAGAGGGCGCAAGCCAGGCGCGGGTCTTGCGCCTGTGCGGCGTCAACCTGTGCGCGCACAGGCAGATGACAAAGCGCCCGCTACACAGCAAATGCCCATGCGTGCCTTGCCCATGCTGGCTTTGCCCTTGCTGGCTGTGCCCAAGAACATCGCAGGCTATGTGCACGGCCGGATATACGCCCGCTATGCCAAGCGCAGCGAGCCGGGGCTTGGGCAATTTTGGCGCAAGTCGCTGAAGCCCGCTTGGTAGGCTTCAGGCCTGTTCTGCGTCGAGTGCACGGCGCAAGCGCCGGATGACGATGCGGCGTTTCTTTTCGTCCTTGGCTTTTTGCAACTCGTCGGAAATATCGAGCAGCAATTTCGAGACATCATTGTGCCAATCGAGATGACCTGCTTGTGCCGGATCGATGCGTTGTGTGCGCGCGCCTGTCAGTGCAACAGCAGATGCACCGCTGAGGTCAAAGCCATCATCAAGCCGCGGCATGATGATCTTGTCGCCAAGCGTGGGGGCCAGGCGTGCACGCAAGCCCTCAATGGAAGCTTCTTCACCATGCACCAGAAATAGATTGCCGGAGATAGGACCGCGTGCGGCAACCCAGTCGGCGAGTTCTGGTCCATCCGCATGACCGGAATAGAGATCAAGGGAGGCAATATGAGCGCGCACTTGAATGTCTTCACCTTGAATGCGCACGCGCGTTGCGCCATCAAGCAAAATACGCCCGAGCGTGCCTTGTGCCTGATAGCCAACAATCAGGACTGTGCCTTCTTCTCGCCATAGCCAGTTTTTGAGATGGTGGCGAATGCGGCCTGCATCGCACATGCCGCTGGCGGCAATGACAATATGAAAGCCAGTGAAGCGGGCAATCGCTTTGCTTTGCTCCACGCTTTCGGTAAAGCGCACATGATGAGCGCTGACCGCACGAATGAGATCAGCGCCATTTTCCAGCAAATGCGCATGGGTCTTAAAGACCGCGCTGGCTTTTGTGGCCAGTGGTGAATCGATGAAGATAGGCGCTTGTGGAATGAGCTTGTCGTCCATCAGCTTGACGAGATCGACCAAGAGCTCCTGCGTGCGCTCAACTGCGAAAGATGGAATGATCAGCGCGCCATTGCGTTTGATTGCACCTTCGACTTCGCGCGTGAGCAATTGGTGTCGCTTGTCGTTGCTGACATGTTCGCGTGCGCTGGCGCCATAGGTTGATTCACAAATAACGTAATCAAGATCTTTCGGGCCTTGCGGATCAGGTTCCAACAATTTCTGGTCGGGCCCGATGTCGCCCGAAAACAACAGATGTTTGGATGTGCCATCCTCCATCTGAACAAGCAATTCGGCTGAGGCCGAGCCTAGCAAATGGCCGGCGTTCCAGAAGCGCAGTTTGATGCCGGACGCCACTTCATGCCATGTGCAATAATCGGTTGCGCGAAATTGTGGCAGGCAGGCATGGGCGTCATCAGCTGTATAGATTGGCTCCACAGGCTCCCGCCCACGCTGCTGGTTGCGGCGGTTGAGATGGGCCACTTCGCTTTCCTGAATAAAGCCGGAGTCAGGCAGCATCACCGAACACAAATCGCTTGTGGCGCGCGTCGCATAGATCGGTCCGGTGAAACCATCTTTGACCAGCTTCGGAATAAGGCCGCTATGATCGATATGGGCATGGGTGAGGACCATTGCGTTAATGTCAGAGGCCCGAAACGGGAAGGCGCGGTAGTTCAGCTCTTTCTCGGATTTGGAGCCTTGAAACATGCCGCAATCAATGAGCACGCGTGTTGATCCATGTTCGAGCAAAAAGCACGAGCCGGTCACCGAATGTGCGGCACCGTGAAAGCTGAGCTGAAACATGATGTGCTCCCCATATTCCTTTATGCGCCCCCGTGCGTCTGCTGATCGCTGGGAGGTCAATTCCGATTAAGTCTGTATCACGGCTCGCACATCTGCCTTGTCCGGGATCAATGTCTGATCTTATAGAAAAGTGCTGCATAAAAAAGCCCGCCAGAGGCGGGCTTTTGATGGATTAATGACCGAGTGATTTGACGATGTCGTCGACCACTTTTTTGGCATCGCCAAACAGCATCATCGTATTGTCTCTGAAGAACAGCTCGTTCTCGACACCTGCATAGCCCGATCCCATGCCGCGTTTGATGAACAGCACCGTCTTGGCCTTCTCGACATCTAGAATCGGCATGCCATAGATGGCAGATGTCGGGTCTGTCTTGGCAGCCGGATTGGTCACGTCATTGGCACCAATGACGAAGGCCACATCGGCGCGGCCGAATTCCGAATTGATGTCTTCGAGCTCGAAGACTTCGTCATAAGGCACATTGGCTTCGGCAAGCAGCACGTTCATGTGGCCTGGCATACGCCCCGCCACCGGATGAATGGCGTAGGAAACCTCCACGCCTTCCTTCTTCAGCATGTCAGCCATTTCACGCAGCGTGTGCTGCGCTTGCGCCACCGCCATGCCATAGCCCGGCACGATGATGACCTTGCCGGCATTCTTCATGATGTAGGCGGCATCTTCCGCCGAGCCTTGCTTGACGGGGCGCGTTTCAACCGCACCGCTTGCAGCCGCTGCCGTATCGCCACCAAAGCCGCCTAGGATGACCGAGATGAACGAGCGGTTCATGCCCTTGCACATGATGTAGGACAGGATCGCACCAGATGAGCCGACCAGCGCACCGGTAATGATGAGCGCGAGATTGCCCAGCGTGAAGCCAATACCCGCCGCCGCCCATCCGGAATAGGAATTGAGCATCGACACGACAACCGGCATGTCAGCGCCACCAATCGGCACGATCAGCAGAACACCCAGCGCCAGCGACACCGCACAGATGGCCCAGAACAGCGTGTGGCTTTCGGTGACGCAGAACAGGCCAACCAGCACGATCAAACCTGCGCCCAGCGCAATATTGATGAGGTGGCGACTGGGCAGCATGATCGGCTTGCCCGACATGCGGCCATCCAATTTCAGAAAGGCGATGATCGAGCCGGTGAAAGTGATCGCACCAATCGCGGCGCCAATCGACATTTCAACAAGGCTGGCACCATGGATCGAGCCTTTGATGCCAATGCCGAAAGCTTGCGGCGCATAGAGCGCGCCAGCAGCCACCAGCACGGCGGCGAGGCCAACGAGTGCATGGAAGAAAGCCACCAGTTGCGGCATGGCCGTCATTTGCACCGTGCGCGCACGCCAGGCGCCAATCGCGCCACCAAGGCCGATCCCGCCCACCACCAGCGCCCATGACGAGAGACCCGCAGGCACGCGGAAGAGCAGGGTTGTGACAATGGCAATCGCCATGCCGATCATGCCAAAGACATTGCCTTGGCGTGATGTGGCAGGTGACGACAGGCCACGCAGCGACAGGATGAACAGGACGCCGGAGACGAGATACAGAAGAGCAGCGATATTGGCGTTCATGGCTCAGCCCTTCTTCTTGTACATGGCGAGCATGCGTTCGGTGACGAGAAAGCCGCCGAAAATATTCACCGAGGCCAGAACCAGCGCTATAAAGCCAAAGACCTTGGCGTAGATCGCCCCGTCATCATTGCCGCCCATTGCGTCAACGCCCACCGAGAGCAGTGCGCCTACGACGATGACGGACGAAATGGCATTGGTGACCGACATGAGCGGCGTATGCAGGGCCGGGGTCACGGACCAGACAACATAATAGCCCACGCAAATGGCCAGAGCGAAAATCGCCAGGCGAAAGACGAAGGGATCAATCGCGCCACCCGAGGCCGCATGGGCGACACCAGCAGCGGAATCAGCCAGCTGATCGGCGGTTGTTTGCAACATTTCGGCCGCTTCGCGCGCGAGTTTCGCGGCAGCATTGGCCTTGTCGAGAATCTGAATTGGCGTTTCGTTAGCCATGGGTGCACCCGTTCAAATTAGGCCTTGGGCAAAAAGTTGGGATGGACGATGGCCCCATCGCGCGTCAGCAACGTCGCTTTGACAAGTTCATCATCCCATTTGGGCGAAAGATTCTTCGTCTCTTTGTCGACCAGCGTGTCGACGAAGGCGAGAAGGTTTTTCGCATAAAGGCTGGAGGCGGTCGCAGCGAGCCGTCCGGGCACGTTGAGATGTCCAACAATATGCACGCCATTGTCGGTCACAACAGTTTCGCCGGGCTTGGCCATTTCGCAGTTTCCCCCGCGCTCGACCGCAAGATCGATAATCACAGAGCCAGCACGCATCGAGGCCACCATATCGGCGCTGATGAGTTTTGGTGCGGGGCGTCCGGGGATCAGGGCTGTCGTGATGACAATGTCCTGCTTGGCAATATGGGATGCCACGAGCGCGGCCTGCTTGGCCTTGTAGGCATCCGACATTTCCTTGGCGTAGCCGCCAGCGGTTTCAGCCTGTTTGAATTCATCGTCTTCAACCGCGATGAATTTGGCACCCAGTGATTCCACCTGTTCTTTGGTGGCGGGGCGCACATCGGTAGCGGTGACAATCGCACCCATGCGGCGCGCCGTGGCGATGGCTTGCAAGCCCGCCACACCCACACCCATGATGAAAATACGCGCCGCAGGCACAGTGCCGGCCGCTGTCATCATCATTGGCAGTGCGCGGCCATATTCAGCGGCGCCATCAATGACAGCGCGATAGCCTGCGAGATTGGCTTGTGAGGAGAGCACGTCCATCACCTGCGCGCGCGTGATGCGCGGCATGAATTCCATGGCGTAGGCATTGACGCCCGCATTGGCCATGGCGCTGAGCGCCGCATCCTGGCCATAGGAGTCCATGGTGGCAATGACCGAGGCGCCGCGCTTGATGAGGCCGAGCTCGGAAGCCTCGGGGCGGCGCACTTTCAGAATGAGATCTGCATCGGCATATGTGGCGGCTGCATCAGGTGCGATGGTCGCTCCCGCGCTTTCAAAATCCGCATCGGTCAGTCCGGAGGCTTTGCCTGCACCCGTCTGCACGGTGACTTGGGCACCGAGGCCGATCAGTTTCTTCACCGTCTCAGGGGTGGCAGCCACCCGTGTTTCGGCGTTTGAGATTTCTGCTGGGATGGCAACACGCATGATGGCTCCGAACAATTGGGGCCTGAAACAGAAAGGCGAGCCATTGGCTCGCCTTTTTGTTTCGGAAGACCGGTCCTTAGAGGAGGGTCACGGCCATAAAGACCATAATGGCAACACAGGCGATTGTGCCCCATTTGAACATGCCGACAAACAAATCGTAGGTTTTGTCGTGTTCCGCATAATCCATGTCAGGATGTCCAGCGGAGTTTTGATTGTCGGCCATATTCCCCTCTTCATTCACTTTACGCCCGGATGCGGGCTCAGGATCACTTCAGGCCTATGAATTAGCCCAAAGCCGTGGTCTGGGCAATCAGTCCTGAGGCTCACACCCCAAAGGTTTATGGCTCAGGTCAAGCCAGAGGTGATGTGCGCTTGGGCCTGACGGGCCTCAATAGCCGCGGGGTCGCGCCCGGCTTCCCCAAAAGCCTCGTTAAAGAGCTGGGAGAAATTGAGCTTGGCATCAAGGTGGAGGAAAACAGCCCCCAGCCCAATGGCGGCCCGGTCCATAAAGACAAATTCCTGCGGCACCCGGACAGGCCCCTTGGCCTTGAGCTCCTGGACAACGGCCATCATTTCCTTGCGGCCATATTGGCCCGGCGGAATGCCATCCGCCACGGTGCGGACCCGGTCTTCGAGCAGCGGGCCATAGATGAAGCGCGCCCAAATGTTCAAAACCTCGATCACATCGTGCCGCAGGCCCTTGAACCCCCACAGCTCATAGGCATGGACAATGCGCGCCTGATCATTGGCCAGCAGGCCCTCGTAAAGCTCGACCACGCCCTGAATGAAACGGGCAGGGAAAATGCGCACGCAGCCATAATCAAGCAGGTTGATGCCAGCCGCCTCGCCACCCTCTTCAAACACGGTGTAATTGCCCAGATGCGGATCGCCATGGATCACGCCATATTGGCTGAACGGATGCCACCAGGCACGAAACATCGCCACAGCGAGACGATTGCGCACCTCTTGGTCGGCGGTTTTGAAATCGAGCAGCTTGCGCCCCTCCAACCATTGCAGCGAGAGCAGGCGCGGGGTCGACAGCTCCGCGCGCACGCGCGGCACGCGCACATTGTCAGCACCTTTCAGCATCAAGGCATAGAGCGCGGCATGTTTGGCTTCGCGCTGGTAATCCAGCTCCTCGCGCACACGCTCGCCAATTTCATGCGCCACATCCTGTGTGTCGATCGCCGGATTGAATTGGCGGTGAAGTGCAAAAAGCACCTGCAATTGGCTGAGATCAGCCTCAACTGCCGAGGCCATATCAGGATATTGCAGCTTGCAAGCCAAGGGCTCGCCATCATGGGCAGTGGCGCGGTGCACCTGTCCCAGTGAGGCCGCAGCCGTGGGATGCAAATCAAAGTCAGCGAATTTTGTGCGCCAATCGGCACCCAGCTCCGTCATCATGCGGCGTTTGACAAAGGCTGCTCCCATGGGCGGGGCGTCTGACTGCAGCTTTTGCAATTCTTCGGCAAATTCGGGGGGCAGCAGATCGGGGATCGTCGCCATGAGTTGCGCGACTTTCATCAAGGGGCCTTTGAGCCCACCCAAGGCCGCGCGCATGGCAGCTGCACTGCCGGGCATATCTTGGAGGCCAAGCAGGCGCGCGCCTGCCATGCGGGCAGCAACCCCGCCCATTTGCGTGCTGACCCGCGCATAGCGTGACGCACGGGCCGAGAATCGATTGCGTTCTGTGTCTTCGCTCATGAGAATGGATACGCGGGCGCCCCCTAGATGGATGCCTGTTCCATCTCCTCCAGCTCACTGATCAGCCCCTCGATCATTTTGAGACCGATCTGCCAGAAGCCGGGGTCGCGTGCGTCCAGCCCGAAGGGGGCGAGCAGTTCGGAATGATGTTTGGTGCCGCCGGCCGACAGCAGCGCGAAATATTTCTCGGCAAATCCGGCTTCGGCATTTTGATAAACGCCGTAAAGCGAGTTCACCAGACAATCGCCGAACGCATAGGCGTAAACATAGAAGGGCGAATGGACGAAATGCGGGATATAGGCCCAGAACGTCTCATATCCCGCGCCCAGTTTGATGGCTGGCCCCAGTGAATCGGCCTGCACGCTCATCCACAATTCGCACATTTTATCGGCGGTGAGTTCGCCGTTGCGCCGCTCCTCATGCACTTTGCGCTCGAACGAATAAAAGGCGATCTGGCGCACAACGGTGTTGAGCATGTCCTCGACTTTGGCCGCCAGCATGGCGCGGCGCTCGTCTTTGTCTTGCGTGTTTTTAAGCAATGTGCGGAAGGTCAGCATTTCGCCAAAGACAGAGGCTGTCTCGGCTAGTGTCAGCGGTGTTTGCGCCATCAGTGCGCCATTGGGTGCTGCCAACACTTGATGCACACCATGGCCAAGCTCATGGGCGAGCGTCATCACATCACGCGTCTTGCCTTGATAATTGACCAGCACATAGGGATGCGCAGAGGGCACTGTGGGATGAGCAAAAGCGCCTGGCGCCTTGCCGGGGCGCACAGGCGCATCGATCCAACGCTCATCGAAAAACCGGCGTGCGATATCCGCCATTTTGGGTGCAAAGGCACCATAGGCAGAGAGCACGGTGTCGCGCGCTTCGTCCCAGCCATAGGTTTTGCTGGGCACATTGGGCAATGGCGCATTGCGGTCCCAATGGTTCAGTTGGTCCATACCAAACCATTTGGCTTTGAGCTTGTAATAGCGATGCGACAGGCGCGGATGTGCCTGTTGCACAGCGCTTACCAGCGCATCGACCACGTCGCGCTCGACACGGTTTGAGAGATGGCGTGAATCGGCAATGTCTTTGAATCCACGCCAGCGATCACCAATTTCCTTGTCTTTTGTGAGTGTGTTGGTGATCAATGTGAAGGTGCGCAGATTGTCTTTCAGCGTAGCCGCCAAAGCTTCGGACGCAGCCTTGCGTGTTTCGGACTTTTTGTCTTGCATCAGATTGAGGGTCGGCTCGAGGCTGAGCTCTTGCCCGTCAACTTTGAAACGCAGACCCGCGATGGTCTCATCAAAAAGCCGGTTCCACGCGCCGCGTGCGGTGACGCTTTTCTCATGGAACAATTGCTCGATGCGATCTTCGAGTTGATAGGGTTTCTCGCGCCGCACATCTTCGATCCACGGGCGATAATGCAACAGCGGTGACACGCTCATCGCTTTTTCTAGCAATCCATTTTCAATGCGGTTCAGTTCGAGTGTGAAGAACAGCAGGTCAGAGGAGGCATTGGTGATCTTTTCCTGCGCATCGCCATAAAATTTGGCGTGAGCGGGGTTTGTCGTGTCGCCCGAATAGACAAGCCCGGCATAAGACATGATGCGCCCGAGCAGGTCTTCGATGGCCTCATAATCTTGAATCGCGGCAAATAGCTTTGCGCTGGCGTCTGGCCCTGCGGCTATATCGGCCAGCTGGCCGCGCCAGTTTTGTGCAAAGGCGGCGCAATCCTTGGCGGCCCGCTCGAGGTCGCAGGCATATTCGGGACCGTCCATCGCCGGATAAAGATCGGCCAGATTCCATTCGGGCAGGAGGCCGAGGGCGGTGTTTGCAGCAAGCGAGGTCATGATGTGTCCGGGCCTAGAGGGGTCAGCGTGCCTCATATTGGTGATCAGGCGCCCCCGATCAACCGGCGGGCGGCTGGAGAGTGAAAAATACCGTCCCGGTCCGGCACAGCCGTTAAGTCCGTGTTTACCCTGTTAATTCACCATAGGCTCAACACGGGGCTCTGCCCTGTCCAGAGAGGACCAATGCCGTCAACGATTCTGATTGCCGATTCTGATAACGTGCAGTGCTGCCTGCTGGAGGCCATGCTGCGCCGCTTTGGCTATCGCTCCGAGGCGGTGGATACGGGTGCGGCTGCGCTGGCACGCTTGAGCGCCGTTGGCGAAGAGCCGGTCTCACTGCTGATTTTCGATGTTGTTCTGCCTGATATGGATGGCATGAGTCTGCTGGGGCGTATGCGCGAGGCGGGTGTGCGCACCCCCACCATCATCCAGATGCAGCCGCAATCAGTGAGCCTTGTCACCACCGCCATGCGCGCGGGAGCGGGTGATTTTGTCGTCAAGCCGGTGGGCGGAGAGCGCCTGCAGGTATCGATCAAAAATGTGCTGCGCTTTGGCGCGCTGCAAGATGAAGCGCGCCGCGCCACGCGCCCCGAATCAGGCGCGATCGGCTTCCGCCATATTTTCACCCGCAGTGAAGATATGACGCGCGCCATCCGGCTGGGCGAGCGCGCCGCGCGTGCCCATCTGCCGGTCTTGATCGAAGGCGAAAGCGGGGTTGGTAAACATTTGTTCGCCCGCGCCATTCAGGGCGCCTCGGACCGACGTGGCAAAGCTTTTTTTTCGATCAATTGTGCGGCTCTGCCTGAAGGCGAGGCCGACGCGCTTTTGTTTGGACTGGATGGCGGCGGCAAATTTGTCGAAGCCCATGGCGGCACGCTGTTTCTTGATGAAGTCGGGCGTTTGCCGCTCGATCTGCAAGCACGCCTGTTGCGCGTTATTCAGGATGGCGAGATTGAATCAGCACCCGGCCGGCGCCCGCAGAAAGTCGATGTGCGCCTGATTTCGGCAACCTCGCAAAACCTGATCGAGCAAGTCAAGGCGGGCCTGTTTCGCGAAGACCTTTACTACAGGCTCAACGTCTTCCCTGTGACCATCCCGCCGCTGCGGGCGCGGCCATCTGATATTGGTGAATTGGCGCAACGTTTTGCTCAACGCTTTGCCGCAGAAGAGGGCAAGGCTGTGCGCGGTATATCGGCTGAGGCCCTGCGGCTTTTGGATACGTATGATTGGCCGGGCAACGTCCGCCAACTCGAAAATACGATTTTCCGCGCTATTGTTTTGAGTGAGGCCGAGGAGCTGGGCGTTGCGGAATTTCCGCAGATTGCCGCGCGTGTCTCGGGCTATGATGTGCGTGTGCCGCCGGTGCCTGCCATGGCGCCGCCTTTGCGCGTGCCTTTCAGTGAAGCCCGTCTGGATGTGCGTGATCCGCACAGTTTACGCTTGCTCGATGATGCTGGTCACGCACGTCGTCTTGACGAGATGGAAGCAGAAATGATCCGCTTCGCGCTCAACCATTATCGCGGGCAGATGTCAGAAATGGCACGCCGCCTCGGCATCGGCCGCTCTACGCTTTACCGCAAGCTGAAAGATCTCGGCTTGCATGAGGGCGAGGATGTGGCTGAAACAGGCACGGAAGTGGCAGCCTGAAGGCCATGTCACACGACATCAGCGCCGGTTGATTCCGTCAACTGGCATGGACTATGGAACGTCCACCTGCCACCGGCCTTTTAGGCAAGACGGTTGGGCGAGATGAGTTTTGGGGATCAGGATGAGCGTGCGCGTGCAGGTTTCAGCAAAAGCACTCAGCTTGGCACTGGCTTTGTCGGCCGGTGGTGTGTGTGCGCAAGAAGCTTCGCCCTCGTTCAAGGTCGTCAGCACACAGGCCGAACAATCGCGCAGCGAAGATGTTTCGCCAAAATTCAAGCCGGTTGAAGCACCAGCGGCCACCCCAGCCCCTGTGCTCGACGCGCCGACGCCAGTCGCTGCCACTGCGCTGAACACACAACAATCTGCTATCAAGGCTGCACTCGAGACACGTCTTGCCGAGCGTGGCACTGTCCAGCAACGTCGCTTCCGTGAAGCCATCGCGGCTTTTTATGAAGCACGCCAATATGCGCCACTCTGGATTGCGGATGCCAAATGGAGTGCCACTGCACAATCAGCTATTGCACGACTAGAGCGCGCGGGTGATGACGCGCTTGACCTGCGCGGCACGCCCATCCCAGCTCTTGCGGTCAAAGATTTTGCAGCCATTGCTGCCGCCGATATCGGTCTGTCGGAATCGATTGCCTCTTACGCGCGCCAGGCCTCGGGCGCGCGCATTGATCCTTTGAGCATTTCCAAAGAAATTACATCCAAGCCCGAGATCGTTGATGTGGCACGTGCATTGGCGGATGTCGGGGCGGCTGCTGATGCCGGTGCCAAACTTGCCTCTTATAATCCGCAACATTCAGGCTACGCGCATTTGCGCGACAAGCTCGCTGAATTGCGTCATGCCGCACCTGCCATGGCGCAGACGCAAAAGCGCATTCCCACAGGTCCGGTGTTGAAGCCGGGCATGCGCGACCAGCGTGTGCCGCTGGTGCGTGCGCGCTTTGGACTTGTGCCCGCACAAGACAGCGATGATCTGACCTATGATACCAAAGTCGCTGCTGCAGTGGCGGATTTCCAAAAGCAAAATGGCCTGCCTGCCTCAGGCACGCTGACACCTCGCACGGTGGATGCCTTATCTGAAGGCGCACCTGAGCGTCTCGAAGATGAGATCGTGGCCAATATGGAGCGTTGGCGCTGGATGCCACGTGACATGGGCCATGAGCGCATTGAAGTGAACATTCCTGATTACACGGTGCGCGTCTATCGTGGTGAAGCGATCATCCATCAGGCACGCGTGATAGTTGGCAAGCCGCAGACGCCGACGCCAATTTTCTCCAATGCCATGCAATTCCTGATCGTCAATCCTTATTGGAATGTGCCGCCTTCGATCATCAAAAAGGAAATGCTGCCGAAATTGAAGGAAGACCCCGATTATCTGAAAAAACTCGGATATGAAGTGGTTCAGCAAAAGAATGGCAGTATGGCTGTGCGTCAGCCACCGGGTGAGCGCAATGCGCTTGGCTGGATCAAATTCATGTTCCCGAATGATCATTCGGTCTATCTGCATGACACGCCGACACGTAATCTCTTTGCCAATGACAAGCGCGCGTTCTCTCATGGTTGCGTGCGCGTTGACCAACCCTTTGCGCTGGCCGAAATTGTGCTGGGTGAAGGCTGGAGTGAAGAGCGCGTCAAGGGTCTCAAAGGGGGCGGCGAGCGCATGGTGAAAATGCCCCGTCCTCTGCCCATTCACATCGGCTATTTCTCGGCTTTCGTCGACGAGCAGGGCAAGCTGCAATTGCGCGAAGACATTTATGGCTATTCGCAGAAAGTGAAAACGGCGCTCGGCTTGGGCGCCTGACACAGTCAGGCAATCATTTTCGCTCCTTTTATCTGTCCGGAGCGGCCGCGTGTTGACCTGTGGTTAACCCTTTCGGGCAATAATCCGCTCACCAAGATCGCCGCCTTGCGTGGCCTCGTGTGACGAAGAGTTTGCCTGGTGACGTTCAAAGCTTCTCCCCGACGCGTCCGCAAGTTGTTTACGGTTGGCGTATTGAGTCTGGCTTTTGCCACGGCTCTTCCTGTGCGCACGCAAAACGCCATTGCCAATGGCGATACGCGCACCATCTATCTCTATCATGTGCACACGGGCGAAAGCATTGCCGCGACGTTCCGTGTCGATGGTCAATATGATCGTGCGACACTCGATAAACTGAACTGGTTCTTGCGTGACTGGCGCACAGATGCGCCGACCAAGATGAATCCGAAATTGTTTGATGTGATCTGGGAAAGCTATCGCGAATCTGGTTCTCGCGAGGCCATTCACATTCTCTCCGCTTATCGCTCGCCGGAAACCAATGCCATGTTGCGCCGCCGCTCGCGCGCGGTGGCGGAGCATTCGCAGCATATTCTGGGTCGCGCCATGGATATGCACTATACCGACGTCTCGATGTCGAAAGTGCGCGAGATCGCCATGCGCTTGCAGCGTGGTGGTGTTGGCTATTATCCCACATCTGGCACGCCTTTTGTGCATCTGGATGTGGGTTCTGTGCGCGCGTGGCCGCGTATGTCTTACCCCGAACTCGCGCGCCTCTTTCCCGATGGCAAGACGGTGCATTTGCCAACCAATGGCCAACCGCTGGCGCGCTACGATGAAGCCCGCGCTGAAATCGAAGCGCGTGGCGATGCCTCGGTCATGCTGGCCAGCGCCGATACCGTTCGCAAATCACGCGGTTTCTTTGAGCGTCTCTTTGGCATTGGCGAGGATGATGAAGATACAGGAGCCGTTGCGCTGCCACGTGGCCGCACGCGCGTGGCGCGTATGACCACGCAAGACAAGGATGATGCGGGCACGATTGATACGCCCTCGCAACGCCGGAGCATGGGCATTGTGGCGCGCGCAGAACGCAATCTGCCGAAGGGCGAGACCACCATTGGCACGCCTGTGCAAGTGGCCAGTATTGATGTGCTGCCGCCACGCCGCCCGGTTTCATTGGGTGGTGCGCCTTTGCCAGTCGTGGCACCTGCTGCACCGGTTCCAGCCCAAGTGGCCCTCGCAAATGTGCCTCTGCCGCCGGTGCGCCCGGCGGCGCTGGGTGGCGCGCCGACAACGCTGGCTGCAGCCAAAGTGCCAATGCCCGTGCCTTTGCCTGATGTCATCCGTCAGGGTGTCGAGACGGCGCCAGCCGCCGTCATGGCCTATGCGCCGCAGCCGGCCTCTGCGCTTGATGATCCGCGTGGCGCATTGCGAAGCACTTTGGCGGCGGCTCCCGCCATGCCCGCCCGCATCCTGCCGCCCAAAAAGACTGCGCTTTATGCTGCCCGTCTGGACCGCACCAATTATGCGCTGCTGACACAGGCGGCGGCGCTTCAAAGCACGGTCAATGCGCAAGATATCGGTATTCGCCCGGGCCTGAAGGCCTCGGTCAAGGCTGAGGGGCGTTCGTTGGCACTCTCGGGCACGATGCAGGTCACAACCACCAGCTTTGGGGCCGTGGCCTCCGACCTGCCGGTTGGCCGCTTCACCGGCTCGGCGTTGCGCCCCTTGCAAACGGCGGTTCTGGATCCATCCACCCATTGAGTTGACGGGTCAGTCGCCCTGCGGCTACTCCTTTTACAACGAAGATATTCAAAAACGACATGGGGATGAGCGGTCGTGCCGTGCAAACGGGTGCCGTGCGTTCTCATTCGGGATGGAAAAACATGTCGATCTCTGAAAAGACATCGCTCGCGCAAGAGCCGGCACTGGTTGTCGATGATGTGGTCAAACGCTTCGGGCGAGGCACTGAAATTGTCACGGCAGTGGATCATGTCTCTTTCACTGTGAGGCAGGGCGAATTTGTTTCCGTCATTGGCCCGTCGGGCTGTGGCAAATCCACTTTGTTCAACATCATCGGTGGCTTGCTCTCCGATTATGAGGGCGCGGTGAAGATTGGCGAGGAGCGCATCAGCGCGCCCCATCCAGCCGTTGGCATGGTGTTTCAGGAAGAATCGACTTTTCCTTGGCGCACGGTGATCGACAATGTCGCCTTTCCGCTCGAACTGCAGGGTGTGGCGAAATCCGAGCGCATGGATCGCGCCCATCATTTCATCGACATGGTGGGTCTGGCTTCGTTTGAAAAAGCCTTTCCCTCCCAATTGTCGGGTGGCATGAAGCAACGCGTGTCGATTGCCCGCATACTCGTCTCGCAGCCCAAGATTTTGCTGATGGACGAGCCTTTTGCGGCTTTGGATGAACAGACACGCCTGCTCTTGGGGGACAAGATCACGCAGATCCAGCAGGAGCTCAATCAGACAACGCTTCTGATCACACATAATCTGACCGAAGCCGTGCAACTGTCAGATCGTATTGTGGTGATGACCTATCGTCCGGGTCAGGTGAAGCGCATTGTCGATATCAATCTGCCGCGCCCGCGCACCTCAGATGTTGTGGGCTCAGATGCGTTCGGGCATTACGTAGCTGAGATCTGGAACGATCTGCGCGAAGAAGCTTCGCGTGGTATGGCCGATTCCGAGAGTGCAGCCAGCAGGCGTGCAACCCATGGCTGAGGCTTTTCTGCGTCGGCACACACCGGAGCTTTTTGGTTTGGCAACGCTGCTTGTCTGCGTGCTTGGCTTCGAGGCGCTCATCCGCGGTGGTGTGGTCAATCGCTACATCATTCCACCACCCAGCGATATTTTGCTCGCCTTTGAACGGGTCATTGTCGAAGAAAATATTTTGGCGCGCTGTCGGGATACGGCCTTTGAGATGCTCGTTGCAGGTGGCGCTTCCGTGCTGGTGGGTGTGCCGATTGGTGTTCTGCTCTATCGCTCCGCACTGTGGCGGCGTGCGATGGAGGATTGGATTGGCGCGCTGGCTGCGGCTCCCATTGTGCTGGCCTTTCCGCTGTTTCTCGTCCTGTTTGGTCGTTCACCCAAAACCATCATTGTTATGGGTTTTGTGCATGGTCTGGCACCGATCATTTTGAAGACGGTTGAAGGTCTGGCCTCGACGCGCCCGGTGCTGATCAATGTCGGGCGCAGTCTGAAAATGACGCAATCGCAGATGTTCTGGAAAATTCTGCTGCCCTCGGCCATGCCGATCATCTTCACGGGCATTCGTCTGAGCTGGACATTCGTGCTGATCACAATTGTCGGGATTGAATATCTCATCAATCTGGGCGGCGTGGGTCAGCTCATCAATGAATTGGCGGAGCGGTATGATCTGCCGGGCACCTATGCCGGCATTTGCTTTGTCATTCTTGTGTCGGTTCTTTTCTTCTTGGCTCTGGAGCGTGTGGAATCATGGCTGCAGCCGGGTCGTTGACCTCCTCCTCCATTCCAGCCACGCCGCGCAATGTCTTGGCGCTGCGGTTGGCCGTGGCGGTGTTTGTTTTGTGCGTCTGGGAAGGCCTGTCGCGCTCCGGCCTGTTCTATGGCGAAGTCGTGCCATCGCTGCTCGCCATTTTTGTGTCGATGGGCAAATTGCTCATTGATCCGATCTTCTGGCGCAATCTGCAGGTGACGATGGTGGAAACCGTGGCGTCGCTCGCAATTGGCGCGGGCTTTGGCATCACGGTTGGCATTGTGCTGGGCGCCAATCGCTTTCTGATGCGCGCCTTTGAACCGGTTGTTTATTATCTCTCGCCGACACCGCGCATCATTCTGTTTCCGGTGATGATCATGTGGTTTGGCGTGGGGCCGGGCTCCAAAATCGCTTTGGGTGCTTTGTCGGCGTTTTTTGCCATTGCGTTGTCAACGGCGGCCGGCATGCGTCAGATTGATCCGATCCTCATCCGGGTCGGTCGCTCGTTCCGCGCCAATATCTGGCAGATGGCTTTCAAGATTTATCTGCCTGCCATGCGCGTGCCGATTTTGAACGGCATTCGTTTGGGCATGGGCACAGCGATCATCACCGTTCTGCTGGGAGAGACGAAACTCTCCAATCAGGGGCTCGGCTATATGATCATGCAGATTTACACGCGCTTCGATATGCCGGGGCTTTATGCCCTGCTGATCCTGGTGTTTGTGATCGCAGGTGGCGTGAATGCGCTGATCGGCCATTTCGCGTGCGATTGACGCGCGCGAAAGGACGGAATTTTCAAACCTCGCCGAGAGCGGCGAGGTAGAGTTCCAGAATCTCTTCTTCTTCACGACGCTTGTCGCGGTCCATGCGGCGCAGCGAGATGATCTTGCGCATGACTTTCACGTCATAGCCGGTGCCTTTGGCTTCGGCATAGACTTCCTTGATGTCATCTGTGATCGCGCGCTTTTCTTCTTCCAGGCGCTCGACGCGCTCAAGGAAGGCGCGCAAATGGCCAGCATCGACCGAATTGGTGCTCATGATCTGTCTCGTGTCTGGAGGCGGGAGGCGACAAACGCCTCCCCGTGAAAAGGAGCGGGATGGATGGGGTCTTCAGCCCCGCCCCGTCAAGCGCTCGGGCACTTGTATCCCCGCTTTTCCCTCTTAGTGCTGGCCTTTTCCCGCTGGAGTGTTGGCAAAAGCCGCTTTCTGCTCAGGTGTGGCCTCGGTCTGGTATTTGGCCTTCCATTCCTCAAAAGGCATACCATAGACCTGCGCGCGCGCCTCATCCTTGGACATGGCAAGGCCGCGTTCCTCGGCGGCATCTTTCATCCAGTTGGACAGGCAATTGCGGCAAAAGCCTGCCAGATTCATCATGTCGATGTTCTGCACATCGGTGCGATTGCGCAGATGGGCGACAAGGCGGCGAAAGGCAGCGGCCTCCAGCTCAGTCTGTGTTTTGGTGTCGATGCTCATGTCAGGCTCTCCCGGAGTTTGGCGAGCTGTGCGGGCGAGGCCGCGCGGCTCGGATAATATGTGATCTCATGCGCGCTGGGTGATGCGAGCGCGTGACGCAAGACGGGTGTCAGACGTGTCGTCCATTCTGCAATGCCAGCCTCATCGGCAATGAGATCTTGCCTGACCTCGATGAGGATATGGGGCAGGCCCGGCAGCGTTGCATGGTCAAACATCGTGTCGCCACGCAAGGCTCCATCATAGGGCTCATTGTCACCGATCACGAGGCCTTGTGCTCGAAGTCCCTGTAAAACGGGTGCAGCCAACCGGTCATCGCAATCCCACAGCACAGCTGCTTGCCACGGGCGTTGCGTGCCACGCCAGATGGGCGTGAACGAATGGATCGAGATCAGCGCCGGAATCACGCCTGTTGTGCGCATCTGCGTCGTGGTGTCGCGGATCGCGTCGCGGTAGGGCTGCCAGTAGAGCTGTTTGCGCCGCTCAACTTCACGCGCATCAATCTGCGCATTGCCGGAGATCAGCGCGCGGTCTGAAATGCGCATGACCAAGGTCGGGTCGTCGGCCCCTCGGTTGGGGTCGATCAGCAGGCGCGAAAAAGTCGTCATCAGCGCCGGGGCGTCAAACTGCGCGGCGAGGCGTTGCGTCAGCTTGGCGGCGCCAATGTCATAGGCAATGTGGCGGGTGAAATGCTCAGCGCTGAGCCCCAAGTCGCCATAGGCCTGCGGCAAGGCCGGGCTGGCATGATCGCAGAGAAACAGCGCGCCAGCCTCCAAGCGGCCCGCAAGGCGGCGCAAAGGCACAAAAGACGCAAGTGTGGGGGCAGACGCGTGCATGGTCGTAATTTAGGCGGGCCGTCGCCCCAAGGCCAGAGCCTGAAGGCTTCTAGGCCGCACAAACATGCGAGCAGACTTGCAGGTCATTGTTTGCGCGCGGCAGACCTGACAGGATGGGCGCAAATTTGTTCAAATGTGCCGAATCAGCCCTCTGGGCGTGTCGGTCAAACATCGGTTGTCATGTTGCTTTCGCGAATTTGCTCTTTCATCTCTCTGGCTGGCCTTGTCCTTCTGACGCTCGGTTCGGGTGTGGCGCTGGCGGATTTCCGTCTGTGCAACAATGCCTCCAGCCGCGCCAGTGTCGCCATTGCCTATACCGATGGCCAGACGTGGGTCACGGAAGGCTGGTGGAACTTGAAGCAGGGGGCCTGTGAAACTCTGCTGCGCGGTTCGCTCGCGGCTCAATATTATTACGTCTATGCGATGGATGAACGCGGCGGCGAGTGGAAGGGCAAGGCCTATATGTGCACGCGCGTCCGCGAGTTCCGTATTGAAGGTCGCGAGAACTGCCTCGTGCGTGGATATGACCGCACGGGCTTTTTTGAAATTGATACAGGCAAGGATGCGCGCAGCTGGACAGTTCAGCTGACCGACACCAACCAGCCTGGACAAAGATAGGATTTTGGCATGAGACGTCTGCGCCGTGTGAAAATTCTGGCGACTCTGGGTCCTGCCTCGCAAGATCCCGCTGTGGTGAAAAAACTCGTACAAGCGGGTGTTGATGTGTTTCGCATCAACATGAGTCACACCAGCCATGACATGCTGCAAGAACGTGTGCAGACCATTCGCGCTTTGGAAAAAGAAGTGGGTCGCCCGATTGGCATTCTGGCTGATTTGCAAGGCCCCAAATTGCGTGTGGGTCAATTCACCGATGGCGGAGTTGATCTCGTCCCAGGCGCGAAATTTATTCTCGATGCCGATAAGGCGCCTGGTGACGATCTGCGCGTGCACCTGCCCCATCCTGAAATTCTTGCAGCCTTGCGCCCCGGTCACACGGTTCTGATCGATGACGGTAAAGTGCGTTTGCACGTCACCGAAGTCGCCAAAGGCCGCGCTGTCTGCATGGTTGATGTGGCGGGCCGTATTTCCAATCGCAAAGGTGTCAGCCTGCCTGACACGGAAATCCCCGTCTCCGCGATGACCGAAAAAGATCGCTCGGATCTTGATGCGGCCCTTCATGTCGGCGTTGACTGGATCGCGGTATCCTTCGTGCAGCGGGCCGATGATATTGCCGAAGTGAAAAAGATCGTGC
>CAINNX010000011.1 GCA_903851305.1 uncultured Hyphomicrobiales bacterium | reverse complement strand
TGCCTTTTCCTACCCATGCGTATTCCTCCTCAAGGCTTATAAGCCATACATCAGGGAGGACCACTTTTCAGGGGGCAGGCCAGTTGACGCTCAATGTGCTGCTCTCTTTTGCTCAATTCGAAAGGGAGGTCACGGGCGAGCGTATCCGCGACAAGATCGCCGCTTCCAAGAAGAAGGGCATGTGGATGGGCGGTCTGCCGCCTCTGGGCTTTGATGTTCAGGAGCGGAAGCTCGTCGTGAATGAAAAGGAGGCCGAACCCGTCCGCCAAATATTCGGTCGATATTGCGCCCTCGGATCAGTCCGCGAACTCCAGAGGGAACTGGAAATCGGCAAGACCTTCAGCAAATCGAGGATAGCTACAGACGGGAGCGAATACGGAGGAAAGCCGTTCTCGCGGGGCGCTCTCTACCAGCTCTTGCAAAACAAGATTTACATAGGGCTGACAACCCACCGGGGTGAGGCCTATCCAGGAGAGCATCCGGCTATTCTCGATCATGATCTCTGGGAAAAGACCCAAAAGCTTCTGGATACCAATCGGGTCGGCCGGCGCGCCCTTGAAAAGAATGGGACAAAAAGACTGGCCGGCGTCCTTTTTGATGCGTCTGGCGAGGCCATGACCCCATCGCATGCCAGCAAGAAAGGGATCCGCTATCGCTATTACATCTCGAAATCACTGACCACGAATAGCAAAGACGAGCACCCCGAAGCGCAGCGCATTCCGGCAATCCTGGTTGAAGAACTGGTCATCAAACGCATCAAATATTTTTTGCAAGACCCTAAGGGTCTGTCCCAGTTTCTACCCAAAGCATATCAAAGTGCCGCTTTCCAATTGCATCTGGATGAGAGCTCGGAAGAGCTACTTATCAAACTGGAACAAAACATAACGACATGCTGGAGCGATGTAATCCTGAATTTCCTGACGCGTGTTCAGATCCATCGTGACCGCGTCGAGATGCAATTGAACAGCCAAGCATTTGCACAGGCCATCTTCGGAGATAAAGCTGCCTCGGCAAGTGATGATGATGCGGAAGACGACGAGATTACACTTACCATCAGCGCAACGTTGAAACGGACGGGCAAGGAATTGAGGTTCGTTATCCCCGGAGCGGCAGATCAGGCAACGCCCGACCAATCTCTGATCCGGCTGCTGCAACGTGCACACGCACTTCAATTGGCAATCGAACAATCTGGCAGTGCTTCGATTGAAGAAATCGCATCATCCCAGAATATGACGCCCTCTTATGCGACACGGCTGATGCGTCTCAATTATCTGGCGCCCGATATTGCCGCAGCCATTCTGGATGGAAATCAGCCCGTGGAACTTTCGGCAAAGATGCTGATGAAGGATACGCGCTATCCGCTCGGCTGGCATGAGCAGCGCATCGCGCTCGGATTTGCGCAGGCCTGAACCCGTCCAACACGATCCTTCCGCCCATGCTTGCGCGCGCGTTCCGTACTTGAAGGCCGTAAATGCGGCGAAAAAGGCGACTGCCTAGCAGGCAGTCAGAGACTTCCATACCACCAAAAAACGAGCCTGAGAAAAGCGGGGCAAATCCGCCTGGAAAAGACCGTCGAAGCGTCTCTGCAAATTGAGTAAAGGAAACGCGGCTCACAAGTCACTGAAACCACGCGCACAAGTCGCAGGTCACAAAGCCAAAGCCGGACTGGGGTTCAGAGACTAAAGAGTGGCGGAGGAGGCGGGATTCGAACCCGCGATACGGTTTCCCGCATACACACTTTCCAGGCGTGCGCCTTCAGCCACTCGGCCACCCCTCCGCAAGCGTGCTTTAAGGCGCACGCAAAGCCTTTCGTCAAGAACGGCTGCCGAAGGCAGCCTGTGCGCCTTCAGCCACTCGGCCACCCCTCCGCAAGCGTGCTTTAAGGCGCACGCAAAGCCTTTCGTATACGTGGGGGCAAACCCCTCGCAGGAGCGGGCACTATAGTCAGCATGGGCGCTGGCGCAAGGACGGAACAGGAAAATATCTGCGCTCTCGCGCAAAGCGGTCTTTTGGCGGGAACCGCCCCCAAAACAAGGCCTTGCTCCGGCCGGGCACCCTCCCACGCGCGGCTTTGCTGTCGGGGGTGGTCTTCCCCGCACGCCTGTATCGCTCTACATAAGTAGGGACACTGTGTGGGGAGACGCGCGCCATGTTTGCTTTCCTGAAAAAGACATCCCTGCCAGCACCGGGTGAGGCCCTGCCTGGCCGTTCACAGCCGCTGCGCACAGCCGACATGCATTATGTGACAGGACGGCCCTTGAAGGGTCCGTTCGCCCCGGGTTCTGAAATCGCCTGTTTCGGCATGGGCTGTTTCTGGGGTGCCGAGCGCAAATTCTGGCAAATGGGTCAGGACAAGATTTGGCTCACGGCTGTTGGCTATGCTGCGGGCCAAACACCCAATCCCACTTATGAAGAAGTCTGCTCCGGCCAGACCGGTCACAATGAAGTGGTCATGATTGTCTATGATCCCGCAGTGACGCCCTTTGAAGCTTTGCTCAAAACCTTTTGGGAAAACCACGACCCCACGCAAGGCATGCGGCAGGGCAATGATGCGGGCACGCAATATCGCTCAGGGATCTATGTCAGCACCGATGCGCAGCGCGAGGCGGCTGAACGTAGCGCCAAGGATTTTGGTATCGCTTTGGCGGCCAAAGGCTTTGGCCCGATCACAACCGAGATCCGGCAGGCCCCAGACTTTTATTATGCGGAAGCCTATCACCAGCAATATCTGGCCAAAAACCCCAATGGTTATTGCGGCTTGGGTGGCACAGGTGTCACCTGCGCCATCGGCACGGGGGTGAGCAGCACCTAACGCTGCCTTGCTCCTGATCGCCTCTTCATGGCATCAAGGTCACTCGACCTTGAGAGGCCCATGATGATCGAACGTGCGCTTGAAAAATTTCTCTTCGCCAGCCGCTGGCTGCTGGCGCCGTTTTATGTGGCGCTCGTCGTGAGTTTGTTCGGCCTTCTGATCAAGGCTGCACAAGAACTCTGGCACTTCATGTCCCACGCATTCGCCGCCAGTGAAAGCGATGTCATTCTGGGTGTTCTGTCGTTGATTGATCTGACACTGACAGGCTCGCTGATCATCATTGTGATTTTCTCTGGCTATGAGAATTTCGTGTCCAAGATTGATGAGAGCGAACATCGTGATTGGCCTGAATGGATGGGCAAGATTGATTTCACCGGCCTCAAGCTGAAACTGTTGTCATCTATCGTGGCAATCTCAGGCATTCAGCTTTTGAAGACTTTTATGAATGTGAAAAATGTTTCTGACCGCGACATTATGTGGTCGGTCATCATTCACATGGTCTTCGTAATCTCCGGCATTATTCTGGCCTGGACCGACAAGATCAGTGGTGAAGCGCATTCATCCAACGACAAAGTGCATTGATTATTTCGCCTCCAGCACGGCGCGGCAGGCGTCGGGCAATTGCGCAAGCGTCACGGGCTTAGGCTGCTTTTCTGGCGGCACGGGCTTTGGATGCAGCGCTTCATCGGTGAACCACCAATCCAGCGTCTTGTCGCATCCCTCGCTTTGAGGTGGCGGCTCTTGCGCGCGACAAGATTGATCGCCCGCCGGACAGGCGAGGCGAATATGGAAATGATAATTATGCCCGTAGATGGGCCGGATCTTGCCAAGCCATGAGCGATCACCGCGCGCATCTCGGCAGATGGCATTCTTGATCGCCGGATTGACGAAGACGCGTTCCACTTCGCCCTGCTGGGCAACATGTTTCAACAGCGCGATGTGGCGGGCACCAAAAAGCTGCGGCTCGACATCAAGCCAATCCTCGCGCACCAGATTGGTGGCAGAGATGTCTTCGCGCTCTTGTCGTGTCAGCCGATGATCGGGCATGGGCGTGAACCAGACATCAGCATCAAGCCCGATCTGATGCGAGGCATGTCCGGTCAGCATCGGCCCGCCACGCGGTTGCGACATGTCACCGACCAGTAGCCCTGTCCAGATATTCTGTGTGCGCATCTCGTGTGAGACACGCTGCAAAAACGACACAAGCGCGGGATGGCCCCAGTTGCGATTGCGCGACAGGCGCATCACCTGCCAAGCCTCCCCGTCGATTGGCAGCATGTCGGCCCCCGCCAAACAGCCGCGCGAATAAAAGCCGATAGGCTGGGGTATCATTTTGGCAGGCGTTGCGCGGCGGCCAAACAATTCTTTGGCCGGCAGTGCCGGGTCATTCGGGTTGGCGAGCGCGCTTAAGGGTTTGGGATTGAGTGTGCCCGCGTCTTGCGCCTGCGCCGAGACAGGAACAACAACGCTCAAGAGAAACGCCGCGATCTTGAAACGAGCGAAGCAACGAAATCCAGACACAGACGCCCTCCTCGCAAGGACAACTAGTCTCCGAAGACCACTGTCTTTGATCCATTCAGAATCACGCGATCTTCCAAGTGGTGACGCACAGCGCGCGCGAGCACACGCCGTTCAATGTCGCGCCCCTTGCGCACAAGATCTTCCGGCAGGTCGCGATGGCTGATGCGCTCCACATCCTGCTCAATGATCGGACCTTCATCGAGATCAGACGTCACATAATGGGCGGTCGCGCCAATCAGCTTCACGCCGCGCGTATGCGCCTGCTTGTATGGATTGGCACCCTTGAAGCCCGGCAAGAAAGAATGGTGAATGTTGATGCAACGGCCCGACAGTTTGGCCGAAAGGCCTTCTGACAAAATCTGCATGTAACGCGCCAAAACAACAAGATCAGCCTTGGTCTCGCGCACGAGGCTCCATAGCTGTGCTTCCTGCTCCATCTTGGTGTCGCGCGAGACTGGCAGATGGTGAAAAGGCGCGCCGTCAAAATCCAGATGCGCGTAGGTTTCGCGCGGATGATTGGCGACAATGCCCGCAAGCTCCATCGGCAATTCACCGATGCGCCAGCGATACAGCAAATCGGCCAGGCAATGATCGAATTTCGACACCAGCACCAGCACGCGCTTTTTCTGCGCGGTGGCGCGCATGGTCCAGTTCATGCTGAACTTGGTGCCCAATTCGGTAAAGCCGGCATGCACCTTGTCAAAGGTCACATCTTCCACACCATTGAAGACGACACGCATGAAGAACACATTGGTCTGTGTGTCATCATATTGCTGGGCGTCAAGAATGTTGCAGCCGTGGCCAAACAGATAGGTCGAAACACCCGCAACAATGCCGGGCTTATTCGGGCAAGAGAGTGTCAGGACATATTGGGCGCTGGGCATCGGAGCGGCAGACATGTGAGCTTTTTCCAAACGAGGTACGATGCCCCAGAACTGGGGCTTCGTGATATAGGCCAATCCAGCTGCCAACCTCAACCGCGCCTTGACGCCATAAGCGCCTGACGCCTAAAATGTTCGTAATTCGCCCATATGTTCTCTATGCGAACACTGAAGGACAGATCATGACAGAAGCCTTCCTTTGCTCTGGCCTGCGCACGCCGATCGGCCGCTATGCAGGCGCGCTCTCTTCCGTGCGCCCCGACGACATGCTGGCTTTCGTTATCCGTGAGCTGATGGCACGCCACCCGCAAATTCCGGGCGAGGCCATTGACGAGATTTTTGCGGGCTGCGCCAACCAGGCGGGCGAGGACAATCGGAATGTCGCACGCATGGCGGGCCTGCTGTCTGGCCTGCCACTCAGCGTGCCCGGCACCACATTGAACCGCCTCTGCGGCTCAGGCATGGATGCCGTGGGCACGGCGGCGCGTGCGGTGAAATCGGGCGAATGCGAATTGGTCATTGCGAGTGGCGTCGAAAGCATGTCGCGCGCGCCCTTCGTCATGAACAAAGCCACAGAAGCTTTCTCGCGCGCTGCCGAAGTGCATGACACAACGATTGGCTGGCGTTTCATCAATCCGCTGATGAAGGCGCAATATGGCGTTGATTCCATGCCGGAGACCGCTGAGAACCTTGCCGAAGACAAACAGATCTCGCGCGCCGATCAGGATGCCTTTGCCTTCCGTTCGCAGGCGCGTGCGGCCAAGGCCATCGCGGCTGGTCGCTTTGCCAAAGAAATCGTCGCCTATGAGATCAAGGATCGTAAAGGCAACATCACCCGCGTCGAGCGCGACGAGCATCCGCGTGAGACCACGATTGAAAAGCTGGCCGCACTCGGCACGCCGTTTCGCAAGGGTGGCTCTATCACCGCTGGCAATGCATCAGGCGTGAATGATGGCGCAGCCGCCCTGATCATTGCCTCTGCCCGCGCGGTCGAAAAATATGGCCTCACCCCTCTGGCACGCATCAATGGCCTGGCGACTGCCGGTTGCGCGCCGCGCATCATGGGCTTTGGCCCGGTGCCCGCCACCCAAAAGCTGATGGACCGTCTGGGCCTGAAGATCTCAGACTTCGATGTCTGCGAATTCAATGAAGCCTTTGCTGCTCAAGCACTCGCTTGCACGCGCGGGCTTGGTCTGCCTGATGACGCCGAACATGTGAACCCGAATGGCGGCGCCATTGCGCTGGGCCATCCGCTGGGCATGTCGGGTGCGCGTCTGGCGCTCACAGCGGCCATTGAAATGAACGAGCGGAACCAAAAGCGCGCGCTGGCCACCATGTGCATCGGTGTCGGCCAAGGCATTGCTTTGTCGCTGGAGGCTGTGCGCTAACGCGCTTGCCGCATCAAGTAAAAGCCGACAGATTGTAAGGGCGCGGGCAAAACCCTGCGCCCTTTTTCACGAGCGGAGCCCTCCTTTGAAAATCGCGCTCATTCAGATGAACTCGACAGACGACAAAGCCGCCAATCTCGAACAGGCGCGTCGGCTCATCGAAGATTGCGTGGCCAAAGAAAATCCTGACTGGATTGGTCTGCCAGAAGTCTTCTCCTTTCTGGGTGGCTCACGCAAAGACAAAGCAGCTGCGGCTGAAGATTTCCCAAATGGCGCAGCCTATCAATTGATGCGCGAGCTTGCGCTGCGCCATCATGTTCACATTCATGCTGGCTCCATGCTCGAACATATTCCGGGCGAAGAACGGCTGGGCAATACCACCATCGTGTTCAATCGCGTGGGCGAAGAAGTCGCCTGCTATCGCAAGATTCACATGTTCGATGTCACAACGCCTGACGGCATGATCTATCGCGAAAGCGATGTGATGAAACCGGGCGACAGCGCCGTCACATATGAGTGCGAAGGCCTCACCATTGGATGCGCTATTTGCTACGATGTGCGCTTTCCCGCACTCTTCGATGCGCTCGCCAAACGCGGCGCTGATCTGATTGTGCTGCCGGCCGCTTTTACCTTGCAGACCGGCAAAGATCATTGGGAAGTATTATGTCGCGCACGTGCGATTGAGACGCAGACTTATTTTGCGGCCCCCGCACAGACAGGCCAATTCCGGCAGGGCAGCGATATGCGCGCAACTTATGGCCACACACTCGTCGCTGACCCTTGGGGCCTCGTGATCGCGCGCGTGTCGGATGGCATCGGCTACACAACCGCGCAGATTGATCGCGACCTGATCAAACGCGTGCGCGCACAAATTCCAGTCGGACAACACAAGGTTGATGTGAAGCCGTGACCCGCATCTGCGTGACTGGCGAAGCCTTGGTGGATTATGTGCCCGATAATGAAGGCGTGCTGCAATGGACGCCCGGTGGCTCTGGTCTCAATACGGTCGTCGCACTGGCGCGGCTTGGTCTTGATACATCCTTTTCAGCTAGCCTATCGCAGGATACTGATGGCCATCGGCTGTCTGCTTTTATGCGTGATGAAAATATTGATCTGACGCATGCGCATATCAGCCCCAAATCCTGTCCGCATGTGATCGTCAGCAATGATGCGCGAGGCGTGCCAGCCTATGATCTCCATCTGGCGGGCAGCGCGCTTGAAGATGCACCCGCTTGCTGGTCATGGGACGCAGATACGCAACATTTTCATGCCACATCTTTTGCCGCAACTTTGGGACCTTGTGGTGATGCAAGTGTCGCAGCCTTGCACGCCACGCGCGGACATATGACGAGCAGTTTTGATCCCAATCTGCGCGCAAGTGTTTTTCCTAATCGTAGTGTCGTTCCACTCTTGCTGGCCCAGCGCATCAGGCATGCGGATATTGTCAAAGTCTCAAGTGAAGATCTTGATGTGCTGGCACCGGGTATTTTGCATGATCACCTGATCGGTGAATGGCGTGCACTGGGCCCAAAGCTTCTCATTGTCACGCGCGGCGCAAAAGGCGCGATTGCATTTTTTGAGAATAGCTATGTGGAAGTGGCAGCCTGCTGCGTTGTTGTTTGCGATACAATTGGTGCAGGTGACACATTCATGGGCGCCTTTTTGGCGATCATGGCGCAAGACAAATGTCTGGGCGCACTTCCGCAAGCTTTTGCGCCCGATCAGGTTGCCCGTTGGCTCGCTTTTGCGAGCAAAGCGGCTAGCCTCTGCTGCATGCGCGCAGGCGCCAATCCACCTAGACTAGTCGAGATGAGTGCATCATAGATTTGTCAGCGATTTTGGTTGCTTCGCTTCACCAGACCGCCTAGAGAAGCCCGCTGTCTTTTGGCTTTAAGGAAATTCTCATGCGTCCCTCCCAACGCGCCCATGATCAGATGCGTCTTGTCACGCTGGAGCGCAATGTTGCGCGCTATGCGGAGGGCTCATGCTTGGTGAAATTCGGCGAGACGCATGTTTTGTGCACCGCCTCTCTCGAAGACAAGCCGCCCATGTGGCTTCGCGGTCAGGGCCGTGGCTGGATCACAGCTGAATATTCTATGCTGCCACGTGCCACAGCAACGCGCACGCGCCGTGAAGTGACGGCAGGCAAGCCATCCGGTCGCACGCAGGAAATCCAGCGCCTGATCGGCCGTTCCTTGCGCGCAGTTGTCGATTTGCAGGCTTTGGGTGAACGCCAGATCACGCTCGATTGTGATGTGCTACAGGCAGATGGTGGCACGCGCACAGCGGCCATTACAGGCGCTTGGGTCGCCATGTACGATTGCCTGAAGTGGATGCGCGGCCGTTCGATCATCAAGGATATGCCGATCCGCGATCACGTCGCAGCCATCTCGTGCGGTGTGACCAAGGGCACGCCGGTGCTCGATCTCGACTATGCTGAAGATTCCACTGCAGAGACCGATGCCAATTTTGTGATGACGGGCTCAGGCGGACTGGTTGAGATTCAGGCGACAGCTGAAGGCGCGATCTTCACGCAGGACCAGCTCACCGCCATGATGGACCTAGCGCGCCATGGCATTGGTCAACTGGTGGACTTGCAAAAAAGCACCGTCGCCTGAGACGCTTGGTTCCGTCTTTTTGCACTGCAGCATGAAAAATCAAGGGCTTGGGCTTCCGGATTACGCATTTCGTCGTATTCGAGGCTATGTTTGCGCTTCCGCTTGGGCCTGAGATGTGATTACCTGACCGTCTATAAGAACAAGACATATAGGAACGAAACGCAACATACCGGCAGGCTCCAAAGAGGGTCGCGCGGCCAAAGGCACTGAAAAGACTTTAAGTTAATCAGCTCCGTTCCACTGACTTCGTTTCTGGCCACATGTTTGGTCCAACAATCCTCCTAGGATGAAATCATAAGGGCGCGAGCCTGAGCAGGGCGAATTGAATGTGTAACGAGTTGGGCATGAGGGAACGCGCGGGGGTGACAGCAAAAGCTGTCGCTTGGCTGCACGCACTCGTGCTTTTGTTCTCGCTCGTTGTTGTCCCGGCTGACCCGCTCTTCAAAACCTATGAAAATGCCGCTGTGATGGCTCTGGCCGATCAGGCTCCTGATGAGTCTGCGACCAAGAAAGGCCTCGAGGGCAACGATCTTTCGCTCTGGAATTTGGCCCAGCGCGATGAAGTTGGCATGCGTCTGGGTGAGCAAATCTGTCTCACGCAAGAGGCTCCGCGGGTGAGCGGCTGCGGCCGCTCCTTTCATGCTCGGGGACCACCGAGCGCGCACGCCTAAGGCGACCTGGACCCTTCTTAAAGTGGGCTCGGGGTCGCAGGACCATTTCTCAAAAAGGATGACCTTTCTTCGTCCCTTCGGGGCGTGACCGCCGGACCAACAAGTACATCCCGGCTGAAAGCAACATCGGAATAAAATTAGGGGACTTTCATGGAAATTTGGGAAGCATTAGGCCAGGGGCTCACCTTGCTCCTTGAGCCGCATCGTATGATGCTCCTTTGGGGTGGCGTGCTTTGCGGTCTGGCTCTCGGCATCCTGCCGGGCATCGGCGGCGTCGCAGGTACTGCACTGCTCCTGCCCTTCACCTACAATATGGACCCGGCTGCCGCCATGGCGCTGCTGCTCGGCCTTGCTGCAACGACAACCCACGGTGATCCGATCTCGGCCATCGTGCTCGGCGCTCCCGGCCATGCGGCATCTGCTGCAACAACGCTGGACGGCTATCCGATGACCAAGCGTGGCGAAGGTGCTCGCGCTCTGGGCGCGGCCTATATGTCCGCGCTCATAGGCGGCCTCTTCGGTGCGGTGCTCATGGCGGTGACCCTGCCGATCGTGCGCCCCCTGATCCTGTTCATTGGCTCACCAGAACTTCTGGCCCTTGCCGTGTTCGGTATCTCCATGGTCGCCGTGCTTTCGGGCAAGACGCCTCTGCGCGGCCTCACCATGGCGTGCTTCGGCATCATGCTCGCCATGATCGGTTCCGATCCGCAGACCGGCACGTTGCGCTGGACGATGGACAGCCTCTACCTCTGGGAAGGTCTGCCGCTGGTGCCGCTGACGCTCGGTGTCTTCGCCTTGCCGGAACTCTGCGATCTTCTTGTGGCCCGCACATCCGTTGTGTCGGACTCCAAGGTGCAGAATAACTGGCGTGGCCTTTGGCAGGGTTCGGTGGATTGCTTCACCCATTGGTGGCTGAACATCCGTTGCGCCTGGATTGGCTCGGTCATCGGCGCGATCCCTGGTATCTCGGCCTCGGTTATCGACTGGATCTCTTACGCTCACGCACTCAAGACCGAAAAGGGCGCTCGCCTCACCTTCGGTCAAGGCGACGTGCGCGGCGTGATTGCAGCGGAATCGGCAACCTGTTCGCGTGAAGGTGGCGCTCTTGTGCCTACCATCGTGTTTGGCGTTCCGGGTTCTGCCGGCATGGCTATTCTGCTGGGCGCTTTCCTCATGCACGGTCTGGTCCCCGGACCGGAAATGCTGACGAAGCATCTCGCCATCACCTATTCGATGGTGTGGTCGATCGCTATTGCGAATATTCTGGGTTCGGGTCTTTGCTACCTATTCTCCAGCCAGTTCGCGAAACTCGCCAGCTTGCGTTACACGCTGATCCTGCCCTTCGTTCTGTCGCTGGTTTATATCGGCGCCTTCGAAGGTCATCGTAACTGGGGCGATCTCTTCTCGCTTCTGTTCTTCGGCATCTTTGCTTGGGGCATGAAGCACTTCAAATGGCCGCGCCCGCCGCTGGTCTTGGGCTTCATTCTCGGTGCGATCCTTGAACGTTATATGTTCATCTCGATCCAGCGTTATGGCAGCGACTGGATCTGGAACCGCCCGGTGGTGATTGTGCTCTTTGCAATGGCCTTCCTGTCGCTCGTGCGTCCCTTCATTCTCGACGTGAAGGCACATGGCGGCATCACTGGCATGTTCTCCGAGTTCCACGCGCCGCGTTTCAATGTCACCCACATCTTCCCGGTGTTGATGCTTGTCATCTTCGGCGTGATGATGGCGGAAGCCGTGACCTGGAACTTCTCGGCCAAGATCATTCCGATGATCGTGGGAACGGGTGCGATCACCTTCTGCCTGCTCTCGCTCGGGAACGAAGTGTTCAAGGGCGAGATCCACAAGAAGCGTGAAGAAGAACGCGCAGCACGTGGTGAAGCAGCCGAGAAGATGCACATGGACATCGCCTCGACCATCGACCACATGACACCGAAGGAAATCGCCATTCGTGGCGCCATCTTCTTCGGTTGGATGATCGGCTTCCTCGCCTCCATGGCGTTGATCGGCCTCATCCCGACTGTGCCGCTGTTTATTATTTCCTTCATGCGTGTTGAAGGAAAAGAACCGTGGCGCATCACGCTGCCGATGGCGATCTGCACGACCGCGCTCGTCTATATCGTCTTCGACCAGCTGCTGACGATTCCGTGGCCGGGTTCGGTGCTCGGTGACTTCCTCCCCTGGTGGAAAGCCCATATTCCGAGTGCCTGATCAGAGCCTCGACAAGACCAAGAACCGCCGGGCAACCCCCGGCGGTTTTTTTATGCGCCCACGACAAAGAGCACGGGCGCCTTGCTTTAGGAGTAGATGTAACATTATAACATTCTATCCCGAGGCCGGACCCAAACCCGTGCCGCACGACCATTCCTCAGCGGGGCCGCATGTGCACCATCATGCCCACCATCACGCGCCCACCCCTGCCCGTCAGCCAGTCCTGCGCCTGTCGCTTTTGCGCACCTCCGCAATGGGGCGAATGGGTGCGGCGGCCCTGCTCGCAGCCCTGCTCTGGCTCGCCGTCAACTGGGCGCTGACATGAGCGCCCCCCTCCTCAGCCTGCGCGATGTGACACTGGGCTACGACCGGCACCCGGCTGTGCATCACCTGTCCGCCGAAATCGAACGTGGCAGCCTGACGGCTCTCATCGGCCCCAATGGCGCTGGCAAATCGACCCTGCTGAAAGCGCTTGCAGGCGCACTCGATCAGCTCAGCGGCACCATCGTCGCGGATGCCTCTTTGCGCATCGCCTATCTGCCGCAAAGCGCGGCACTCGATCGCAGCTTTCCCATCTGTCTGTTTGATCTGGTCGCCGCTGGCCTGTGGCACCGCACGGGTGCTTTCGGTAGCCTGGGCAAAGCAGACCGCGTTTTGGTGCAGGCCGCCCTTGAGCGTGTGGGGCTGCAGGGTTTTGAGCGGCGCACGCTGGATGCTCTCTCAGGCGGTCAATTGCAACGCGCACTTTTTGCCCGCCTCATTTTGCAAGATGCCGATCTCATCCTGCTCGATGAACCTTTTGCCGCCATCGACACCAAAACCAGCGCTGATTTGCTCGACATGATTCATGGCTGGCATGCGCAAGGCCGCACCATCATCGCTGTTCTGCACGATATGCCTATTGTGCGTGATCATTTTCCGCAAAGCCTGTTGCTAGCACGCGAATGCGTTGCGCATGGATCGACAGATGCCGTGCTGACAGAACGTCATCTCGCCCGCGCTCGCCAGATGATCGAAGCTTTTGATGAAGAGGCGCATATTTGTGCGCAGGACAGCCTGTCATGATGATCATCGATTTGCTGATCGGGCCTTTCATCGAATTTGAATTCATGCGCCGCGCTTTGGTTGGCTGCCTTGCACTGTCATTTGCGGCCGGACCTGTCGGCACTTTTCTCATGCTGCGCCGGATGAGTCTGTTTGGCGATGCCATGGCGCATGCCATTCTGCCAGGTGCCGCGCTTGGCTATCTGGCTTTTGGCCTCTCGCTGTCAGCCATGACCATTGGCGGATTGGCCACGGGCCTGCTTGTCGTTTTGTTGGCGGGGCTTGTCACACGCTCAACCACTTTGCGCGAAGATGCCTCCATTGCAGGCTTTTATCTGATTTCGCTGGCGCTGGGGGTGACTATTGTTTCACTCAAAGGGTCAAACGTCGATTTGTTACGCGTGCTCTTTGGTTCAATTCTCGCACTCGATGATGCAGCGATGATGTTGTTGGCCGCCATGAGCACGGGCACGCTACTGGTGCTGGCGTTTATCTTTCGGCCGCTTGTGATGGAATGCGTTGATCCTTCATTTCTGCGCTCCGTCAGTCGCGCGGGCGGGCCTGCGCATCTCGTTTTTCTGGCACTTGTTGTGACCACACTTGTATCAGGCTTCAATGCACTGGGCACGCTGCTCTCGGTTGGTATGATGATGCTGCCCGCTATTGCTGCGCGTTTCTGGGCGGCTGAACTCACCGGCATCATCATCGCCGCAACATTGATCGGGCTGATCTCCAGCCTGAGCGGTTTGATTCTGTCCTTTCACACAGGCCTCCCCTCAGGTCCGGCCATCATTCTTGTCGCTGGCCTGTCGTGGTTGCTGTCACTCGCCCTTGGCCCACAAGGCGGGCTTCTGCTGAAACTTCTTCCACGTCGCCATCTCGAGGCCTGACCCATGATGAAACGGCTTACCCTCTCACTTGCTCTGTTGCTCGCGCCAACGCTCTCTTGGGCGCAAGTGAAACTTGAGACCATTGCCAGCATGTCAATTGTAGGCGATCTCGTGCACCAGGTTGGTGGTGCGCGCGTCAACGTCATAACGCTCGTCGCGGCCGGTGGTGACGCACATACATTCCAGCCCTCACCGAACGATGCACGCCGGATGGCGCAGGCCAGACTTGTGTTCATCAATGGGCTTGGGCTTGAAGGCTGGCTGCCGCGCCTCGCGCAAGCATCAGGCAGCAAAGCCATGGTCATCACTCTCTCAAAAGGCGTACAGGTGATCGGGCGCGACCCACATGCATGGCAAGATGTGGCCAATGCGAAAATCTATATCGCCAATATTGTCGAGGCGTTGAGCGAAGCAGACCCGGATGGCGCACCCTTTTATAAAACCCGCGGTGACGCCTATCGCGCTGAACTCGACCGGCTTGATGCCGACATCCGCGCAAAGCTGGCACAAATTACACCAGAGCGGCGTCGCGTCATCACAAGCCATGATGCCTTTGGCTATTTTGCCAAAGCCTATGGAATGAGTTTTATCGCCCCGCAAGGTGTCTCGACAGAAGCGGAAGTCTCCTCACGTGATGTGGCTCGCATCATCCGCCAAATCCGGGTTGAAAAAATTCCCGCCATTTTTCTGGAAAATATTTCTGATCCTCGCCTCATGAACCAGATCGCACGCGAAACGGGCGCCAAGATCGGCGCGCCCGTCTTTTCAGATTCGCTCTCGCCAGCCAGTGGCAAAGCGCCGACCTATCTCGATATGATGCGCAACAATCTGGACGCCTTTACGCAGGCCCTGCATTAATCGCTCACCCGCAACGCTTTACCTTCAACGCCTGCGCTCTTATCCTGTTGACCTAAGAGGACATGCCGGGCACAGGCAAAAACCGTCCGACAATCTGCGGCGTTGGCTGAAGGATGAAACAGTGCAGACACTCGTCATCGAGCACACATCATGACTGATACACCCAGCCAAAACACCAATCTCGACGCGCAACTGGGCTCCTCTGCCTATCGGCTTGCCTCATTGGATCAGGATTTTCTGCTGGCCGATGCGCAACGCGGGCTGCGCTTCATGCTGGAATATGAAAAAGCCGAGCAGGCCTTGCGCGCTTGGGGCGTGCGCTCAACCGTCGTCGTCTTTGGCAGCGCCCGCGTGCATGAAAATGGCAATCCTCAACATTCGCGCTGGTATGGAGAGGCCCGCAAATTTGGCAAAATCTGTTCGCTGGAAGGTGGCGCGCGGGAGCGCAACGGTTCGGGCCGCGACAATGTCATCGCCACAGGTGGTGGGCCCGGCATTATGGAAGCAGCCTGCCGCGGTGCTCATGACGCTGGTGCGCCAGCCATCGGCTTCAACATCACGCTGCCGCATGAGCAATTGCCCAACCCCTACACAACGCCTGAGCTGACGTTCCGCTTCCACTATTTTGCCATGCGCAAAATGCATTTGGCGATGCGCGCCAAAGCACTGGTCGTTTTCCCTGGCGGCTTTGGCACGCTGGACGAATTGTTTGAAGTTCTTACCCTGCATCAAACCGGCAAGGCCACCAACATTCCTGTTGTGTTGTTTGATGAGGCTTATTGGCGCTCGATTATCAATTTCGAGGCGCTGGTCCAATCTGGCATGATTGAACAGCGCGATCTCTCCTTGTTCAGCTATGCAGAAACTGCCGAAACCGCCTGGGCGCAATTGCGCGCGCGCGGCATTACTCAACCGATACAGCCGAAAAATACCTGATATGTTTTCATCCGCTTCAGCCGCGCTTGCGCAGGTCTTCACACCCCCTTTTCGCTCCGTGCTCTGGAAGAGCTTGGGTCTTACCTTTGCGCTGCTGGTGCTGATGTGGATAGGGCTCGACAAAGCGATCATCAATTATATTGCTGTGCCCTATCCTTGGCTGGCCAGCATTCTGACTTTTCTCACAGGCTTCGGGCTGATGATCGGGCTTGCTTTTTTCATCGCTCCGATTTCATCTCTTGTGGCGGGCTTTTATCTCGACGATCTGGCGGATGTGGTTGAAAAAGACATTGGCACGCAGGGTCGCGCTTTGCCGGCTGGTCAAGCCATGTGGCTGGCAACCAAATTTGCGTTCGTCTCTGTGCTCATCAACGCCTTTGCATTGGTCGTGTTTCTTCTGCCCGGCGTGAATATCGCCGTGTTCTTTCTGGCCAATGCTTATTTGTTGGGGCGTGAATATTTTGAGCTGGCGTCTTTGCGCTTTCGCTCACTGGCGGAGACGCATGACTTGCGCCGTCGCCATCGCTTCTACATCTTTCTCTGCGGCCTGTTGATAGCGGGCTTTGTTGCCGTGCCCATCGTCAATCTGCTCACGCCGCTATTTGGCACAGCCTTCATGGTGCGCATCCATGCCAGACTGACGCGCGACGATCACGTGATGCTTCAAGCCGGGCGCTGACGCTCGAACTGACCTGTCTTGCGGAAGCGATAGAGATAGGTCGGAACGATGGCTTCATATCCCTCAGGCGCAATGCCAAGACCTGCCAGTGTGCGTCCCTCTGCGTAAGCTGCTTGCGAGACGACATTGTCGTGCTTCAACAAACGCACCTGATCACGCGTGGTGAGCAGCATTTTCGGAAACAGGCCAAACAAAGCGCCGTCGGCGATCTCTGTGCCAAGTGCCATATAATGCGCCGCCTCGAAGGGGATCGACACCAGCAGACGCTTGCGTCCAATGGTGTCGCAAACATATTGCACCAACTCACGGAAGCTTTTCGCTTCCGGTCCACCGATTTCATAGATCGCGCCAGGCTTGGCCTGTCCGCCCAGCGCACGCACCACTGCTTGTGCGACATCACCTACATAAACCGGCTGGAAATGCGTCTCTGCTCCAACCAGCGGCAAAGCGGGCAGCAGGCGCGCCAGCGCTGCAAAACGATTGAAGAACTGATCTTCCGGCCCAAAGACAATGGAGGGGCGCAGCACAATCGCATCGGGAAAATATTCAAAGGCGGAAGCTTCGCCCTCGGCCTTGGTGCGCGCATAGACGGAGTCAGACTTAGCATCGGCACCCAGCGCCGACATCTGCACGAATTGTTTGACGCCGGCCTCCTTGGCCGCACGCGCCACAACACGCGCGCCAAAACCCTGCACCGCATCAAAACGCTGGCGGCCCGTCTCGGTCAGAATACCCACCAGATTGACCACCGCATCAGCACCACGCACGGCAGCGGCAACAGAAGCGGGAAAACGCAAATTGGCCTGCACCGCGTGGATCTGGCCAACGCGACCCGAGGGCTGCAAATGACCGGCAAGATCGGGCCGGCGACACGCAACGCGAATGCGCCAGCCTTCGCGCGCAAGCGCACGCACAACATGGCGGCCAATAAAGCCAGAGCCACCAAAAATCGTCACCAGACGGTCTGTTTTGTCGGCTGTCTCAAGCATGAAAAATCCCCGTTCAGCGCTGAACACCTTATGGCCCGCTGATTAGAGGAGGCTTTGGCGTCTGTATAGGGGTCCGATAGGTGAGGACCACGGCTCGCTTTATTTACGCCGAACCCGAATCGGGATCGGAATCAGAACGAGGTCGCGCTCATCCTCCCTATGGCCGCCACCTGGACCATCATCGCGATCATCTGCGGGTAGGCTCATAATGGCCGTGCCACAGACGGCGCTGCCAAAGGTCACGGCAAACCCGCCAAAGAGCAGGAAAAGCGCCGGGATCGGCTGGTCAGAGCGCGCCAGCAGGGAGCCGATGCCACCCACATCCATATAGAGAAGGAAGGCCGCCAGACCACAGCCTAGCAATGCGCCTGCAAAGGCGTTCCAGACCAGAAGACGGATGAGGCTCTGCTCGATGCGCTTCGTCATGTGGGTTCTCGGATGCTTCCTGACAGTGCCGGGACAGGCCCGGCGCCTCTCGTTCATATGGGGTCAGTCATTCGTGTTTTCAGTAGGCTGGGAAGAGGAAATATGTCGCACGCCCTCACTCTTGCGAGATTGACAGGGCCAGCCCCCACCCGTAGAAAACGCCCGTGCCCAGGTGGCGGAATTGGTAGACGCGCTGGCTTCAGGTGCCAGTGTTCGAAAGGACGTGAAGGTTCGAGTCCTTTCCTGGGCACCATAAAAAACGCGGTTCTTCGGACCGCGTTTTTTTATTTTAGGGTGGCCCGATGATCCCGACCTTTCTTTTTAACGGCCCCGAAGACGCCCCCCTTACCCTGCTACTGGCCCATGGCGCAGGCGGGGCGATGGATAGCCCCGCCATGGAGGCCATGACGAGCGTCTTGGCCGCCGAGAGGCTGCGGGTCGCCCGGTTCGAATTTTCCTATATGGCGGCCCGCCGCAAAGGCACCCGCCGTCCCCCGCCCAAAGCCGAGACGCTGATCCCCGAATATCGCGCTGCCATCGCGGCGCTGGGTGCAACCAACACGCTCATCATCGGCGGCAAATCCATGGGCGGGCGCATTGCCTCCATGCTTGCCGATGAGGTCGGTCCCGCCGGACTTCTATGTCTGGGCTATCCGTTCCATCCCATGGGCAAGCCACAGCAGACGCGAACCGCGCATCTGGAACATCTGACGACGCCCACGCTCATCATCCAAGGGACACGCGATGCCTTTGGAACGCGCGAAGAGGTGGCGGGCTATCGCCTCGCCCCAGCAATCAAAATCATCTGGATGGAAGACGGTGATCATGATCTGCGCCCGCGCAAAAGCATTTCGGGTTTCACCATGCGCGACCACCTTGCACGGCTCGGCGAGCAGACGCGCAAATGGGCGCAATCTTTGTAATCGTCATTGCGAGGAGCGCAGCGACGAAGCAATCCAGACAAGAAAAAGGCGGGCTCGAAAGCCCGCCTCTGGATTGCTTCGCTTCGCCGCGCCTTAGCGCGCCAGTAATTCCTTGGCGCGATCGGCAACGGCCTTGGGTGTCGCAAGAGTCTTACGGACTTCCTCGGCCAGTTTTTCCGGAGCTGCATATTCGAGATCAAGATTGGCTTTCTGCATTTCGGCAATCATCTCGCCATCTTTTGTCATGTCAAAGAAGCCGCTCTGCAGGGCTTTCATGACAGGCGCGGGTGTGCCCGGAGGCGCGATGAACGCGCGACCAATGGCGCCACCTGATGCGTAAAGACGCAGCAATTGCTTGTCGGCTTCTGTATTGCCAAGCTCACCGAGCGCGGGCACATCCGGCAGATCGGCGGCGCGCTCAGGCACGTCTTGCAAGATGATCTTGATCTTCTTGTCTTCGAGCCATTGCTTCTTGCCGGTGCGGATAGCCGCCCATGAACCGGCTGTGCCGTCGACTTCACCGCGCTCCATCGCGAGCATGCCTTCGGCTGACGCCGGGAAGCCCGAGATGATCTTAAACTTGGTGCCAATAGTGGCATTGAGCAGTTTGGGCACGACTTCAGAAATATTGCCCGCACCTGCGGCGGCCACCGGTGTTTCAATCTTCTTCACATCATCAAGCGACTGGGCCTTGGCCGTGTGCCATTGGAAGTGAATGTTGTTGGAAGATGCGATGCGTCCAACCCAATTGAAATTGGCAGCATCAAACTGCACGGCCGAATTGCCGGTGATCTGTTCGACCGCCAGTGTCTCGGTGACAATGCCGATTGCCGTGCCGTCCTTCGGCGCAACTTTGTAAATATAATTGGCGGCCACCAACGTGCCAGCACCCGGCATATTGGTCGCAATCACGGTCGGCTGACCCGGCAGATATTTGCCCAGATAACGCGCCACCGCACGGCCGTAGAGATCGTAACTGCCACCAGCCGTATTGCCGATGTAAATGGTGACCGTCTTCTTGGCCAGATTGACTTCCTGCGCCCGCGCAGAGGCAGCCCCCAGAAGTGTCGTAGCCAAAAGCAAACGCGTGAGCGAAGAGCCCGAGAAATGCATAGGTTTCCTCCTGTTTTATAAGGCGGAAACTAGGGCAAGCCGAGCCAGCTGTCCATAAGGGAGCGCTCTTCAATCTTTCGAAAAATCAGCCGCAATGCGTGCCAGCACGGCGCCATAATCAGCATCATCCTTCTGCCGCATCCAGATTTTCAATGTCGGATACCAAACATTCTGCGTGGCATCATCAAGCCAACGCCAATCGGGCCACTCATTCGTGATCGGCATGTCCGTGGGGCAATGCAGCGCGCCGGCTAAATGAATGAGCGATGTATCGACACAGACCAACCGATCAACACACATCAACAATGCCGCCGAATCCAGAAAAGCATCAAGACCTGAATCAAAATCAGGACCGGGCCGCAAAATCTTGTCGCCAAAACCACAGGCTGCAATCTCTTCGTCTGTTGCATTTTGTTGCAAGCAAATCAGCTTCACATCTGCAATGGCAGCCAGTGGTGCAAAATCTTCCAGACGTGCCGAGCGCTTGGCATCAAGCTTGTGCTCGGGGTTGCCGCGCCAAGCAAAAGCAATCAGCGGGCCTTCATACTCACCCAGCCATGCACGCCAGCGCGCAATGCGCACAGGATCGGCGCGAAGATAAGGGTCACGCGCCAGATAATCTTCTTCCTTGAGATCAAGCAGGCGCGGCAAATCCATCATGGTCGTCCACCGCTCGACATTGGTGACTGCGCTGGGCACTTCACCTGCCAATAGGGGCGGTGCGGGATGAAGGGTGCGCAAAAGACCAAACAATTTTTGCGGAACGACCACCTGCAGATCCACCCCCATGTCGACAAGACGCGGCAGGAAACGTGCAAACTGAATCGTATCGCCCATGCCCTGTTCTGCCATGACGAGCAGGCGCTGGGGAACGGGTGGCTTTGAGACGCGCGGAATAGGCTGCGGCGATCCATCTGCTGCACGAGCCGAGACTTGTGGCGGCGTATCCATCAATTTGAAGCGGATGTCGAAAGCCTCCCAGGCCTCACTCCAGCGCCTGAGCGAGAACAGCGCGCGGGCCAGTTTCGCCTGACCTTCAACATAGGCCGGAATTTGCATCAAAACGGCTTTGTAAATGCCCACCGCATTGTCGAACCTGCCCTCGGCCTGTTCCCGGTCCGCCACCCGAACGGCAGCTGTGAGTTCCTCGGCATTGGGCTTGAATTTTTTGGCGTCACTCATGCGGCGTCCAGAAAAATGAAAATGAAAAAATCAAAAGAATCGAGGCGCACAATGGCAGGATCACCCCGCTGAAGCCAGCCCCGAGGCGCACTTGCCTCGACACTGGCGATGCCAGCGGCTAAACCCTTGAACGCAATTGTGAGCGGAGCCACCTCCTGATGAAGCCGGATCAACTTCCCGACGCTGCCAGCATCGCCAATGAATTGGTGACCTTGCGTGATTTCCTGCGCTACGGCGTCAGCGCGTTCAGGGCGCATGATCTGGTCTTTGGCCACGGCACAACCGATGCGCTGGATGAGGCGGCTTTCATTGTGCTGGAGGGCTTGGCGCTGCCCATTGATCGGCTCGAACCCTTCCTCGATGCGCGGCTCATGCCCCATGAGCGCAAGCGTTTGGCTGAGCTGATTGTGGCCCGTGTCACCACGCGCAAGCCCGCCTCTTACTTGCTCAACAAAGCCTATGTCGGCGGCGTGCCTTTTTATGTCGATGAACGTGTGATTGTGCCGCGCTCATTTATTGGCGAATTGCTGCGCAGCGATTTGCTCTCGGGCATCGATGGTCACCAGCTGATCGAAGCCGAGAGCATCACATCCGCGCTCGATCTGTGCACGGGATCTGGCTGCCTGGCCATTCTCATGGCACAACATTTCCCCCATGCCATGATCGAGGCGGTCGATCTGTCGCCCGATGCGCTTGATGTGGCGCGCATCAATCTGGCCGCGAGCGGTCTGGAAGATCGCATTGGTCTGATTGAAGGGGATCTGTTTGGTCCGCTCACGGGCCACACGTATGACCTTATCATCACCAACCCGCCCTATGTCAGTGCGCAAGTCATGGCGACACTTCCGCCTGAATATGCGCATGAACCGCAAATGGCACTGGGCTCTGGTGAAGACGGGCTCGACATCACGCGCCGCATTCTCAAAGACGCCGGCAAGCATCTCAATGCGGGCGGTGGCCTGATCTGCGAGATTGGCGAAGACCGCGAAATTCTCGAAGCCGAATTCCCGCATCTGCCATTCTTGTGGCTCGATACAGCCGAAAGCTCAGGCGAAGTGTTCTGGCTCTCGGCTGATGATTTAGGTAGCCAGTAAGTCCCCAAATTATGATGCGGGGACGCGAATAATAAAAAATATATTAAAAACAATAAGTTAGAGAGAATTACCAGCTTACTGCCCCTACGGATCACGATATAAAGATTTCTTTATATGGTCGTTGCCGGGTTGGGCCTGCCCTGCTATAGAGCGTCCCATCTCGAACAAGGGCCATTCGCATGAGCGCTCATTTCAACGATTACGTCGTCGCCGACATCAAGCTGGCCGATTGGGGCCGCAAGGAACTGAATATCGCCGAGACGGAAATGCCCGGCCTGATGGCGACCCGCGCCGAATATGGCGCAGCGCAGCCGCTGAAAGGCGCGCGCGTCGCCGGCTCTCTGCACATGACCATTCAGACGGGCGTGCTGATTGAAACGCTCAAAGCCTTGGGCGCCGATGTGCGCTGGGCCTCGTGCAACATTTACTCGACGCAAGATCATGCCGCCGCCGCGATTGCCGCAGCTGGCACGCCGGTCTTCGCGATCAAGGGCGAGAGCCTTGAAGATTATTGGGACTACACGCATCGCATTTTTGAATGGAGCGATGGCGGCACGCCCAACATGATCCTCGATGATGGTGGCGATGCCACCATGCTCATTCATCTGGGCATGCGCGCTGAAAAAGGCGACACAGCATTCTTGGACAAGCCCGGCAATGAAGAAGAAGAAGTTCTCTTCGCCGCGATCAAGAAGCGTCTGAAGGCCAACCCCGGCTGGTATACGCGCAATGGTCTGGCCATCAAGGGCGTGTCGGAAGAAACAACGACGGGCGTGCATCGCCTCTACAATATGGAAAAAGACGGCACGCTGCTGTGGCCAGCCATCAATGTGAATGACTCGGTCACCAAGTCGAAGTTCGACAATCTCTACGGCTGCAAAGAATCACTCGTCGACGGCATTCGCCGCGGCACGGACGTGATGATGGCTGGTAAAGTGGCCATGGTTGCGGGTTTTGGCGATGTGGGCAAAGGCTCGGCAGCATCCCTGCGCAACGCAGGTTGCCGCGTGATCGTGTCCGAAATCGATCCGATCTGCGCTCTGCAGGCGGCGATGGAAGGCTATGAAGTGACGACGATGGAAGAAGCCGCACCGCGCGCCGATATTTTCGTCACCGCCACGGGCAATGTCGATGTGATCACCGTCGACCACATGCGCGCCATGAAGGATCGCGCCATCGTCTGCAACATTGGACACTTCGATTCGGAGATCCAGGTTTCGGGCCTGCGCAATTACAAGTGGAACAACGTCAAGCCGCAGGTCGACGAAATCGAATTCGTTGACGGCAAGCGCATTATCCTTCTCTCGGAAGGCCGCCTTGTGAATCTCGGCAATGCGACGGGCCATCCGTCCTTCGTCATGTCAGCCTCCTTCACCAACCAGACGCTCGCGCAGATCGAGCTTTGGACGAAGCAGGGCCAGTATGAGCGCAAGGTCTACACGCTACCCAAGCATCTCGATGAAAAGGTCGCGATGCTGCATCTCGAAAAGATCGGCGTGAAGCTGACCAAGCTGACCGGTGAACAGGCCACATACCTCGGCCTGCCTGCACAGGGCCCCTTCAAGCCTGAGCAGTACCGCTACTAAGCTCGCGCTGCATCGACACAACGTCAGAAGCCCCCGCCCAAAAGGCGGGGGCTTTTTTTCATGCGTGAAAGACTTTGTCGCAACAGGTTGCGCGGCTAAAGTGACCTGATTCGGAATCGGCGAAGTTTTGCGTCACGCCGCGCTCGAGACAGCGCGTGGGAAGCCCACGCGATTCCTAAGTTTTTCTGAGAGGCAGGCTGCAGGATGGGACGACCGCATCGTGTCTGGCATCGAGCCTTGCGCGCTGGCAGCGCGCTGGTGCCGATTCCGGCTTTTTTCGCCTGGCCTGCGCAGGCGGCAAATGCCGGCCTGCCCGACCAGCCGGAATGGATCGGCCTCACCGCCATCATGGGTCTAGGCCTTGCCATCACCGCCGGAACCCTCATTCACATGGCGGGCAAGCGCCGCGAGGCCGCGCGCCAAACCCATTTGCGCAAGGAAATCGAGCGTCTACGCCAAAAGCTCGACCGGGCCGATGCTTTCACTGGTGCGGAAGCACAAATCTCCATCTTATGGGGCGCGCCTGATGACGAGCCACAAATTGAGGGGGATGCAGAAACCCTCACCGGCCTCGAAACGCCACGCCTCGCTCTGGCTTTTGGCTCATGGCTCACCGCGCAAAGCGCCACCACATTAGAGCGCGCCGTGGAGCGCTTGCGCCAGCGCGGCGAAGCTTTCCGCCTGGCTTTGCTGACATTGAGTGGCCGCCATCTTGAAGCTGAAGGTCGCCCCGTTGCGGGACGCGCGTTGATGCGCATACGTGATGTCGCTGGCGACCGGCTCGAATTGGTGAAATTGAAGGAAACCCTCGCCCAATTGGCTGCCGAGCGCCATGGATTACGCACCGTGCTCGACGCCGCGCCCGGCCCCGCATGGCTGCGCGACACGCAAGGCAAACTGACCTGGGTGAACCGCGCCTATGTGCACGCGGTTGAAGCTGAGCGCCGCGAAGAGGTCATCACCAAAGGCATTGAATTGCTCGACCAGCCCGTGCGCGACACGCTGGCACAAGCCCGTATGCGCATTGAAAACTGGCGCGGTCGTGTGCCAGCCATTGTGGCAGGTCAACGCCGCATGCTCGATGTCACCGATGCGCCCACCGAATTTGGCTCTGGTGGTTTGGCGAGCGACGTCTCCGATCTCGAAGAAGTGCGGGCTGATCTTGGCCGCCAAATGGATGCGCATCGACGCACGCTTGACCAGCTTTCAACGGCTGTTGCGATTTTTGATGCCTCGCGACGTCTGGTCTTTCACAACACGGCCTATGGGCAATTGTGGTCGCTGGATGCGGGCTTTCTCGATTCAGCGCCGAGCGACACAGAAATACTCGACCGCCTGCGCGCCGAAGGGCGACTGCCCGAACAAGCAGATTTCCGGAGCTGGAAAGCCTCTCTCATGGAGGCCTATCAATCTGTCGAGACGCAAGAGCAGGTCTGGTACTTGCCGGGCGCGCGCACCTTGCGCGTGGTCATCAATCCCAATCCGCAAGGCGGCGTGACCTATCTCTTCGATGATGTCACCGAGCGCTTCTCACTTGAATCTTCCTACAACGCCTTGATGCGGGTGCAGGGTGAAACGCTCGACTCGCTCAAGGAAGGCGTCGCCGTGTTTGGCACGGATGGCCGCCTCAAATTGTTCAATCCTGCTTTCATCATGCTATGGCATGGCGACACCGCCATGCTGGCTGAGAAACCGCATTTCGATCTCGTGCGCCGCGCCTGCGCTGCTATTTATGACAACCAAGCCGATTGGGATGATCTGCGCAGTCTCGTGACAGGTCTGCAAGATACACGTACCGGTTTTGAACGCCGCATGATCCGCAAGGATGGCAGTGTTGTTGATTGCATGACCGCGCCACTGCCCGATGGCGCGACACTTGTGACCTTCATTGACGTTACCGCCAGCGTCTCTGTCGAACTTGCGCTGACGGAACGCAACCAGGCGCTTCTGGAAGCTGAAAAGCTGCGCAATGATTTCGTGCACCATGTGTCCTACGAATTGCGCTCGCCGCTGACCAACATCATCGGCTTCATCCAGCTGCTGGGTGAAGGGGCTGTTGGGCCGCTCAATACCAAACAGCGCGAGTACACTGGTTATGTGCTGAAGAGCTCGGCTGCCCTGCTTGCCATTATCAATGACATTCTCGATCTGGCCTCGATTGATACAGATGCGATGGAATTGTCGGTCGAAGACGTCGATATTCGCGATACGATTGCTGCCGCCACCGAAGGCCTGCAAGATCGCTTGGCAGAATCGGGCATCAGCCTGAATGTGGTGGCGCTCGATGATGTCGGTGCCTTCCGCGCCGATGGCAAACGCATCCGCCAGATTCTATTCAACCTGCTCTCAAATGCTATCGGCTTCTCTGAGCCTGGACAAACTGTCACGCTCGCTGCATTACGCCGACAGAGCCAGATTGTCTTCAAAGTCTCAGACCAAGGTCGCGGTATTCCACCAGATGTTCTCGACCATGTGTTTGATCGCTTCCACACCCACACTGTCGGCTCACGCCATCGCGGTGTCGGACTTGGTCTGTCTATCGTGCGCTCTTTCGTCGAGTTGCATGGTGGTGAAGTCCACATTCAATCATCGCCTGGCGAAGGCACAAGCGTGACCTGTATCTTTCCCGATGATGCCACAAGCGTGGTCAAAGCCGCTTTGGCTTGAGGAGTTTTGCGTGACAACGCAACCACAAACTGCCCGTTTTGAATTTGATCTTGCTGACGAAGGTGCCACTGTTGCACTGGCGCGGCGTATGGCCAGTTTTATCAGCGCAGGAGATCTCGTCACTTTGTCGGGCGATCTGGGGGCTGGCAAGACAACACTGGCGCGTGCCTTGATCCGTGAATTGACGGGCAATGGAGAGCTTGAAGTTCCAAGCCCGACGTTCACACTCATGCAGGTCTATGATGGGCCGCGCTTTCCCATCGTTCATGCCGATCTTTATCGCATCAAATCACCCGATGAGCTGATCGAGCTGGGTTGGGATGAAGCCGCCGAAGGCGCGCTGCTGATGGTGGAATGGGCTGATCGAGCGGGCGAGCATTTGCCTGAAGACCGGCTCGATGTTTCTCTGCAGCTGTCCCTGCACAAGGGCGAGACCTATCGCAAAGCAATCTTGACTGGGACAGGCGCTTTTGCGGGACGCTTGGCGCGCGCCATGTCGGTTGATGCTCTGCTGGCGCGCTCCGGCTGGTCGGATGCCAAACGCGAATTCATGTTGGGGGATGCCTCGACGCGCGCATATGAGCGGCTTGAAAAGCCGGATGGCACCAAGGGCATTTTGATGATTGCACCCAAGCGGCCTGATGGCCCGCCCGTGCGCTTTGGCAAGCCCTACAGCCAGATTGCGCGCTTGGCAGAAGACGTCACGCCCTTCTTTGCCATTCAGCGCGGACTTTTGCTGGAAGGTTTTTCTGCACCTGAGCTCTACGCCAAGGATGCGACAAACGGATTGGCGATTCTGGAAGATCTGGGCGGCGAGGGCGTGGTCGATTCACAAGGCCCGATGCCTGATCGCTATGGCGCTGCGGTTTTGGCCTTGGCGCATTTGCACAAGCTCCCTCTGCCCACCACCATCGACATGGTGCCCGCCCCCTATGCGATCCCGCCCTATGACCTTGAGGCGATGAGCATTGAGATCGAACTCATCCTCGATTGGTATGCGCCCCATATTGCCAAGTCCTTCCCGGCCTCTGGCGCGCGCGCAATGTTTGTCAATCTGTGGCGCGATCTGTTTCAGGATTTGATTGCTGGCCCCAAAACCTGGGTGCTGCGCGATTATCACTCGCCCAACATCATCTGGCTACCTGAACGTGAAGGCGTGAAGCGCATCGGCATGATCGATTTTCAGGATTGCGTCATCGGGCCGCCTGCTTACGACGTCGCCTCACTGCTGCAAGACGCCCGCGTCACCGTCTCTGATGCGCTTGAGATGAAGCTGCTCGGTCAATATTTGCGCCAGCGCAAGGCTGATGATGAGAGTTTCGATTTTGAGGCTTTCGCGCGTGCCTATGCGATCATGGGTGCACAACGCGCGACAAAAATTCTGGGTATTTTCGCGCGTCTCGACAAGCGCGATGGCAAGCCGAACTATCTCGCGCATATTCCACGCGTGAAACATTATCTGCAGAAAGATCTCGCCCATCCGGCTTTGGCTGAAATCCGCGCCTGGTTTGAAACCCACATGCCCTCGGTCCTCGTCAAGGACGAGACATGAGCCAGCGCCCGGATACGGCCATGGTATTTGCGGCCGGGCTTGGCACGCGCATGCGGCCGATCTCGGACTCGATCCCCAAACCCTTGGTCAAAGTCGCTGGCAAAGCGCTCATCGACCATTGTCTTGATCTGTTCGAAAAAGCCGGCGTGCAGCGCGCCATCGTCAATGTGCATTATCTGGCCGACCAGATTGAAGCGCATCTGAAAGGTCGCACCAAGCCACAGATCATAATTTCTGACGAACGCGAAAAACTACTCGATCAAGGCGGGGGCATTAAAAAGGTCCTGCCAATTTTTGACACCCGGCCGTTCTATCTTTGCAATACGGATGCGTTCTGGATTGAGGGACCGGTGTCAAACATTTCTCGCCTTGCTAACTTTTGGGACCCTGCGCAGATGGATGCGCTGTTGCTGGTCGCCTCCACCGCCGGCTCGGTGGGCGTCGATTGGGCGGGGGATTTCCATCTGGAGTCCTCGGGGCGCCTGACCAAGCGCAAAGAGAGTGAGCAGGCTGATTTTGTTTATTCAGGTGTTGGCATCATCAAGCCGCAGCTGTTTGAAGATCAGGCAGACGATGTCTTCCGCCTCGCCCCCTTTCTGTTTGAGGCGGCGCAAAAGGGTCGGCTGTTTGGCATGGCACTGGATGGACAATGGCTGCATGTGGGCACGCCCGCGGCCATTGGTGAGGCGGAAGCCACAATCGCTCACACGAAACAATGAGGTGACGACATGGCACGCGCACCACATGTTTTCACCATCCCATCCAGCGTCAATTTTCTTGCGACATTTGCCGAGCAACTGATCGCAGGTGACATTGTTGATGCGATCAAGCCGCCGCTTGATCCACTGGCGCTGTCTTCTGCAACCATCTATGTGCCCACACGCCGTGCTGCGCGGGCTTTGCGCGAAGAACTGATCCGCAAACTGGCTGGCCCAGCCCTGCTTCTGCCCAAAATCGTGCCGCTCGGTCATATGGAATCGATTGAGACCAGTCTGTTGTTTGAAACAGATGGCCCAGTGGAAGGCGTGTCTGATGCGATGACGCCGATCGAGCGGCGCCTCATTCTTATGCAGCTCGTGCATAAATGGGCGGTGCAGCTTGGCACGGCCATCACGCGCTATGAGAATGGCGCGATCCAGACCGATGGCCGTGAACCTTTGCTGGTGGCGCAAGCCCCATCGCAAGCCTGGCATCTGGCTGGTGATCTGGCAGCGCTGATCGATGAGATGATTGTCGAAGATGCGGATTGGAAAAAGCTCGAACATCTCGCGCCAGAGAATTTCGATCTCTATTGGCTGATCACCATCGACTTTCTGAAAATTGCCTCGCAAATGTGGCCGCAGATCCGGCAAGAACGCGGCTTGATCGATGCGGCCATGCGCCAGCGGCTGCTGGTGGATCATGAGATTGCACGCTTGCAAAATGCTGATCCGCGCCACCCCGTGATCGCTGTGGGCTCGACAGGCACCAATCGCGCGACAGCACGGCTTTTGTCGGCCATTGCACGGCTTGAAAATGGCGCGGTTGTTTTGCCGGGCCTTGATCTGACCCTTGATGATGAAGCTTGGGCGCTGATTGAGGGCGATAAAGTCCGCAAGATCGAGCCCTCAGCAGGCCATCCACAGGCGGCCTTGCATCGGCTGCTGCCCATTTTGCAAATCGAGCGGCGCGCTGTGTTTGAGCGGGGCACGCCAGATGCAGCGCTCGCCACACGCATGCAGCTGCTCACCGAAGCATTTCGTCCAGCTGATACAACCGACCGTTGGCCCGCATTTCTGCAAGCGCTCAAGCCTGACGATCTCGCCCGCGCGCTAGATGACATGGTGATGATCATCGCGGCCGACGAGCGCGAGGAAGCGCTGACGCTGGCACTTTGCATGCGCAAGGCGCTGCATGACAGTGCGGACACAACCATCGCTTTGGTGACGCCAGATCGCGCTCTGGCGCGGCGCGTGCAGGCAGAATTGAAACGCTGGAAAATCGATATTGATGATTCCGGTGGCGAGCCTTTGGCGAGCTCACCTTATGGCGTTTTGGCACGATTGAGTGTGGCTTGTGCAGATGAGCCCTGCATGCCAGTCGAATGGCTGGCGTTGCTCGCCCATCCTCTGGTGCGGCTAGGCTATTCACGCGCTGAGCTTGAACAGCTGACGAGCCTGCTGGAAATTGGTGTGCTGCGTGGCGTCTCGTCGTTACGTGATCGCCCACTCGAAATGGTGGCCGCAGCGCGGCTTGCGGCTGCCGATCATTATGCGCACCCCGCCAGTCAGCGGATCAGTGATACACAATGGGATGAACTGACAGAGCTTGTGACACGCCTCTGCGCCGCTCTGGCACCCCTGCACGACCAGCCAGCCCAAGCACCACTGACAGATTGCATTGCGCGTCATCGCGCATGTCTAACAGCACTCCTCACCCAGCCCGAGGGTGAGGCCGCACAGTTCGACGAGAGCTATGACAGTTTCGAGCAGGTCTTTGGTGAGATCTCGCTCAAAGCCCAAGCCACGCCGCTGTTTCGCTGCGCAGATTATGCAGCGCTGGCTGACTTCATCATGCGCGAGGCCATTGTGCGCGGACCGGCGCGTGCCCATCCACGCCTGAAAATTCTGGGCCTGCTGGAAGCGCGTTTGATTCAGGCTGACCTGATGATTGTGGCAGGCCTTGATGAAACCGTCTGGCCCCCGCAAGTGGAGACGGGCGCGTTTCTCAATCGCCCCATGCGCGCAGAGCTTGGTCTGACACCACCTGAGCGGCGCATTGGCCAGACCGCGCATGATTTTGTGCAGGCTCTAGGCACGCGGCACGTGATTATCTCGCGGGCGGCCAAGCGCGGTGGCGCACCAACCGTGCCCTCGCGCTTCTTGCAAAGATTTGAAGCGCTCGTGGGTGATGCTTTTGCACCAGCACACCGCAAAGGCGATGCACTGCTGGATCTGGCACGCCGCCTTGATCGACCCACTGTGAGCCGGGCGCTTGGCCGACCTGAACCGCGCCCTGATCTTGAATTGCGGCCAACAAGTCTCTCGATCACAGAGATTGAGACATTGCGGCGTGATCCTTACGCGATCTATGCCCGCCATATTTTGAAAATTCTGCCGCTTGAAGATCTCGGCGCTGTGCCGGGTGCGCGCGAAGCCGGCACGCAATTGCATGATATTTTTTCGGACTTTGTGCAGCGCCACGAGAAAGGCCCACTACCTGCCACAGCACGTGAGGAATTGCTGGCACTGGCCCAGGAAAAACTCGCTGATCTGATGGAAGACCCCAATTATCGCGCCTTCAATTGGCCGCGTATTGAAATGGGGCTTTATGAATGGCTGAAATGGGAAGAGATACGACGCGCCAAGCTTGTCGAGAGCAAGGTCGAACTGTCAGGCAAGCTATCGATCACGCTGGAAGATCGATCAATCTTCACTTTGCGCGGCAAGGCTGACCGCATTGATCTCACCGGCACCGGAGAAACTGAAATTATCGATTACAAGAGTGGGTCCATCAGCACGAAAGAAATGATCAAAGTGGGCTTTGCGCCGCAATTGCCGCTGGAAGTCAAAATGGTTGAAAGCGGCGCGTTCCAATTTTTCGGCAAAATGCCGGTGCGCGATGCCATGCATGTGAAGATTGGCAGCAAAGAGCCGATCAAGCCTGAAAGCATCGCCAAGCCCGGCGATTTCCGCGATGTCGTGGAAAGCAATTTTGCAGGCATGCAGGTCCTGCTCAACCAGTTCCGTAAAGTCGATACGCCCTATTTGGCGCGCCCACTCCCACAATATGCGAGCCGCTTTGGTCGCTACGATCATCTCTCGCGCGTGAAAGAATGGTCAGCGGGTGCTGGTGATGAGGGAGGCGAGGCATGAGCCTGCGCCCGATCCCCGCCAAGACCCGTGAAGAGCAAACGCTTGCCTCTGATCCGGCGCTGTCTGCCTGGGTGTCAGCCAATGCGGGCTCCGGCAAAACCCACGTGCTGACGCAGCGTGTTGTGCGCTTGTTGCTCGATGGCGTGCCGCCAACGCGCATTCTCTGCCTCACATTCACGAAGGCTGCTGCCGCCAATATGTCGATCCGCGTGTTCGACAAACTGGCGGAATGGACGCGCATTTCAGATGAAAAGCTCAAAGCGCAGATTATGGACATGGGCGCGCTAGAGCCAGATGCAGGCAAGCTCGTCTTTGCACGGCGCCTCTTTGCGCGCACGGTTGAGACGCCCGGTGGCCTGAAGATCCAGACCATTCACGCCTTTTGCGAAAAGCTTCTGCATCTGTTTCCATTCGAGGCCAATGTTGCGGCTCGTTTTGAAGTGCTCGATGAAGAGCGCAGCAAGGAATTGCTGGAAGTTGCGCGCCGCGTGACGCTAGAACATGCGTTGCGCGATCACGGCGCGTTGGGCGCAGCGCTTGAACAGCTCGCCGATGAGACCAGCGGCTACACATTCGACTCGCTGATCAAAGCAGCGCTTGGCAAGCAGGAACTCGTCGCGTTTGCAGCCAAACTGGGTGACGAAGAGGGCGATGGCGCTTATACGCGTCTGCTAGCACAGAGCTTGGGCGCAACAGGCGATGAAAATCTGCATGAGATTGACCGGGCTATTGCGGGCGACGGCATTGCCCAATCGGAATGGACGGCACTCGCCGCCATTCTCGATTCTGGAGGCAAGAATGACAAAAGTTTCGCCGATGGATTGCGCCGCGCGTTACAAGCCGAACATAGCGCACGCAAGGCACTGACCTATGCGCGCCTCTTCACCACCGAAGATGGCGAGCCAAAGGGCTTAGGCAATACGAAGCTTGTGTCCAAAGACCTGCAGAAAACCAATCCCGGACTTCTGGAACAGCTCGAAGAAGAACGAGAGCGCATCTGCCCGCTGCTGGAAAGGCGTAAGATTGCGCATACGGTGGCGCGCACCCGCGTGCTGCTGGCTGTGATCCAAGCCATCATTGCAACCTATCGTCGTGAGAAAGAAGCGCGCGGCCTGCTCGATTTTGGTGATCTGATCGTCGCGACGCGCAAATTGCTGAAACGCACGGCCGCGAGCTGGGTGCTGCACAAGCTTGATCGAGGCATTGATCATATTCTGGTTGATGAGGCGCAAGATACCTCCCCCGAACAATGGGATATTCTCAAAACCATTGCGGATGAATTCACCAGCGGCGCTGGTCAGCGCGAAGTCACGCGCACATTCTTTGCGGTGGGTGACGAGAAGCAATCCATCTTCTCTTTCCAAGGTGCGCGGCCCGATCTGTTTCATGCCACGCGGGGCGAGATTGAACGCAAGACCAAAGCAGCTGGTCAGATTTTTCAATCTGTCGAACTGAAAACCTCGTTCCGTTCGAGCTCTGCCATTATTGATTTCGTCGATCAGGTCTTCGCGCTCGAAGCCCATTTCGCGGGCCTATCGGCTGAAAACCTGAAGACGCAGCATGAAGCATGGAAGGCTGATCTTCCGGGGCTGGTTGAAATCTGGCCGCAGGTTTTACCAGACGCTGCAGCAGAGCCACGCGACTGGACCATGCCGGTTGATGCGCTCGATCAAAGCGATCCGGCGGTCTTGGTCGCTCGACGCATTGCCGGCAAGATTGCAAGCCTCACCGCACCCGGCTCGCGTGACAGTGTGGAAGATGAAAAGTCGCGCGGACGGCGCCCCGTGCGCCCCGGCGATATTATGATTTTGGTGCGCAATCGCGGATCCTTCTTCGATGCCGTGATCCGCGCACTGAAAGAAGCGCGCGTGCCCGTGGCGGGCGCTGACCGCCTCCAGTTGACGCAACATATTGCAGTGATGGATTTGATTGCCGTTGGCCGCGCAGCCTTGCTACCTGATGATGATCTGACCCTAGCGATTGTTTTGAAATCACCACTTATCGGCCTCAACGATGAGGATCTGATGCAGCTTGCACCAAAGCGTGAAGGGTCGCTTTATGAGGCCCTTGCCGCCTCACAAGTGGGTGCGCACCAGCGGGCCTTTGCGCGCATGGCAGAGTGGCGTGCGCTTGCCAAGAGCGAGACGCCCTTCTTCTTCTACGCCCGACTGCTTGGCGCAGAGCGCGGGCGTCACGACATGCTGGCCCGTCTAGGGCCAGAGGCCGGCGATGCGATGGATGAGTTTTTACGTCTTGCGCTTGACCATGACATTGGCGAAACGCCCTCGCTCATGTCATTTCTGGCGCGCATGCAAGCGTCTGATCTCTCCATCAAACGCGACATGGAAACAGGTGCCGATGCTGTGCGCGTGATGACCGTGCATGCATCAAAAGGCTTGGAATCCAAAATCGTCTTTTTGGGCGATACCGTCTCCATGCCCTCTCACAATCATGACCCGAAGCTGCTGGATGTGAAAACAAGTGGCGACGTCAGTGCCTTTGCTTGGACGCCTGGCAAAAAGTCAGAACCAAAGCCACTTGGCCTGTCACGCGAGGAGACACGCAACAGCGCGCTACAGGAATATCGTCGCCTGCTCTATGTTGCGATGACACGCGCTGAAGAGCGTCTCTATGTCACCGCCTTTGGCAAAGAAGACGCCAAAGAGGGCTCTTGGTACAAAATGATCTGCGATGCGCTGGCCGATGATCTGGCGCGCACACCGGCACCCGATGAAGCAGAACCCGTGTTGCTGCGGCTTGAACGCGGCGATGTGGCAGACCTGTCGGCGCGCGGGCTGAGTCTGGCTGAAGCCGGACCGGAGGCCTTGCCTGATTGGCTGATGCAGCCAGCGCGGCACGAGCCGTTGCCTGCGCGCCCCCTCAGCCCCTCCAGCGCCTTGGCCGCCGCCGACCGGCTGGAGCCGCCCCGCCGCGACCCGCAAAGCAAAGCAGCGCGCGCCGCCGAGGCCGGCCGCCTCGTCCACGCACTTTTGCAATATCTGCCAGATTTGTCTGTGGAACGCCGAGCGGAGGCCGGCCAGCGTTATCTGGCAACCCGTGCCATTGGATTAAGCGCCCCTGAGCAGTCGGGCCTGATACAATCGGCTTTGGCCGTTCTGGCGGCACCCGGGCTTGGCCCTCTTTTTGGGCCCGGATCACAGGCGGAGGTGTCGGTTGGTGGGCGCATTGCCCTGCCGAATGGCCAGAAAATCGCCATTTCAGGCCAGATTGACCGGCTTTTTGTGTCGGAAACCGAGGTTTTGATCGCCGATGTCAAAACCGGCGTCTCACATCCGGGCAAATCCGCGCCAGCCGCCTATCTGGCCCAGCTCGCTATGTATGGGGCAGCTGTCGGCCCGCTTTACCCCGGGCGCACCATCCGTGCCTTTCTGATCTGGACTGAGGGCGCGCAATCTGAAGAAATCCCCCCAGCCCTGCTTGAGGCCGCACTCCTTGACGTTGCGCGGGCGCGTTCCTAGGTTCCATGCAACTTAAGATCGATTCACTGAAAGAGGATGCCATGGCCGAGAAAGTCACCGACGCGAATTTTGAGGCCGAGGTGCTTCAGTCCAAAGAGCCGGTTGTGGTCGATTTCTGGGCCGAATGGTGCGGCCCCTGCCGTATGATTGCGCCAGCGCTCGACGAGATCGCCACCGAAATGGCCGGCAAGGTCAAAATCGTGAAAATGAATGTCGATGAAAACCCGGGCGTGCCCGGCAAATTCGGCATCCGGTCGATCCCGACCTTGATGCTGTTCAAGGATGGCCAGCTGACCTCACAAAAGGTTGGCGCGGCACCCAAGGGCGAATTGTCGAAGTGGATTGCGGGTTCGATCTGAACCCCTCAAACCTGAATCACGGGACAGGGCCGCTTGATGCGGCCCTTTTTCGTTGGTGCGGGGCGACACGCGCTTTATTGTCAAGACACTGAGAAACCAGCGCGAGCAGAACAGTCACATGAGCAAGGCAGCAAAGCCCATCGGCCCCGGCGACCATATTTTTCTCGTCGATGCGTCGAACTTTGTGTTTCGCGCTTATTTCCAGTCGATCCGGCAAGACCCGCGCTACAATCAGCGCTCGGATAAATTGCCAACAGGTGCCGTGCGCCTGTTTTGCACCAAATTGTTTCAATTCATTCGCGAGGGGGCTGCGGGCATCAAGCCCACCCATCTCGCCATTATTTTCGACAAGTCGGAAAACTCATTCCGCAAAGAACTCTATCCTGAGTATAAGGCCAACCGCTCGGATCCGCCGGAAGACCTTGTTCCGCAATTCCCGCTGATGCGCTGCGCTGTGCGCGCTTTTGGCCTGATGCCCATCGAGCAAGACCGCTATGAAGCTGATGATCTGATCGCCACTTATGCGCGCCAGGCGCGTGAGCGCGGCGCGGATGCGCTGATCATTTCAGCCGACAAGGATCTGATGCAACTGGTTGGCCCGAGCGTGGCCATGTTTGATCCGGCATCGGGTGAAAAAGGCAATGCGGGTGCGCGCGAAGAGCGCCGCATCAGCGAAGCTGAAGTCGTTGATTATTTCGGCGTGCCGCCCAATCGCGTGGTCGATGTGCAGGCACTGGCGGGCGATTCGACCGACAATGTGCCCGGAGCGCGCGGCATTGGCGTGAAAACCGCCGCTCAGCTCATCAACGAATTTGGTGATCTCGACACATTGCTGGCGCGCGCTGGCGAAATCAAACAACCCAAGCGCCGCGAAACATTAACGGACCCAGAGAGCGTCAATCTCATCCGCGTATCAAAACAGCTGGTGCAGCTGGTGGATGATGTCGACACCGTAACATCTATTGATGATCTGACCTTGTTCGATCCGGATGGGCGCGAGCTCATCGCCTTTTTGAAGGCGCTGGAATTTACCACCATCACCAAACGTGCCGCTGAAATTTATGGCGTCGATGCCGCACAGATTGAAGCTGACCCTACATTGATGGGGGCCGGTGCTTGGCGAGGCCGTAATGGCGAGGCGATTGCGCCGCCTGCAGCTGACGCACCTGCGGCAGAGGCGGCAGCTACATCTGCACCAAGCACACCGGGCGCGCCCGCACCATTCTCTCCTGCAGCTTTGGCGGCTGCGCGTCTCAACGAAGGCGCGACAACACCAATTCTGCATGACCACTATGAATGCGTTCAGAATCTGGCGCAGCTCGAAGCTTGGATCAAAGAAGCCTATGAAGCAGGCGTTTTTGCAGTCGACACAGAAACCAGCTCGCTGGATTCCATGCAATGCGATCTGGTCGGCATGTCGCTGGCAACAGCGCCGGGACGCGCCTGCTATATTCCGCTGCAGCATCGCGACGAAGGGTCGGGAGATCTTTTTGGCGGTAATGATCTTGTCGCCGGACAATTGCCGCTGGCTCTGGTGATTGAAAAAATGCGCCCGCTGCTTGAGGATGCAGGCGTGTTGAAGATCGGCCATAATATGAAATTCGATTGGCAGGTCTTCAATGCGCACGGCATTCAGGTGAAGGCCTATGATGACACGATGCTCATGTCCTATGTGCTCGACAATGGCATCAACGGGCACGGCATGGACGAGCTGGCAGCCAAACATCTGGGACATGAAACCATTCCATTCGGTGATGTCGCGGGCACGGGCAAAAACTTTATCGGCTTTGCACGCGTGCCGCTCAACAAGGCCACAGAATATGCCGCTGAAGATGCCGATGTGACGTTGCGCTTATGGCGTCTGTTCAAGCCGCGCCTTGTGGCTGAAAAAATGACGACCGTTTATGAGACGCTTGATCGTGCTTTGTCGCCCGTCTTGGCGCGTGTCGAGACACGCGGTGTTTCGATTGATCGCGCTATTCTTTCGCGTCTGTCAGGTGAATTTGCGCAAAGTATGGCGCGCCTTGAAGCGGAGATCCACGAACTCGCCGGCGAAAGCTTCAATCTCGCGTCTCCCAAACAGTTGGGCGATATTCTGTTTGGCAAAATGGGGTTGCCGGGAGCCAAGAAAACCGCGACAGGCGCCTGGTCCACATCCGCCAGTGTGCTGGATGAACTCGCGGAGCAAGGCCATGAATTGCCCTCGCGCATTCTTGGATGGCGTCAACTCGCCAAGCTCAAATCCACTTATACGGATGCACTGCCGGGCTTCGTCAATCCGCGCACCAAGCGCGTGCATACAAGCTTCTCCATGGCGCAGACAACGACAGGCCGCCTGTCGTCATCTGAACCCAATTTGCAGAATATTCCCGTGCGCAATGAAGAAGGCCGCCGTATCCGCACTGCCTTTATCGCAGAGCCTGGGCGCAAAATTCTCTCCGCCGACTATTCGCAGATTGAATTGCGCATTCTTGCCCACGTTGCAGACATCCCGCAATTGCGCCGCGCCTTTGCCGAAGGCCTCGACATTCACGCAATGACCGCATCTGAAATGTTTGGCGTGCCAATTGAGGGCATGCCATCCGAGGTGCGTCGCCGCGCCAAAGCTATTAATTTCGGTATTATCTATGGCATTTCGGCTTTTGGTCTGGCCAACCAGCTTGGTATTTCACGCGAAGAAGCAGGTGCTTATATCAAGCAATATTTCGAGCGCTTTCCCGGCATCCGCGATTACATGGAAGCAACCAAAAAGCAGGCGCGCGAGAATGGGCTTGTGACCACGATTTTCGGGCGCAAGTGCCATTATCCACGCATCACATCTTCGAACCCCTCAGAGCGCGCCTTCAACGAGCGTGCAGCGATCAATGCGCCCATTCAAGGCTCAGCATCCGACATCATCCGCCGCGCCATGGTGCGCATGGATGATGCGCTGGAACAAGCAGGTCTGGCAGCACGCATGCTTTTGCAGGTACATGACGAACTGGTGTTCGAAGTGCCAGAATCAGAGATCGAGCCGACGATCAAGATCGTGCGCCGTGTTATGGTCGAAGCACCCCACCCGGCTGTGCAACTCTCAGTGCCGCTGCAAGTCGATGCCAAGGCTGCCGCCAATTGGGATGAAGCGCATTAAAGCCCTCTTGATCACAAGAGCCATTCCAGCCAATCTATTCGTCATTGCGAGCGAAGCGAAGCAATCCAGAGACCTCATGTGATGCCTCTGGATTGCTTCGTCGCTTCGCTCCTCGCAATGACGGGAAGACATTGCCAATGAAGTTTTTGCTATCCTTATTGCTGTCAACATGCACCCTTGCCTCTCCCGCCTTTGCCGCTGAGGCTTTGGATGGCTCAAAATTATCCATGCTCTGGGCCCTCCCCTTCGCAGGAATGCTTCTATCCATCGCGCTTGGGCCTCTGCTCTTCGCTGACATCTGGCACCATCATTATGGAAAGATCGCAGCGCTCTGGGCGGCCCTGATCGTCCTGCCCATCACCGTCATCTATGGCTTTGATGCGATGGCGCATGTGGTGTTCCACACTGCTGCACTAGAATATGTGCCTTTCATCCTGATGCTGACCGCGCTGTTCACGGCAGCAGGCGGCTTGGTTCTGCGCGGCAATCTGCATGGCGCGCCACTGCTCAACACGGGGCTTCTGGCGTTGGGCACAGTGCTCGCCAGTGTCATCGGCACAACGGGCGCCTCCATGGTGCTGATCCGGCCATTGCTGCGCGCCAATGACAATCGTCGCCACAATGTGCATGTGGTGGTCTTTTTCATTTTTCTTGTGTCGAACATTGGCGGCTCGCTCACGCCCATTGGTGATCCGCCGTTGTTCTTGGGCTTCCTGCGGGGTGTTTCGTTTGGTTGGACGCTGACACATTTGTGGCCTGAGACGCTCTTTGCTTGCGTAATGCTACTCGGCCTTTTCTTTGCAATCGACTCGTGGCTCTACAAAAAAGAAGGCGTGACACCGCAAGACCCCACACCTGATTCAAAGCTCTCCGTCACAGGTCTGATCAATCTTGTGCTGATCGGCATCGCTGCTGGCGCTGTGATTATGAGCGGCACATGGAAGCCCGGCATTTCGTTTGAGCTCTATGGCACCAAACTCGAATTGCAGAATCTTGTGCGTGAAGCAGTGATGATTGGCGTGACTTTCGCCTCGCTGACGTTGACAAGAAAAGATGACCGTGAAGAAAACGGTTTTGAATGGGGGCCGATTGAAGAGGTCGCCAAACTCTTTGCTGCGATTTTCATCACCATCGTCCCCGTCATGGCCATGCTGGCAGCTGGCAAGAATGGCGCGTTTGCCTCACTCGTGGCTCTTGTCACAGATTCGAGTGGCAAGCCGGACAATGTTGCCTTCTTCTGGCTGACCGGCGCGCTCTCATCCTTCTTGGACAATGCACCAACCTATCTTGTCTTCTTTGAATTGGCGGGCGGGGATCCCTCACATCTGATGACAGATATGGCGATGACGCTGGCGGCTATCTCGCTTGGCTCGGTTTTCATGGGCGCCAATACCTATATCGGCAATGCGCCCAATTTCATGGTCTATGCGATAGCGCGCCGTGCGGGCGTGAACATGCCAAGCTTTTTTGGCTACATGCTGTGGTCCGGCGCCATTCTCATCCCGCTGTTTTTGGTGATCACATTCCTCTTCATCAAGTAACGCGTCTGGATTGCTTCGCTTCGCTCGCAATGACGAAAAAAAACGCCACTCTCGCGAGCGGCGTTTTTATTTCGAGAAAGAGACGCTGCTTATTCAGCAGCTATCTTGGAGACCGGCGCAGCCTGGCAAACTTTCTCGTCAACATGACTTTCGAAGTTGACGAAATTCTTCTTGAACATTTCGCGCAAGTGCTTCGCGGTTGCAGCGAATTCGGACTTCGATGCCCAGGTCTTCACCGGATCAAGAATGTGCGGTTCGACACCTGGCACGGAGACCGGAACCGCCAGACCGAAATAGGGGTCGGTGCGGAATTCTACCTTCGACAGCGAACCATCAAGCGCTGCGGTCAGCAGACGGCGTGTCACGCGAATCGGCATGCGGCGTCCTGTGCCTTCCTTGCCACCGGTCCAGCCGGTGTTGAGCAGCCAGCAATCGGCATGATGCTTGGCGATAAGCTCGCGCAGCAGATTGCCGTATTCAGACGGATGCAGCGGCAAGAAGGGATGACCGAAGCAGGTCGAGAACGTCGCTTCTGGTTCCGTCACGCCCTTTTCAGTGCCGGCCACTTTCGCGGTGTAGCCTGACAGGAAGTGATACATGGCCTGTGCCGGATCAAGCTTCGAGATCGGGGGCAGAACGCCGAAGGCGTCGCAGGTCAGCATAATGATGTTTTTGGGATGACCCGAGCGGCCCGTCGGTGAAGCGTTCGAGATGAAGTCGAGCGGATAAGCGATGCGGGTGTTTTCTGTCTTCGAATCATCGTCGAAGTCAGGTAGGCGGGTGATCGGATCGAGAACCACATTCTCCATCACCGTGCCGAAGCGCTCGGTGGTCGAATAGATTTCCGGCTCTGCTTCACGCGACAGCTTGATGGCCTTGGCGTAGCAGCCACCTTCGAAGTTGAAGACGCCTTCCTTCGACCAGCCATGCTCGTCGTCGCCGATGAGGATGCGGTTGGGATCAGCCGAGAGTGTTGTCTTGCCGGTACCCGACAGGCCGAAGAAAATGGCGACTTCGCCTTCCTTTGACACGTTCGCCGAGCAATGCATCGGCATGACATTCTGCTTGGGCAGAATGTAATTGAGATAGGTGAAGACCGACTTCTTCATTTCACCGGCATAGCTGGTGCCGCCGATCAGCATGATCTTACGTGTGAAGTCGATTGCCACAATCGTTTCCGACTTGCCGCCGTGGCGCTTGGGATCGTTCTTGAAGGTTGGCAGATCGATGATCGTCAGGTCCGACGCATAGTTGAGGACTTCCTCACGGCTCGGGCGGATCAAAAGATTGCGGATGAACAGCGAGTGCCAAGCGAATTCGCAAATGACGCGCGGCTTGCAACGGAAAGCCGGATCAGCACCACCGAAGAGATCTTGAACGAACAGGTCCTTGCCTTCAGCATGTTTGATAAAGTCGGCGAGGAGATTGTCGAACTGCTCGGGTGTGACGGAATTGTTGTTTTCCCACCAGATCACACTCTCGGTGTTGGCGTCACGCACCGTATGCTTATCCTTGGGCGAACGACCGGTGTGAATACCAGTCTCGGCATTGATAGCGCCACCGGGCACAATCACCGCTTCACCGCGGCGGATCGATTCCTCATAAAGCATCGGTGCTTCGAGGTTGTAGGCGACCGTTCCCAGGTTCTTGAAACCGAGTTTTTCGATTCCGAACGCCGGATTGAAAGTGCCGATCTGCTTCATCGCCGTCTCCAGATGCACCGTGCCGGGCCGATGGGCCAAGTGGGTCACGGTTTCCATGATTAGATGAGCGGACCCTTTATTCCCCAGCGGCCGGAAGGGCAAGGGCACAGATCACAAAGGCGTCACAAAGCCTTTTATCGTTGCACTGCACAATATTATCGAACTTCAGGCCCTTGCTTGGGCTGCGAGCGCCACCAGCGTCTCCCGCAGGTCCCGCGGGCCTGAAATGGGGCTGGGGAAAACCAGCCGGGCAGTCTGGTCCCCCAAGGCCAGATCCATCCCTTCGGGGTCAAGGCCAGAGGCCCGCCAGCGACCCACAGGCGCCCCGCAGAGCTTTTCGGCATAAAGGGCCAGCGCCTCGCCATGATCCTCATTCATATGAGCCAGCGCCCCTTCCTCTGCCTCAGCCAACGCGGCGGAGCCTGCCACGTCAAGGAGAAGCTGTGGGCCCGAATAGGCCGCGGCCTTGGCAAAACCGCCGTTCAGATGAGCTTTGTCCACCTCCAGCCGCCAGAAGCTGAAATCACCGAAATCCGCATAAAGAGCGGATTTGGGGTGGCGGGACAAAAACCGCATCCGCGCTCCCTGACGCTCAACTCCCTCTAGCTGCCGGGCGAGGCCTGAAACCGTGAGGCGGGGATGGGCCAGGGGGTCGCCCTTGCCAGTCTGGGCCAGTAGAATCGACGCACGGCCATCTTTTAGCAAATATTGGGTGTGGGCCGAGAGACTGGACATCAACAAGAGCGGGGCGCCATCAAAAGCGGTGGCCACATTGACCAGCGAGGCAAAGGGGGCGCCTGCCGAATCCACAGTCGCCAGAGAGCCTGCCCGGATGGAGCGCAACAGGCGTCGCGCTTCAGCCAAGCCGTCATACCCGGGCGGCAATTCAAAGGTCCGCGGCTCTTGCGAGGGAGTCTGGGTCATCTCTTTGGTCTCCGGATGCCTTCGGTGGTGATTTCAGACACGCATACCTATATAAAGGGTGCCAATGGCGCAGCCCAATGGGAATGGACTGAACCTTTCGGCAAAGGCCAAGTTTTACCGCAGTGTCGTCACATTTCGGCCTGCAAACATGCCGATTCTAGACCTTGCGGCCAGACCGACCGCAGCAACGGCCCGCTTCTGGGCCCAGTCAGGTTGAAGACCCATGCCCACCATTGCTCTCGTCGACGACGACCGCAACATTCTCACTTCCGTCTCCATCGCCCTTGAGGGCGAGGGTTACCGCGTGCAGACCTACACCGATGGCGCCAGCGCGCTCGACGGATTGAAAACCAATCCGCCGGATCTCGCGATTTTCGACATCAAAATGCCGCGCATGGACGGAATGGAATTGTTGCGCCGCTTGCGCCAAAAATCCGACCTACCCGTGATCTTTCTCACCTCGAAAGACGAAGAGATCGACGAGCTCTTCGGCCTGAAAATGGGGGCCGATGATTTTATTCACAAACCTTTCTCGCAGCGCCTGCTGGTGGAGCGCGTCAAAGCCATCCTGCGCCGCGCCAATCCGAAAGAAGCAGCCACGCAGAAAGAATCAGAAGCCAAGCTTCTCGAGCGCGGCCTTTTGAAAATGGACCCCGAGCGCCACACCTGCACGTGGTAGGGTGAACCCGTCACGCTGACCGTGACCGAATTTCTCATCCT
>CAINNX010000010.1 GCA_903851305.1 uncultured Hyphomicrobiales bacterium | reverse complement strand
TGACAATTGGAAAATGCGACGTGCAGATGGCTGTCACAGCAAAGGCCATGAGCGCGTCCGAGGTCAAGACCGCGATGCGGCACTCAGACCGCAGCGGTAACGTCGCAATGACGCCTGACTGATTGGCCGCGGCCCCGCCAGCCTCACCTGCGAGACGACGAAGAATCTGGCTCGTTCCCATAGCGCTACCTGCCCCGGTCTTTCTTGTTGCAATGCACCAATGACGAGGCGCATCGACCAAGAGCAAAGCCAGAGCCATGCCAAACCCGAAATGTGAGCCTGTATTATTTTGCTGATGAAAATGAAGGGTTTGAAACGCAATCACCCCGCCGTTCAGGCGGGGTGATGCAGAAAGTCAGAAAAAGTGCGGTTGAGGCGTGCGGTTTTCCGGACGCTTCAGGAGCCCGCGTAAAGCAGGCGGGCACGAATTGTGCCCTCAACGGCCTTCATTTCCTCAAGCACGGCCTCGGCATCACCACCACAACCGTCGGCCTCCATCACAACATAACCAAGGTCACCCTCGGTCTGCAGATATTGCGCTGCAATATTCACAGTGTGCCGCGAAAAGACCTGGTTGAGGCGGTTCATCACGCCGGGCACATTCTTATGCACGTGGATGAAGCGTGTGCCCTGCGCGCGCGATGACAATTGCACCTGCGGGAAATTCACCGCACCGACTGTTGAACCGGAATCGGAGTAATCCACCAGCTTGCGCGCCACTTCCGCACCGATGCGCTCTTGAGCTTCTTCGGTTGAGCCGCCGATATGCGGTGTCAGAATGACGTTGGGCAAGCCTTGCAGCGGCGTCACAAATTTTTCGCTGTTGGAGGCTGGCTCAACCGGGAACACATCAACCGCTGCGCCCGCCAGATGTCCGCTTTTCAGCGCTGCTGCCAACGCATCGAGATCAACGACGGTGCCACGCGCATTGTTGATGAAATGCGCACCCTTTTTCATCTGGGCGAATTGTTCTGCACCCATCATGTTAAAGGTCGAAGCATTTTCCGGCACATGCAGGGAAACAACATCTGCCACGCGCAGAAGCTCATTGAGGCTTTCTACCGGCTCTGTATTGCCGTGGCGCAGCTTATCCATCACATCGAAATAAATGACGCGCATGCCCATGGCTTCGGCCAAAGTCGACAGCTGGCTGCCAATATTGCCATAACCAATAATGCCGAGAGTCTTGCCGCGCACTTCGATCGAACCCGTCGCGGACTTGTCCCAGCCACCTTCATGGGCTGAGACAGAGCGCGGGAAGATGCGGCGAAACAGCATGACGATTTCGCCAATCACCAGCTCAGCGACAGAGCGCGTATTGGAGAAAGGCGCGTTAAACACAGGAATGCCGCGCCGATGTGCTGCATCGAGATCCACCTGATTGGTGCCCACCGAAAAGCAGCCCACCGCAATCAGCTTCTCAGCCTTGGCAAAGACCTCTTCGGTCAATTGCGTGCGCGAACGAATGCCAATGATATGTGTGTTGCGAATGGCTTCATCGAGCTCTTTGCCATCCAGCGCCTTCATCAGGCGCGTGGTGTTCGAATAGCCAGAGCCCATGATGAGCTCAACGGCACTGTCATTAATCCCCTCCAGGAGCAAAATACGGATCTTGTCCTTGGAGAGCGAAAGCTGCGGATTATGTCCCTGCATGGTCCTCGTGACCCCGTTGAGCATGTCTGGAATTTGGCTTGTAAGCCCTATTTCGATTGACGCAACCTCCAAGCGCGTGCGACAAGACGCTTGACCTCGTCCTGAGGCACTTTGCGCTCCAGCCGCGTCCGGCTTTCGGGCTTTTGCCCATTCGCCCACTGTCGAGCGCAGGGGTATCCCCCCGACCGACTGCCCGAGGAACGCGGGCTGTCCCCTGCATAAACGAACCTGCCTGTCGCTTCAGCGGCCATGGCACGATTCACCCTTGGAAAGATTGAACTTTGACAAATTTTGCGGATCTCGGCTTGGCCGAGACCCTCCTTCGCGCCCTGAGCGAAGAAGGTTATACAACTCCGACCCCCATTCAGGCCAAAGCCATCCCCGACTTGCTGAAAGGCCGCGATTTGCTGGGCATTGCCCAGACCGGTACCGGCAAAACGGCGGCCTTTGCCCTGCCCATCATCCAGCGCTTGCTGGATGAGCCCCTTAACCACTCCTCCGCCACCGCCCGCGTGCTGGTGATGGCCCCCACCCGCGAACTGGTCGCCCAGATCGCTGAAAGCTTCCGCACCTATGGTCGCCATGCCCGCATCCGCGTGGCCGTGATCGTGGGTGGCGTCGGCCATGGCCCGCAGGTGCAGGCTATGGCGCGTGGCGTCGATGTGCTGGTAGCCACCCCCGGCCGCCTGCTCGACCATATGGCGGGCGGCACCGTGAAACTGTCCGGCACACAGATCGTTGTCCTCGACGAGGCCGACCATATGCTGGATCTCGGCTTCATCGTGCCGATCCGTAAGATCGTCGCGCGTCTGCCCAAGCATCGCCAGAGCCTGTTCTTCTCCGCCACCATGCCGCGCGAGATCGCGACGCTGGCTGGTGAAATGCTGACAGATCCGGTCGAAGTGACGGTCACACCCGTTGCCACCACAGCCGAGCGCGTTGCGCAATCGGTCTATCTGGTCGACACCAAGGCCAAGCGCGATCTTCTGGTCGAGCTTTTGGGCTCGAAAGATTTCTCGCGCACCATCGTCTTCACCCGCACCAAGCGCGGCGCGGATAAAGTGGCGCAGCATCTGGCAGCTTCCGGCATTACGGCGGCTGCCATTCACGGCAATAAAAGCCAGGGCGCGCGCCAGAAGGCGCTGGCCGAATTCAAGGATGGCCGCACCGGCGTGCTGGTGGCCACCGACATTGCCGCGCGCGGCATTGACGTTGATCAGGTCTCCCATGTCGTCAATTTCGAATTGCCGGATGTGGCTGAAAGCTATGTGCACCGCATTGGCCGCACCGCGCGTGCGGGCCATGAGGGCACGGCCATTTCGTTCTGTGACAATGAAGAGCGCCATTTGCTCCGCCAGATTGAAAAGCTGACGCGCCAAGTGCTGCCGATCACGGATCGACGCAGCGCGCAAGGCAAGGCTGACGAGAACAAAGCACCAGCCCCCAAGCCTCCGCAGCGTGGCTCAGGCCGCCCGCATCAGGGCCAGAAGCAGGGCGAGCGCTCATCGGGCAACGGCTTTCGCCCGCGCACACCGCAAGGCGACAAGCGCAATGCGGGTGGTCCCAACCGCGAACGTCGCGAACAGCGTTCGCACTAAATAAAACGCCGTCATTGCTTTGGCTCACGCTTGCAATGACGGCGCTCACTCTGCTTTCTGCGCCACATCAAAGAGCAGTGATTTGATCGTCACCGGCACCATTTTTGATGGCAGGCGGATGCGGCCAATGTCCACGAAATCAAAATCGCGCAAGGTGATCCCGTCGATCACCAACAGGGGCGAGGCTACCTTGATCTCGTCGCTTAAAATATGCCCCAGCGTCAGCGCAGCATCGCCCTCAAGCATGATGTGCAAAGGCAGGCCTGCCTGAATACGGTCTTGCAGGCCAGCGGCAAGACCATCCGCCAGAGCACGCAGGCGCGCATAGTCAGGCGCACCACGCCAGCGCAAGGCGAGTGCAAAATCTTTCTCCACACCCTCAAGACCAAAGGCTTTGCGATGTTGCGCGATTGTGCGCGCCATCGCATCAGGATCGGGCATGCCAGTCAGCGCGATGCTTGGCATCAGCACAGGCAGATTGCGACGCGGCAGAAGCAAAGCTGGGTGCGAAATGAAACTCGTCTGCCCGCTCAATTGCACAGAAAACTCTGACGCCCCCAAAGCCGTAGCGCGAATACATTCGCCTGCTGCTTCCAGCGGCGCTGGGAATTGGCCACTCTCGATACGTCGTGCAATGGCACGGCCAAGTCGGCGACCCAAATCAGAAAAATCGCGCGTCTCATGACCGTAAATATATTCGGCCACACCACCTGAGAACAAAATGCCATCGACGGGCTGGGGCACCAGCGGGTCGGTCAACCAGAGATCAGTTTGCGCAGCCGGCACAATCAGCGCCTCGAACAAAGCATCAGCCATTTGCTCAGCCACACTATCGAGCTTTGCAAAATCGACAACATCCCCGATTTGCCAATTGATGCCGGCACGCGTCAGAAACTGTTGTGCACTTTCATCGCAACGGATCAGCTTGTCCTCGCGCGACCAACACATCTGCCGCCCGCCGATAGCAAGTGCGGCACTGGCTTCAATCCGGCCGTCCACGATACGTGAGATCTTTGTTGTGCCACCCCCTATGTCGATGTTGAGAAGGGTCGCGCCTTTTTCGCCCGAGCGACGCACCGCACCTGAGCCATAGGCGGCCAGCATGGCTTCCATCTGGTGCCCTGCTGTGGCGGTGACCAGCTCGCCCAGATCATCAGCCAGCATATGCGTAATAGCTTGCGCATTGTCGCGCGCCATGGCTTCGCCCGTCAGAATAACCACGCCTGTTTCAATATCATCAGGCGTAATGCCCGCCGCCTCAAAAGCGCGGTCAATGATGGCGCGCAATCGTGCCTCATCAATCTCATGCGCACCTTTGAACGGCGTCAGCGACACGGGTGATAAATAAAGTGTCTGGCGCTCAGCCGCATGGCGGCGCATCGCAATCGGCTCACCGGAGCCGCGCATCAGCAGGCGCGAGAAAGCGACCTGCGTGCCCGACGAACCAATATCAATACCCATGCTGACAAGCGGCACGCTTTCCAACGCGCGCGCACCTGCGCCCAGCGTGCCGGGGCCAGCTTCATGATCATGATCATGGTCAGCGGTCTCATCATGCACATGCTCAGCATCCGCGCCCAACAGATGGTCGCGAATGGAATGCTGCAATTGAGACTGAAGGGGCTTGTCGGGAGATCGGTTCATCTGCAATCCAGAAACCGCCAAACCGTCTGGATTGCTTCGCTTCGCTTGCAATGACGGCTGGAAAAAGTGCGGGCGGCCAAAGCCGCCCGCGCCTGTGTCTTACTTCTTGCCGCGCAGATAGTCGCGCACCAGGTCGGCGGTCAGCACCACCTTCGGATCGAAATCAGGCGAATCCTCGAATTGCTCGAGCGTATTCAAACCGATCTGCTTGAAGATGCGGTTCGTGCAGGAAATGAATCGCGCCGGCTTGTTTGGATCAGCATTGAAATGCTGATGGACGGTGTTTGGCGGGATGTAGATCACATCGCCAGATTCCCACTCAAAACGCTTCACTTCAGGATTGATAACCCATTCAAAGACATCGCCGATTTCGCAATCGCTGTCCTGATGCAGGTCATAACCCTTGCCTTCGATCACATAGACGCATTCTTCTGCCAAATGGCGATGCTTGCCCGAGCGCGAGCCCGGCGGAATGATCTGCATGTAAGCGTCGACCGTTTCCATACGCGTGTTCATGTTCTCATTGATGAGATGCTTCAGGAGGCCCTGACGCGACATTTCCCACGGCATATCTTCGGGACGCACGATCTTCTTGCGACGCGAATTGCGCGAAGGCGCATCCATCGAATCGTCGAGAAGACGCTGGTAGAGACGTTCATTGCCCTGACCTTCGAGCCAGGAGGCGGTTTCATCCCATGCCATATCAGTAGCCTCCCTTGGGATGGTTATTGTCCTGTTCAGCTTCGCGCACTTCGAAACCTTCCGAATATTCGGAATGTTCTACCGAGCGGGACTTGACCTGCTTCTGGAACAGCATGTTCAGGAACAGATACATGGGCTTCGTCTTGATGACGATGGCGCGGGCCGGCTTGGTGGTCGACGCATTGAAATGCTGATGCACGCAATTGTTGTGCACGATGGCGACGTCGCCAGCCTTCCAGTCATAGCGAATGCCGTCATGAATCTCGTAGCCTTCGCCATCGAGAATGTAGAAAGCGGCCTCATTCACGTGGCCATGCTGCTGCGAAGAGGCGCCGGGCGCATATTCTTCCAGATGGAAATGGAAGGTCTGCGTGATGCCGTCCTTCGGCTCGACATAATGGCGGCTGAAGCATTGCGGGCCATCGACGAAAGGAATGTCTTTGGCTTTGCGCACGCGCGGCACAGAGCGCAAACGATCAAGCTCGGCCTTGATGTTGTATTCGCCCTGAATCGCACGGACGAAAACGCGATCTTTCTTGGAGTGATAATGCGTGGCGAGTTTTTCTTCCTTCGACATATTCGCCGAATTGTGACCGAGGTCGGCAGACGCCGTGCCCTTCGTCACTCGTTGATCTGTCATGTTTCTCTCCCCAAAAATGGTGGGTCGCGCCATGAGCGGCGCCGGCCGGCCGCGGAGTTGACCTCCGCCTTTCGACTGATGTGTCGAATAAGCCTTTTGGCGGGGATGCGCAATCTCGTCCATCAGGATTTGGCCTCGTTTCAGAGGCTTGCGTGAAGGGCTTGTGTCAAAGGCTTGCCCCTCAGAGGCCGGGGTGACGCCAGGCGAGCTCACCCGCATCGATCCGGGCGGCGATGAGGGGTAGCAAGGCCCCCTCCAGCTCACGGCGGCGGGCGGGCGGTAATTGAACCCTTGTGATCAGCACAAGGCTGCGGCTGACGGCGGGATCGACCACACGCCGCGCCGCTAATTGGCCCGCGCGGATTTCCTCATAGAAAAGGCCGAGCGGCACAATCGAGCAGCGACCATGACGCACCAGCAATTCGCGCTTCACGGTTACAGCCTCGGCTTCGATCAAATCCAGACTGATGGCCCGCTCACGTGCTGCTTGTTCGATCAAGCGGCGTCCTGCTTGAAAGGAGCCATCCAGCACCAACGGCAAATGTGCGAGATCGGCAAAGGGGATATCACCTTGGCTAACCCCTACCAGATCGGGAGGTCCGACCAGATAGAGATCTTCGCTATAAAGCGGCGTGGGAGAGAGCTTTTCGACATTTTGCGGGTCGTAGCACAGCGCTGCATCGAGCTCGCCCGCCAGCACCAGACGCGCCAGCTCATCTGACAGGCCTTCGCGCAGCGACACGCGCGGCCCGGCGCCCAGTGCGGCAGATGCAACCAGTTGCGGCGCAATGGCGCGCCCTGGCGTCGGTGTCACACCCAGCGAGATGACGAGGGCTGGCTCTTTACGCATTTTGCCCAGCGCTGCTTCCGCCGCTTCCACCTCAGCCATGATTTTGCGGGCATGCTCTGCCAGCACAGCGCCCGCCTTGGTGGTGCGGATGCCGCGCGAATGGCGCTCGAGCAAAGGGATGCCATAGCGCTCTTCGAGCTGCTTCACCTGATAGCCAAGGGCGGGCTGGGAAACATGCAAGAGCCGCGCGGCGGCGGTGAAAGAGCCTGCCTCGGCAATGGCCAGAAAATATCGGAGCTGACGCAAATCCATGGTCGCTATAAAAACTATTTATAGCTCCTGTTCAAGCTCTGTATTGGAAAAATGCACTCAAGCCCCCTACCCATCATGCCCAACACGGGAGGTTTCCATGCGTTACATTGATGCGTTCAACCACTTCTTCCCCCAGGCTCTCTGGGACAAGATGATGAATTCCGAAGGGGCTGCCAAAGACATTGGCAAGCGCATGCGCGGCATTCCTTGCATTTACGACATCAATGAGCGTCTGAAATGCGTCGACATGTTCCGCAAGGATCATGACTACAAGCAGGTGATCTCGCTCGGCATGCCGCCGCTGGAATCACTGGGCACCCCCGAACAAGTCGAAGAATTTGCCCGTCTCGGCAATGACGGCATGGCTGAACTCGTGCGCAAGCACCCTGACCAGTTCTGCGGCTTCTTGGCCTCGCTGCCGATGAATTCCGACAATGCCTGGAAGGAAGCCGAACGCGCATTCCAGCTCGGCGCCAACGCGATCCAGCTGCACACCAACATCAATGGTGACCCGCTCGATCATCCTAAATATTTCCCTATCTTCGAACTGGCCGCCAAGCATGGCAAGCCGATCTTCCTGCATCCGTCGCGCGCGGCAGGCGATCTGGCCGATTACAAGAACGAGTCGAAGTCCAAGTATGAAATCTGGTGGACCTTCGGCTGGCCCTACGAAACATCGGCGGCCATGGCACGTCTGGTTTTCTCGGGCATGATGGACAAGTTGCCGGAACTGAAAGTGCTCGCGCATCACTTGGGCGCGATGGTTCCTTACTTTGAAGGTCGCGTGGGTCCGGGCTGGGATCAGCTGGGCAAGCGCACATCGGATGAAGATTATTCCGTTGTGCTCGCAGGCCTGAAGAAGCGTCCGTTCGATTACTTCAAGGACTTCTACGCCGACACCGCCGTGTTTGGCTCGAAGCCTGCCACCGAATGCGGTCTGGCATTCTACGGCGAAGACAAGGTGCTGTTTGCCTCCGACTCGCCGTTCGATCCGGAAAAGGGCCCGGGTTACATTCGCGACACCATCAAGGTTCTGTCGGAAGTCGAAATGTCCGACACGATGCGCGAGAAGATCTATTACAAGAACGCCCAGAAACTGCTCGGCATCAAATAAAATCAAAAGCCGAAGTAGCAAACTGAAGAACCCGCCGGGAGACTGGCGGGTTTTTTCATTTCATCCCTTCGTGATTTTCTCACGCAACGCCGCATTGATGCGCGACTGCCAGCCGGGACCGCCGCCACGAAAATATTCGATCACGTCCGCATCGAGGCGCAATGTGGTGGAGATTTTCGGATTGGGAATTTTCGGCCGTCCGCGCGTGACTTCTTCCGCGTTAAATCTCTCCTGCCAATAGGGCGTGCTGAGATCTGGTGCATCATCAGGGTCGACCCAATCTTGGTCCATGGAACGCTTGTTCTCGGTCATTGGCCTTCCTCAAGGAAATGATACGGCATGTCTGGCCACGCTGCGTCCAAACCAAGACGACCATGCGCAGATTGAGAAAGCCGATGGTGATCCAGCGTGGCTCTCCGTAATCTTGTCGGTCGTCTAATGTTGTGTAGTTCGTATCGGCAAAAATCTCTGCCGCCCGACCCATATCCAGACCGCGTGTTTCAAGCGTCCAATTCCGCTTGGGTGGATCAAATTCAATCTGCATTTTTGTTACTACAAAAAATAGGCTTTGTCAAAATAATTGTAGTAACAAAAATAGGGGCTTAGCCACCCCTGCCTAACCAGACCTTTGGCGCAAAGCTCGACGAGCACAAAAAAAGGCGCTCCGAAGAGCGCCTTTTTCACTTCGCCTCAAAAACCTCAGCGCTTGGCTGGGCCCAGTTCTTTCACAGCCGCCTGGATGAAGCTTTCATCCAGAACCTGATCGACCGTGACCTTGCCCGTCACATCGCCCTGCTCTTTGAAGAAAGCCAGATCCTTCTTCAAGCTCTCGACATTGAGCTTGCCGTCGGGATCGGTGCCGTGGACGATCATTGTGCGCAGCGTGGCTTCATCCTTGATGACCGAATATTTGGCGAGAATTTTCACCACCTCATCGGCGCCCGGACCTGCAATGCGGCCGTTCACAATCGATGCATTGAAATCACGGACCGCGCGCAGATAGGCTTTCATGAAGCGCTTGGCGACTTCCGGGCGCTTTTCAGCAAAATCGCCCGACATCAAAATCGTGGCGGTCTGCGCATTGGGGTAGAATTCATCATTGCCCTTGAAGCGCACAGCCGCGCCCATTTCCACAATCTTGGAAACCGTCGGCTCTGTCGAAATGCTGGCAGCAATGGCGCTGTTCTGGAAAGCGACCGCATGCTGCGGGAAGCCGAGATAGACCTTCTCGACATCATTATAGGTCAGGCCGCCGTTCTTCATCGCTTCATTGAGCACAGAAGCGTCAGACCCACCCGCACCGGTGATCGCGACCTTCATGCCCTTCAGATCAGCAAAGCTTTTCACCTTGCCGCTCTCGATGAGATCTTTGCGCACCATGAAAGCCTGGAAACCAGCGCCTTTCACATTATGCGCCTTGTCGGCCACGATCTTGATTTTGATGCCGCGATCAACGGCATTGTAGAGACCAGCTGACGCTGCGCCGCCGCCAATATCAAGCTGGCCTGCGCCAAGCGGCGCCACCATTTTGGCGCCCGTATCGAAGGAGACGAATTCCGCTTCAATGCCTTCGGCTTTGTAATAGCCCTTGGCATCAGCAATGAAGAGCCCCGCATCGCTTGATGCGTTGACCACAGCGATAGAAACTTTGTCAGCGGCATGGGCGGCTTGCGCTGCGACAAGTGCAGCACCTGCCAGAAGCATGGCCTTCAGCGAATTTTTCATGTTTCTCTCCTGATTTGTTTTGTGCCACGACCCTTCTCCCGCTTGCGGGAGAAGGTGGCGCGCGAAGCGCGACGGATGAGGGCGACACAACCGCACTCACCCTCACCCGCCTCGCGGTGCGAGGCACCCTCTCCCGCTTGCGGGAGAGGGGAAACACTTAAAGCGTCGGATCGGTGCGCGAGAAGCCCGGGCCCATGTCCCAGCTCTGCGAACGATAGGAACGGCTGACCTCACGGCACCAGTTTTCCCAACCGCGTTCCCAGGTGAAGCCGGCGCGACCCTTGGTGTTGGTCGCCACTTCGCCTTCATGCATATATTCGACTTCGCCCATCTGCAGCGCCTTGATGAGCATCTCGGCGTTGATTTCCATATAGACGGCGGTGAAGACCGATTCACGGATCGAACGGCCGCACACAACCGAGCCATGGCCGCGCATCAGCGACACGGTGCGATTGCCCAGCGTCTGGGCGAGATCGCGGCCCATCTCCATGGACGTCACGAGCAGGTTGGTCTCATAGCCAAATTTTGTGCCGATATCCCAGTTGGGAATGTCAGTGCCGATCGGTGCGCACATGTGCATGATCGGACGCATCTTGCGGCCCGTGACCGTGAAGGGCACGACATTCGGGCTGTGATTGTGCACAACGCACATCACGTCTGGACGCGCTTCGAGAATGGCGCCGTGAATGAAACGTTCCGAATAAGGCTTGCCTGCTTCGCGACCAACAATCTGGCCGTCGAGCGTGAATTCCATAATGTCGTCTTCGACGGTGCATGCGGGTGCACGCGCGCGCGACATCAGAAAATGGTTCGGATTCTCAGGATGGCGAACCGAAATGTGGCCGAAGGAATCGACAACATGATGATGGGCGAGAATATGGTTCGCCGTGACGAGTTCTTCCTTCAATTGACCCAGATCGGTCATGGTCGTCTTCCTCCGCTGCTTGCGTCAGTCTTGAATGGTTGCGGCCCCCGTTAAGCGGGGGTCCGTCCCTTGTTTCCATACAGGTTTCGTGTTGCGCTGGCCACTGTTTGGACAACAAAAAGAGCGCGTTGGCGGCTTATGCGCCGTCACGGGCAATGGTGCGGGTCACAATCCGGGCGCAATGCATGATGCGATCAGCCATTTGCGCCAGTCGCGCTTCAGACACATTGTCCTGTGCGATGGTCAGACCAATCGAGCCCAGCACATTGTTGCGGCGATCAAAGATGGGGGCCGCCACACCGGTGACGCCACGGGTCACCTGACTTTCGGTCTGGTCAAACCCCGCCTGCCGTATGGCGCGCAAATTGGCGCGCAATTCATTGATCGTTCCGCCAAGACCCGCGTTCTGAACTCTCTGCGGATCAGATTCATAAATCCTGCGCACCTGTGCAGACGGCAAATTCGCCAGAATGATACGCGAGGCCGCACCGCGGAAAAGCGAGCGCGCCAGGCCACGCTCATAATTGGAGCGGAAAGAAGCTGTCCCGCGTTCCTGATAGACGCACAGCACGCGGTCACGATAGCGTCGGCACAGAAGTGCAATGCCAGAAAATTCCTGCACCATTTCGCTCATGAAGGGCCGGCTCGCAATGATCATCGGATCACGCCTGCGCATGGAATAATCGAGCTCGGTAATGCGCGGCCCTAACGTGTAGCCAACATCCGGCAGGGAGGTGAGCAGGCCCGTGTCGGTCAGCACTTTCAGATAGCGATAGAGGGTGGAGCGCGTGTAGCCGAGGCGCGCTTGCATATCTTCAAGCGTCCATTCTAGCCGCTCACCCTCGAAGAGATCGAGAATGACTATCATGCGCTCCAGAGAATTCACGCGACAGCCCGCCCCTGCTTTATGTGATCAGTGCCTATTAAAGCGTCATTGTCGCCAAAGGCCAAGCCCTGTCAAAAAGCCTCGTCAAAAATGCGAATGGTCTGCCGCATACCGGGCCGCCGCCTGACCGGCCACAAAGCCTGTCGCAAAACAGGCCTGCAGAAGATAACCCCCCGTGGGGGCTTCCCAATCGAGCATTTCACCGCAGATGAAAAGCCCCGGTGCCTTGCGCAACATCAGGTTTTCATCGACCTCGCTGAAGGCAAGCCCGCCGGCTGACGAAATGGCGCGCGCAATCGGGCGCGGGCGCAACAGGGCCAAAGGCAGGTCTTTGATCAAAGTCGCCAGTGCGCGTGCATCATCTGGTAAATCACGCCGCACCTCGCGCAACAAAGCCAGCGCCACCGGCGGCAGGCCAGCAGACTTGCGCAACATGTTGGACAGCGATTGCGATCCGCGCGGACGCGACAGACGCTCGGCCAGATCATCCACACTCAGATCCGGGCGCAGATCAATCTGTAGGCTGGCAGCGCCTGTCTGCGCCAGCATCTCACGCAGATGCGCGGACAGCGCATAAATACCGCCACCTTCGACGCCGCTTTGCGCAATCATCACTTCACCACGGGTCTCATGATCACCACATGACAGCCGCACAGATTTCAGCGGCACACCTGCAAAGCGCGAAATGAAATGCTCCGACCAATCGACATCAAATCCGCAATTGGTCGGCTGAAAAGCATGAACAGTCAGGCCACGCGCAGCAAAGGCATCGCACCAGCGCGCATCCGATCCAAGCTTGGGCCACGATGCGCCGCCCAGTGCAAAAACATAGGCGTCGAAATCAGGCGCAACACGCGCTCCTGTTTCATCGCAAATGATCGGGCGACCGGCTTCATCAAAAGCTGAGAAACTATGCCGCGCCGCCAAACGCACACCCATACCCTCAAGGCGGCGCAGCAGTGCCCGCAACAGCGGCGAAGCCTTGAAACTTTTGGGAAAGACACGTCCGCTCGAGCCCGCAAATGTAGGCTCACCCAATTCCGCACACCACGCGCGCAACATCTCTGGCGTCAAAGCTGCAATCAGGGGCCGCAGGTGATCGGCCGCCACACCATAGCGCGTTATGAAGAGATCCAGAGGCTCGCTATGGGTCAGATTGAGCCCGCCACGCCCCGCCAACAGGAATTTGCGCGCTGGCGTTGGCATGCGGTCAAAGATCGTCACCGCCAGTCCGGCACGGGCCATTTCCTGCGCGGCCATCAGGCCTGCGGGGCCTGCACCAATCACGGCAGCTCGTTTGACGGCGGATTGCGGCACGGGGCAGGCCTGACATTGAGAAAAAAAGATGCCTGACGTTTAGTGGTAAACCGCAGGACGTGCTATGGGCTTCTCCCATGAACCAGCACGCCAAACGCCGCTATCAGGCAGGGATCACCGCAGAAGCCGAACGGGCTGAGCGGATGCGCCCCAAGGAGCGCAAGCTCCCCACCGCCCCGCTCGCCACACCCGAGACGGGGGCCAGTGTCTATGAAGTCACGCCCGAAGAGGCCGGACAGCGCCTCGACAAAGTGCTCGCTGCCCGCGCCGGAGCCGCTGGCGTGGCCCTGTCGCGCACGCGCTTGCGCAGCCTGATCGAAGAAGGTCGCGTGCAGGTCGACACCAAAAACGTGACTGATGCGGGCGCCAAAGTGCGCGCAGGCCAAGTCATCACCGTCGACATTCCACCACCCCTGCCCGCCGAGCCGCGGGGTGAAAACATTCCGCTCAACATTGTTTATGAAGATGAGCATCTGATCGTCATCGACAAGCCGGCGGGGCTGGTCGTGCATCCCGCAGGTGGCCATGAGACAGGCACTTTGGTGAATGCGCTGATTGCCCATTGCGGCGATAGCTTTTCGGGCATTGGTGGCGTGAAACGCCCCGGCATCGTGCATCGCATCGACAAAGACACCTCTGGTCTGCTCGTTGTGGCAAAGTCTGATGCAGCCCATCAAGGCCTGTCAGCTTTGTTTGCTGACCACGGCCGCACCTTGTCGCTGACACGCGAATACCTTGCCTTTGTTTGGGGACGACTGGATCGCCGTGCGGGCATGATCGAAGCCGCACTCGCCCGCCATCCCCACAATCGCGAGAAAATGGCTGTCTCCACGCGCGAAGATGCGCGCGAAGCCATCACCCATTGGGGCACATGCGAAATATTCACCTCGGGTTCGAGCACGGTGACACAGATCGCTTGCCAGCTTGAAACCGGCCGCACCCACCAGATCCGCGTGCATATGGCCCATGTCGGCCACCCGCTGCTGGCCGACGCCGTCTATGGCGCGGGCTTCAAGACCAAGGCTCTGCATTTGGGTGAAGCGACCAAGGTCGCACTGGCCAATCTCGGCGGCCGCCAGGCTTTGCATGCCGCCCGACTTGGTTTTGCCCATCCCATCACCGGCGAAGAGCTGGAGTTTGAAAGCCCCCTGCCGCCCGAACTGGCTGCCCTTCTGGAGGCCTTGCGGTCAGATTCTGCCAGCTGACGGGAACGTGAAGAAAATTTAATCCGCGGTGCGGGGCCGCAAAACACCCGCTTCGCGCTCGTACGAAAAGTCTAAATATGTGTTATCAAACAGAAATTTTCTGTCCCACCCGGGGTTCAAAGAGCCTCCGGTTACCACCTTTTATAATTTGCGCGCACGATGGTTCCGCCCCCTTTTAGCCATGGTTGAGCAAAACTATATTCAAGTCCGAGCCGAGCGCGACCGAGGTCGGCCGGAGACGGACCTGCCCACCCCGGGGGGCCCGAACAGGAGGATTTGATGGCTGCTGCCCTTCCGATGATTTCTGCCGAGAGCGGCCTCTCCCGCTATCTCGCCGAGATCCGGCGGTTCCCCATGCTGGAGCCGCAAGAGGAATATATGCTTGCCAAAAGCTGGCGCGAGCATGGCGACCGTGATGCGGCGCACCGCCTCGTCACGTCACATCTACGCCTCGTTGCCAAAATTGCCATGGGCTATCGCGGCTATGGCTTGCCGATTGGCGAAGTCATTTCTGAAGGAAATGTCGGCCTCATGCAGGCGGTGAAACGGTTCGAGCCTGAAAAAGGCTTCCGGCTTGCCACCTATGCGATGTGGTGGATTCGCGCTTCGATCCAAGAATATATCTTGCGCTCGTGGTCGCTCGTGAAAATGGGCACGACCGCCAACCAGAAAAAACTTTTCTTCAATCTGCGCAAGGCCAAGAGCCAGATTTCGGCGCTGGAAGATGGTGATCTGCGCCCTGATCAAGTGACGCATATTGCGCATCGGCTTGGTGTCACCGAGCAAGATGTCGTGGACATGAATCGCCGCATGTCGGGCGATGCTTCACTCAATGCGCCGCTCCGCACTGAAGGCGAAGGCGGCGGCGAATGGCAGGATTGGCTGGTCGACGATTCAGCAAGTCAGGAAAACATCCTCGTCGAGCAGGAAGAAAGTGACAATCGCCTAGCTGCCTTGCGCTCAGCCATGTCGGTTCTGAATGATCGCGAGCGTCGCATCTTCCAAGCGCGTCGCCTGCTGGATGATCCGGTGACGCTTGAAGCGCTCTCCGAAGAGTTCAGCATTTCACGCGAACGCGTGCGCCAGATCGAGGTGCGCGCGTTTGAAAAAGTGCAAGCAGCTGTGAAGGCGGGGATGGAGCAACGCGAAGCAATTGCTGCCCCCATCAAGCAGATCGAGGCACGGCCCAGCGCTTAAGCCTCGTCATTGCGAGCATAGAAAAGAAACCAGTGGCGGGCCCCGGCCCGCCACTTTGCTGAACGAATGTCCACGTCGGGCTTTCAGCGCTTCTCGCAACGACAACCAACTTGGTCATCATTTCCAAGCGTCAAAAGCCTCATTGATGATCCGCTCGCCAGCAGATCCTTTTTCAAAGGTGATTTTGGCGAGGCGCTGATCTGACAAGAGCATAGGCACGTCAAACCAGCCGCGTGTGCGGATCAGATCGACATTGCGTGACAAAGCGGCATCACCGCGCGACAATCCAACCAGGAAAAAATTGCTCAGGATTGGCGCAGGCACGCCCAAAAGAGGGTCGCCCGATGGTGTATCTTCACGACGCAATTGCGGTGTCTGGATTTGCACCACGCTCGGCACCGGACTGCCTTCAGCCGGAATAAAGCGCAATTCAATCGTATGTGAAGCAGGCAATGTCTCATCCGTATTTTTCTGGATGAGCATGACAGCTTTCATTTTGGCTTCCGGCAAATCAATTTCGGCGCGCACACCAACGGCCAAAGCTTGTCCCGGGCCACGACTGACATTGTCCAGACGCCAAACAACATTACCGACAAAGGTTTTGACGCGATCAGGATCGTCTGGTGCATCAAGCAACATGGCTGCACGCTGGGCGACAGGCGTGCCGGCTGTGGGTGCGCTTTGCTGGATTTGAGGGACGCCAGGCACAACAGGATTTGCGCTCGGGCGCTGGACCGGAGCCGGTCCACCACCAATGCGCTCCACGATTTTGCCCTGCGGCACTTCGCTTGTTTCGGCACCAGGTGCAGGACGCAAGCGCGCCATATCATCGGGATTGTCACGGCGCATATAAGCAAAGACCGCGATCGCCGCGACCACGAGAATGACTGGCAGTCCGATCAGGATCGGGCGCAAATTGCGTGTCTTTTCGGGTGCGGGCAGAGGAGCCGCCGGATGTGAAGGGGCGCGTGCCGCGCTGTCTTCTTCACCATCCTGAGGCTCATCCGAGTCAGACAAGGCATCAGGAACTGGAGCATCTGCCGCCAAAGCCGCAGCTTCCGCACGCGGGCCATATTTGCGCAACACCAGAGCCGAAGCATCGCCCTGCTCGTCAGCGGCCGGTGCATCGCTCATGACGCTCAGCTGAGGCAGATCTGGTGCCGACAGATCTGTTGTCGGCTTGTCTTCAACCGGACCGCCGGTGAGATCAGCTCCCGTCTGATAAGTCGCAGAACGGGCACCGGGCACCGGCACAGTGAAAGCCACGCTGGATTTGGATGAATCAAAAGGTGGCGGGCTGAGGGGTGGTGGCACGACAACGCGAGAGGCCGGGCGTGACGAAGCAGAGCGAGCCAGATTCGCGAGACGCTGACGCGCTGCCTCCAGAGCGCCGGGGCCCTTTTCACTGACAGGGCGCGGCGGCAAACCAGGCACGCTTGGCAAGGGACGCAACGGTGCAGCCACAACGGGAGGAGGAGCGTCAGGATCGGGACGCTTGACCAAAGGCTCGGCGCGTTTGACGGCTTCAGGCTGTGTTCTGACCTCAGGTGCAGCCACCAGAGGCGGTGGCGAACTGGCTGGAGCCTCAACCGGTGGGGCGGCAGCTTGCGCAACAACGGCAGCCGCGGCCTCAGCTTCGAGCTGGGCAACAGCCTGATCGAGCATGCTGCTTTCACGCTCGATATCTTCTTTGGCGATGGGAGGCTGGACGGCGCGCAACTGCGCCAGAAGCGCCGCGCGGGCGCGCTCATAGATCGCCCGCCGAGAATCGGGATTAGAGTTAGGCAGGGCTGCAACGGCCCTTGCCAGCAACGGGTAATACTCAGCCATTGCGCCCCTTGATCACTTTGGAACTCTCACTCACGCCTCGTGCCACTCAATCCTGGAAAGGATTATGCACAAGGATTGTATCATCACGCTCGGGGCTCGTCGAAAGCAAAGCCACCGGGGCGCCAATCAGCTCTTCGATGCGCCGGACATATTTGATGGCCTGGGCAGGCAGGTCAGCCCAAGACCTAGCGCCGGCGGTTGTTCCCTGCCAGCCCTCAATTGTCTCATAAACCGGCACCACACGGGCCTGAGCGGCCTGGCTTGCGGGCAGCCGGTCGATTTCCTGACCATCCAGCAAATAGCGGGTCGCGACTTTGATCTCTTTGAACCCGTCGAGAATATCGAGCTTGGTGAGCGCAATGCCATCAATGCCTGACGTCTTCACGGTCTGGCGCACCAGCACGGCATCGAACCAGCCGCAACGCCGCGCACGACCTGTCACCGTGCCGAATTCATGTCCACGCTCGCCAATTGTCTGGCCGATTTCATCGGTCAATTCGGTCGGAAATGGACCGCCGCCGACACGCGTGGTGTAGGCTTTGGCAATGCCCAGAACATAGCCGATGGTACGTGGTCCAACGCCTGAACCCGTCGCTGCATTGGCGGCGGTCGTGTTGGACGAGGTCACAAAAGGATAGGTGCCGTGATCGACATCGAGAAGAGCGCCTTGTGCACCTTCAAACAGAATGCGCTGGCCCTGACGGCGCATGGAATCGAGTAGATCCCATGTCGCATCCATATAGGGAAGCACTTCGGGGGCAACAGCGAGAAGTTCATCGCGCACCTGCTGCGCAGCGATTTCTGGCAATCCAAGGCCACGACGCAGTGGATTGTGATGAGCCAGCAGACGGGCGATCTTGTCATCCAGATTGTCAGGCTCGGCTAGATCCATCACGCGGATCGAACGACGACCCACCTTGTCTTCATAAGCCGGGCCGATGCCACGCATCGTCGTGCCGATCTTGGTGCCGCCGGTAGCAGCCGACTCGCGATGCGCGTCAAGTTCGCGATGCAACGAGAGGATCAGCGGCGCATTTTCAGCGAGCTTGAGATTCTTCGGCGAGATATCAACGCCCTGCCCGCGCAAGATGCCGATTTCCTTGATCAGGTGATAGGGATCGACAACGACACCATTGCCAATCACCGACACTTTGCCCGGGCGCACAATGCCCGATGGCAGCAGCGAGAGCTTGTAGACCTTGCCGTCGATGACAAGCGTATGACCGGCATTATGGCCGCCCTGAAAACGGACAACGACATCCGCCTCGATAGACAGCCAGTCAACGATCTTGCCTTTACCCTCATCGCCCCACTGGGCGCCGACGACAACCACATTCGCCATAATGAATTCGCTCTTCGAGATCACGCTTGGTGCGCGCGCGGACCTATAGACCGCCAACAAGCAAAAACCCCGGCACAAAGGCCAGGGCTCATTGCGAGAATGGATTACCCAAAAGCCCGCCAAGAGGCAAGGCAAACCATGCCCGGACCAAGGGAAGGCGGGGGCGGGGCTGGCCCGATAGCGGCCTCAAGGGGCTTGCATCAGCCGCTGGCCTCAGGCACTGCGGAAGGCAGTCGCAACCGGATCCTAGCCCCGTGACCCAACCTGCTGCCGAAACAAGCCGCGCACCCGTCAGCGCCTGGATCATGCTTTTGCTCACCGCCCTATTCTGGGCGGGCAATGTGGTGGCATCGCGCAATGCGGTGGGCGAATTATCCCCGATGGTGCTGGTCACCATCCGCTGGGGCAGCGTCACACTCGTGATGTTCACCTTTGCGTGGCGCACCTTTGCTGCCGAATGGCCGCTGATCCGCAAAAACTGGCTGATGATCTCGCTGATGGCCACCTTTGGCTTCACAGGCTATCAGGCGCTCTATTTCACCGCCGCCCAATATACGAGCGGCATGCATCTGGCGATCTTGCAGGGCATTGCGCCCGTCTTCATTTTTGCAGGCGCACGGATTTTCTTTGGCACGCCCATAGGGCTTGTGCGCGGCATCGGCCTGATGCTG
>CAINNX010000009.1 GCA_903851305.1 uncultured Hyphomicrobiales bacterium | reverse complement strand
TGGATTGCTTCGCTGCGCTCGCAATGACGGGCGGATAAATCGCGCGACCCCCACCCCTAACCCCTCCCCTCAAGGGGGAGGGGGACTTCGCGCAGCCCCGTCGATAATTAGGAATTTTATCCTTGACATCGTGACGCTGGTCCTATATGTTTGGGGCATTCTCCACTCATGCGCCCTGACGGGCGACAGGAACAAACGGAACTTGGCCGATGAAAAAGCCCGGCAAGGCCGCTTTGGCGCGTGCGCGCCGTCTTTATGTGGCGGGCGATGTCTCGCTTGGTCGCATTGCAGAAACTTTGAACATGTCGGCGGCGGCCTTTCGGGCTTTGCGCCAGCGCGAGCAATGGCCGGCGCGGGGTGAACCTCCAGTGCCCGCCCCTGTGTCTGCGCGCGGTAATGCGCCAGAAGATGAAAGCTCGCTCGACACGATTGCGCTGGAGCGCCGTCTGGTGCGCGCCTTACGTCGCGAGATTGCACGGGCTGAAAGTGAAATTGAACAAGCTGCACCCCCAGGTGCCGAACGTAAGGCGCGTATTCTCGGCCTGCTCGTGAAAACACTGGGTGATTTGCGCAAGCTTGGCACAGATGAGCGCGCGCAAGCGCAGAAGGCAGCTGCCGATGAGAGCACAGAAGACCCGCGCGATCTGGCCGCATTGCGGCAGGCCCTTGCTGGACGGCTTGGCGCATTGCGCAGCACAAGGACAGATGGATGAATTGCTTGAGACCTTGTCCGCACATGATCTGGCGTTGCTGTTGGATGCGTGGGAATTTTCAGCACGGGATGACCAATGGCCACCTGTGAGCGCGCAAGCGGGTGGGCCGTGGAGCACATGGCTCATCATGGTTGGGCGTGGGGCTGGCAAAACCCGCGCAGGCGCTGAATGGGTGCGCGGCATGGCGCTCGGCCTACCGGGATTTTCGCACGAGCCCGTGGGTCGCATTGCGCTGATCGGCGAGACGGCGGCAGATGTGCGCGATGTGATGATTGAAGGCGTTTCAGGTCTGCTGGCGCTGCATCATCGCGATGAGCGGCCTTTGTGGGAGCCCTCGCGCAAAAGGCTGGCCTGGCCCAATGGGGCTCTGGCGCAGGCCTTTTCTGCTGAAGATCCGGAAAGTTTGCGCGGGCCACAATTTGCCTGCGCCTGGCTTGATGAATTGGCGAAATGGCGTCATGCCGAGGAGACATTTGACATGTTGCAATTCGGGCTGCGCTTGGGAACACATCCGCGCCAGGTGGTGACAACCACACCGCGCCCCGTGCCAATTTTGAAACGTCTGCTGGCTGACCCGAAAGTGGCGATCTCGCGCGCCGCCACACAGGCCAATGCGCAAAATCTGGCGCAGGAATTTTTTGAGCGCATTGTTGCGCGCTATGAAGGCACGCGGCTGGGGCGTCAGGAATTGCTTGGTGAAATGATTGACGAGCGTGCAGACGCATTGTGGACCCGCGCCATGCTGGATGAGGCGCGTGTGAACGAGGCCGGTTCATTGCGCAAGATTGTTGTTGCGGTTGATCCACCAGCGTCTTCTAGCAAGCGAGCGGATGCTTGCGGCATTATCGCGGCTGGGATGGATGCGCAGGGCCATGTGTTTGTGCTGGAAGATGCCTCTTTATCCGCTGCGCGCCCGGCCAAATGGGCCCGTGTGGCAGTTGCCCTCTATCATAAGCATGAAGCCGATAGTCTGGTTGCAGAAGTCAATCAGGGGGGCGAGATGGTGGAAGCTGTCATTGCTGAGGCAGACCCAAGTGTGCCGGTTAAAAAAGTGCGGGCAACACGCGGAAAATATTTGCGCGCGGCACCTGTCGCGCAACTCTACGAGCAGGGGCGTGTGCATCACGCCGGACATTTTGCAGCGCTAGAGGATGAACTTTGTTCTTTTGGCCCAGATGGACTGGAGAATGGTCGCAGTCCTGATCGTCTGGATGCTTTGGTCTGGGCGATTACCGCCTTGGCCCTGAGTGGCGAGCCAGCACAGCCCAGCGTGCGCCGCATCTGATTTTAAAAAACGAGGTTTTCATGGTCTCTTTGTTGGAGCGCCTTCGCGGGCGTACGTCTGCACGTCTGCCCGAGGCAAAGCAATCGCGCACAGCCACATTGTTCAATTTAGGCTTTACGGCGCAAGGCCGCCGTGCGCCCCGCAATGGTGCAGAATTGGTGCGACAAGGTTTTGAAGCCAATCCGATTGTCTATCGCTGTGTGCGTATGATTGCCGAGAGTGTCGCTTCTGTGCCCTGGCTGATTTACGACCGCGGTGTCGAGCAAGTCGAACATCCCTTGCATGGGCTTTTGCAACGACCCGCATCCCAGCAATCAGGTGTTGAATTTTTTGAAGCGCTGGTGACGGACCTGCTGCTTTTCGGCAATGCCTATGTCGAGGCAGTGGTTATTGATGGCACGCACCGCGAATGGCATGTGCTGCGCCCCGACCGGATGAGTGTTGTGCCGGGAGCCAATGGTTGGCCGCTGGCTTATGATTATGCAGTTGGTGGGGACGGCGTCCGGTTTCTTGTCGCTGAAGGTGCGATCCTGCATCTCAAACTGTTTGCGCCACTCGATGATCATTATGGATTGTCACCACTGAGTGCCGCCGAAACAGCACTTGATACGCATAATGCCGCAAGCTTGTGGAACCGGGCCTTGCTGGAAAATGCCGCGCGCCCATCAGGTGCGCTGGTCTATGCGGGGCCTGAGGGCGCGAGCCTGTCGGATGAACAATTCGAGCGATTGAAAAGCGAGCTGGACGAAAGCTTTTCAGGCACGCGCAATGCCGGGCGGCCCTTGTTGCTCGAAGGCGGGCTTGACTGGAAAGCTTTGTCCCTCAAGCCCAAGGAACTCGATTTCATTGAAGCCAAAGCGGCAGCTGCGCGCGAAATGGCGCTGGCGTTTGGTGTGCCGCCCATGGTGCTGGGTTTGCCGGGGGACAATACTTATTCCAATTATCAGGAAGCCAATCGCGCCTTCTGGCGCCAGAGTATCTTGCCTTTTGTGCATCGCTTGCAAGCCTCGTTCGCGGCCTGGCTGGAGCCTGTCTACGGGCCGTTGGTGCTCAAGCCCAATCTTGATTCCATTGATGCCTTGTCATCCGAACGTGCCGCTGAATGGGCGCGCATTGGTGCCGCTGATTTTTTGACGCGCGATGAAAAGCGTGAGGCGGTGGGTTATGGGCCGATGCGATTTCTGAGAAAGGGGTCTGATAATCCTTCTGACAATGAGCCGGATGGAGATGCGGATGATGGCCCCAATCCATTTCAAAACAATCAACGTTAAGCTTTCAACGGCGGCGGATCAGGGGGAGGAGGTGGGGGAGGTAACGCACCGCGTGGGAACCCGAATATCTGTAGACTTCTCCCAAATGTATCAATGGATGGCGTGCTCTGCCTTTACCAATGCCCGGGCGGCGATATTATGATCTCACCCTTTAATTTTCCGATTTGTACCAACAGAATGTTTCGATTTGAGCTTCGTTAGGACATTGCCATGAAAATGAGTGACGCCGCACGAGAGGGTCTCCTGAAATTCATCAAGTCTCTTGAGTCTGAATTTACGAGCATGGTCCCGGCTCTTTTATGGGTTGAAGATCGGACTCCGAGAAAAAACGGTGAGCCGAAAAGTTCCGCCAATCCGGGGCCGATGCTTGGTGCTTATACACCAGAGCAATTCACAAAAATCACCCATCAAGATTGTTTTCTGGTCGGAGACTATAAAATCTACATCGTCTTTTGGCCGGACTTTTATGAAAAACATAAGGATTGGGTGATCGACATTGTGAACGGCGATCTCGGCCTCGTCCCGCCAAAAAAATAAACTTTAAATCATCGAGACGGGTCTGACTTTGTGAAGCTCCTCAAGAGCTGCACGAAGCGTGCGGCTTTTTGCTTGAACGGATTGCCATGAACGACATCACCCAAAGCATTATTGCGCGCGGCGATCTTGCCCATCTGGCGCTGTTTCTCTGGGCGAGCGGGGCCTCGGGCCTGTTGCTGTTTGCCTTGCGCAAAAGTGCGGCCGCCAATCGCCGCTTTGATGAATTTGTCCGCGAATTATCCAATTTCAACCGCCGTTTCGGAGAGCGCAAATGAGTTTTTTATTTTTCCCCCATGGGGTTAGGCGTCGGCCTGATCCGCGCCGCACATTCCGTCGCTTCCTGCGTCTGATCGAGGCGCGTTTTGTGGAGCAAGTCTGATGCTGGAGCGCAAGATTTTCTCCGCGCGTGAGCTTCAGTTGAAAGATGCGCGCGCGGCTTTGCAGGTTGAGCCCGATGGCACATTTGAAGGCTATGCCAGTCTCTTTGGTCTGGTTGATCTGGGTGGCGACCAGATGGCACCGGGTGCCTTTATCCGCTCACTTCAAAAGCGCGGTGCGCGCGATGTGCGCATGCTTTGGCAACATCATCCATCATTACCTATTGGTAGCTGGATCTCGATTGCCGAAGACGGACGCGGCTTGAAGGTGAAGGGCCGTCTCAATCTTGCTGTGGCGCGCGCACGCGAAGCTCTGGCACTGATCCGTGAAGGCGCGGTTGATGGCCTCTCTATCGGTTTTCGCGTGAAGACCGCGAAAAAATCAGCAGGCGGTGGCATTCGTCGCCTGCTCGAAGTTGATCTTTGGGAAATATCCATTGTGACTTTTCCCATGTTGCCGCAGGCGCGCATCACACAAGTCAAACAGCGCGCCAATTTTCATTGAAAGGTATTTTCATGAGTGATTTTGTAAACAAGTCTTTGGGCGCACAGGATGCGCAGACAATTTTTGATGATGTGCATCGCATTTTTCATGCCTATAAGGAATCCAATGAAGAGCGTATTGGCGAGATTGAACGGCGCATGGGCGCTGATGTCATCACCCAGGAAAAGCTTGCGCGCATTGACCATGCGCTCGATGACCAGCGCCGCCGCCTGGACCATGCGCTGATTGAAAAATCGCGGCCGCAGCTGCAAGCTGGCGAGGCACGTGGAGAGCCGCATGCGCGCGAACACAAGACTGCCTTTCGTAATTACATGCGCTCGGGCGAGACACAGGGCCTGAAAGCAATTGAAGAAAAGGCTTTGTCGGCTGGCTCTGGACCTGACGGTGGTTTCCTTGTGCCCGTGCCGGCTGAGCGCGAGATTTTGCGCCGCATGGCCAATATCTCGCCCATTCGTTCGGTTGCCAGTGTGCGCGAAATATCGACCTCCACATTCAAGAAAGCTTTCTGTCCGACAGGGCCTGCAACCGGCTGGGTGGGTGAAGCGGATGCACGTCCGCAAACAGCCTCTCAACAGATTGCGGATCTCACTTTTCCGGCCATGGAGCTTTATGCCATGCCGGCGGCAACGCAGACATTGCTGGATGATGCGGTTGTCGACATTGAGCAGTGGATTGCGGATGAGGTGAATACGGTATTTGCCGAGCAGGAAGGGGCTGCCTTTATCAATGGCACCGGCACTGGTCGCCCGATGGGATTGCTTGCCTATCCGAAAACCACGCGGCTACCTGGAGCTGGGGCAAGACAGGATATCTGGCCACCGGTGTATCGGCAGGATTTGCAGCAACCAACCCGTCAGATACTTTGGTGGATCTGATCTACACTTTGCGTGCAGGTTATCGGCAGAATGGGCGCTTCCTGATGAACCGCAAGACGCAAGCGCAGATTCGTAAATTCAAAGCTTCAACAGGTGAATATTTGTGGTCACCGCCCACCAGCATTGACGCTCCGGCGACTTTGATGAATTTTCCGATTCTGGAAGCAGAAGATATGCCCGATATTGCAGCCGACAGCTTTGCGCTGGCCTTTGCTGATTTCAATCGCGCCTATCTGATTGTCGATCGTGTCGGCATACGCGTCTTGCGTGATCCTTATTCCACCAAACCTTATGTGTTGTTCTACACGACCAAGCGTGTGGGTGGGGGTATTCAGGATTTTGATGCCATCAAACTGCTGAAATTCGGCGAGTCGTGATCAACGCGCCCAATGGGCGCGTGTGGTCTCGATAAAGTCGCGCACAGCATCAAGGCGCAGGGCTTGCGTCAGTTCGCCACAAGCCCTGTTGCCCGCGCCTTGCGACCAGACCGTCATGCCAACCAGCTTTCCATCGGGTGAAAGAAACGGCCCGCCGGAATCGCCCGTGCAGCCACCTGTTGCAGCGTTGCGCGCCCCTTTGGCCCAGATGAGTAATTTGGACAAAGGCTCGCGTGTGACGAGCGTAGCCGAGCGCAATGTGCCGCCTGTTTTGCCGTCGTTTTCTATTGCAAGCCCGAAGCCTGAAATGGTGAAGAGAGTGCCGATCTGAATCTGCGGTGCATAGTCGATCTGGATCGGCACAAAACGCGCGGGCAATGATTGGATGAGCTGGACGAGAGCCAGATCAACGCTGCGTTCGCGCGTTTTAGGTGCATTGGCCCGATAGAGCGGATGCACCGCAACACGTTGTGCGCGGGGCATTTTTTGCAACTGACCACCCGGCCAATAGGCGAGCATTTCTGCATCCGCTGTGACGCAATGAGCGGCTGTGATCAGAACATCAGGTGCGATGACAATAGCCGTGCAGTTGGATGTTGCGTGGCCATCACTCGTCAAGATCATGAGGAGCGAGGCTTCAGCCGGGCTACCCATCTGGGCTTCGCCTGTAATGGCCTGCGCAGTATGGCCACAAACCAATGCGGCCAAGACAAGCGCAAGACGCAGAATCATTTTCATAGGGCGCGACCTTTCACAGCTCGCACCTTTTTTAATCGTATTTGCGGAGATTTCAATGACACCGATCCTGCTGGCAGGGCCAGTGAGCGAGCCCTTGTCGGTTGACGAGGTGCGGGCGTGGCTGCAGCTTGAAACCCATGATGAGGACAATCTGCTCGCCTCGATGATCAAAGCTGCGCGTTGCGCGGTTGAGCAAGCTGTCCGCCGTGCGCTTATGTTGCAAAGCTGGCGGCTACGCTTGCCGAATTGGCCGCAGCAGGGCGAGGTACGTCTGCCACTCTCACCCATTCTGTCGATTGATGCGGTGCGCGGCTTTGATGCAGCTGGCAATGGCGTGTTGGTCGATCTTGGTCAATTCAGATGGTGTGGCTCGCTTGTGTCGTTGCGGCCTGAGAGCGTTGCACGCAGTGCCTTTGCGTTTGGTGTCGAGATTGATGTCAAGGCTGGCTATGGTGCCAACGCCAGCGATGTGCCCGATGCTATACGACAAGGCATGTTGATGTTGATTGCCCATTGGTATGCGCACCGCAGTGATGGTTTGCATGAAGCCAGCGTGACGCATTTTCCGGCGGCCATTGCCGGCGCCATTATGCCTTATCGCAATATGCGACTGCGTTAAGGGGATGCGATGAGCACTGATTTTCATGATGTGCGCTTTCCGCTTGATATTTCGGCGCAAGCGCGTGGTGGGCCAGAGCGGCTCACTGATATTGTGGTCACAGGGTCTGGACGCGAGCAGCGCAATGCGCGCTGGGCGCAATCCCGCCGCCGCTTTGAAGCGGGCTATGGGGTGAAAAGTCTGGCAGGCCTGGCCATGGTGGTGGATTTTTTTGAAGAGCGACGCGGGCGGCTTTATGGCTTCCGCTGGCGAGATCGGGCGGATTTCAAATCCTGCCCACCCTTGCAAGACATTGCCTGCACCGATCAAGCGATTGGCACGGGTGATGGTGTCACCCGTGTCTTCCCGCTTGTGAAAACCTATGGTGGGCATTTCGCTCCTTATCGGCGGCGTATCTGCAAGCCTGTGGCTGAAACTGTGCGTATTGCTCTGGATGGCAGGCAAGTGGACTTCACGCAATATGATCTTGATGCGGCGCAAGGTTGTGTGCGCTTTCATGACGGCTGTGTGCCGGGCAAAAGCACCCTGGTGAGCGCAGGTTTTCTATTTGATGTGCCAGTGCGTTTCGACACGGATTATCTCGAAATTGATCACACAGCCTTTGCGGCGGGTGGCATTCCCAAAATCCCGTTGATTGAAATTCTCAACTCCTGAGGTCAAGCCATGCGCATGATATCTGAGACCATGCAGGCGCGTCTCGATGCGCCGACCAGCACGTTTTGTCATTGCTGGAAAGTGATGCGCATCGATGGCGCCATCATGGGTTTTACCGATCATGATCGGGATCTGGTTTTTGATCAGGTGACCTATCAGGCCGCTAGCGGACTATTGTCGGGGCCGCGCGATGAACATTTGGGATTTGCGGTGGGCAAGGCGGAAGTCTCTGGCGCACTCACGCAATTGGACGTGGATGAGGCGTTGCTCGCTAATGGTCTGCTTGATGGAGCCAGTGTCGAGACCTGGCTGGTAGATTGGTCTGATGTGTCTGTGCGGCTTTTGCTCGAAATTGAAAAAATTGGCGAGGTGCGCAGGGGTGAACATACGTTCAGTGCTGATTTGCGCTCATTTGCACAAGTCATGGATCTGGAAACAGGGCGCCGCTATGCGCGTGACTGCTCGGCCGATCTGGGTGATGCACGCTGCGGCCTTATGCTGGCTGGCACAGAATTTCAAACCACAGCTACGGTTCGTGAGAGGAGTGACGGGGTTCATATGACCCTTACGATCAGCGGCATGTCTGATGGCTGGCTTGTGGGTGGACGTTTTCGTGTTGTCTCGGGTGCAGCCAAAGATGTGCGCGGCACGATCCGTGCGCATCGGCAAACTGATGACATGTGCCTCATCAGCGTGTGGACACCGCTGGCTGTACCACCTGCAGTGGGAGATCGCGTCGAGCTGACAGCCGGGTGTGACAAGTCTTTCGAGACATGTGGGATGAAATTTAACAATCACATAAATTTTCGAGGCTTTCCGCATATTCCCGGCAATGATGTCTTGATGGCGACGCCGTCCGCCACCAGCGTCATGGATGGTGGGAGCCTGTTTCGATGAGTGCGTTGACACGCGATCAGATTGTGCATGAGGCGCGCAGCTGGATCGGCACGCCTTATCGGCATCAGGCTTCGCTCAAAGCTGTGGGGTGCGATTGTCTGGGACTGTTGCGTGGTGTGTGGCGCGCATGTATCGGGCCAGAACCAGAAGCGCCGCCACCCTATCGGCCTGAATGGGCTGAGGCGAGTGGCGAAGAGAGATTGCTGGAGGCTGCACTGCGCTGGCTTGTGCCAAGCGATGCGCAACATTTGCAAGCGGGTGATGTGTTGCTGTTCCGCTGGCGGGATAATTGTCCTGCTAAACATATCGGCATTGTCACATCAGCCTCGACGATGATTCACGCCCATGATGGCGCTTGTGTTTGCGAGGTCAGCCTGGGCGCAGGCTGGCGACGCCGTATAGTGGCGTCTTTTTCATTTCCTGGGCTTTGATTTTTTTGGGTTTTCATAATGGCCACGCTTCTTTTGCAAAGCACGATGGGGATGACTGGCCAGAGTTTTGGGCCATTGGTGCGCATGGCGCGCCGCGCACTGCCGCGTGTCGTCAAAAAACTGCTCACGCCTGAAAAAGTTGTCGAAGGTCCGCGGCTCACCAATCTTTCGGCCTTGGCTTCGACAGAAGGTGCACCGATACCGCGTGTCTATGGGCGCGTACGTATTGGTGGCCAATTGATTTGGGCGACCCGTTTTATTGAAACTCAAACACACACCCGCACGGGAAGCAGCGGAGGCAAAAGCCAGCTGGTTGATTCTGGTGGCACAGAGCATGTCACTTATACTTATGCGGCCAATTTTGCAGTGGGTCTGTGCGAGGGCGAGATCGGTTTTGTGCGCCGTATCTGGGCGGATGGTCACGAAATCGATCGCACGGCCTTCACACATCGGCTTTACACGGGCACGCAAGACCAGATGGCTGATCCATTGATTGTTGCCAAAGAGGGTGTTGCATCAGCGCCGGCGTATCGCGGGCTTGCCTATGTGGTCTTCGAGAATTTTCCGATTGGGGATTTTGGCAATCGTATTCCGCAATTGACCTTTGAAGTGGTGAAGCCCGTTGCCGGATTGGCACGCATGGTGCGTGCGCTCAATCTTATTCCAGGCTCGTCTGAATATGCTTATGCAGTGCCAGCGTTGGTGCGCTCGGCTGCAGGTGTGTCCCAATCTGAAAATCGCCACCAGCTGTATGGGACAAGCGACTGGTCTGCATCCCTTGATGCGTTACAGGCTTTGTGCCCCAATTTAAAGAATGTGGCGCTTGTCGTGTCATGGTTTGCGACAGATTTTGCAGCCAGTGCCACGCGAATTGTGCCAGCGGTTGAAACGCGATTGAAGCCGATCAATGCGCAAGCCTGGTCGGTGGCAGGGCGCAATCGCGATACGGCTCATTTGATCTCTCAGATTGATGGGCGCCCCGCTTATGGGGGCACGCCGCCCGATGATGTGGTCACCAATGCTATTGCTGATTTGAAAGCGCGTGGGTTGAATGTTTTGTTTTATCCCTTCGTCATGATGGATGTGCCGGGGCGGTATGGCTGGCGTGGGGATATTGCACCACTGGCACCTGAAGGCACGCCGGCTTGTGATGCAGAGATTGCCAGTTTCTTTGGTGCGGATGGCTCGCCCGAACGCTACCGCGATTTTATTTTGCATTATGCAGAGCTTTGCGCGCGGGCAGGAGGCGTTGAAGCCTTTTTGTTAGGCTCGGAACTGCGTGGCGTAACGCGAGCCTTAGGGGCAGATGGTTATGCGGGTCCAAAGGCATTGATGCGATTGGCCGCTGATGCGCGGAGCATTTTGGGTGCTCAAACAAAAATATCCTATTCAGCGGATTGGAGCGAATATGGCGGCCTTGCACGCAACAATGGCGCGACATTGCATTTTCCTCTCGATCCGTTTTGGGCTTGCCGCGATATCGATTTTATCGGGATTGATGCTTATTTCCCGATGGCCGATTGGCGCGAAGGGACGCAACACGCTGATCATAGTTTGGCGGATTCAATTTATGATCGCGGCTATTTGCGTGACCAGCTGGGTGCTGGCGAAGGGTATGATTATTATTATATGAGCGAGGCGGCGCGTGCGTCCCAACAACGCACGCCAATTACTGATGGCCTTGGCAAGCCCTGGGTTTGGCGAACAAAAGACCTTATCCAGTTCTGGTCGCAACCACATTTTGAACGCACTCTTGGTGCTGAACAAGCTGTACCGACTGCTTGGGTTGCTTGCTCAAAGCCGATCTGGTTTGTCGAAGCGGGTTGTCCGGCGATGAACTTTGGGGCTAATGCGCCCAATGTATTCCCTGATACAAAAGCGGCTGTTGCGCAATTACCGCCATTTTCTTCTGGTGCACGTGATGATCTCATGCAGATCCGCACGCTTGAGGCTTTTATCACGCGGTTCGACCCGCGTGTGGCCTTGTTTCGGTCTGCTGACAATCCGGTGTCAGTGCAAGGCTTGCGCATGGTTGATCCGGATCGTCTTTATTTTTGGGCCTATGACGCCAGACCATTTCCTGCATTTCCGATGTATGACATGGCCTGGTCGGATGCGCGCAATTGGTACAAGGGCCATTGGCTTAATGGTCGACTTGAAAGCGTGCCGATTGACGATTTGATCTGCGCAGTGATGCAAGACATGGCGGGTTTATCTATCGCGCAGCCTGCCATTGATGCTTGTGCAGAGGGTTATGTTGTCGATCGCCCCATGTCAGCGCGGGCAGTGCTGGAACCTTTGGCTGATTTTTACGGATTTGATGCTCTTGTGTCATCGGGCGTGATCCGCTTTCAGCAACGCAACAGGGGCGCTGTGCTCAATCTTGGTCTTGATGATCTGGTAGCGCAAAAGGATGGTGCTCTGATCACCTTGACCCGCGCACAAGACAGCGATTTACCGCATGAGGTGCATGTCGCGTTCACGGATGCGGAATGGGATTATCGCCCCGCAAGTGCCTTGTCGCGCCGTCTGGACGGGGCAACGCGCCGTTTGGCGGAGACGGAAGTTGCTTTGGTCACCCATCGCGCAGCTGCGCAACGCGCAGCTGATGTCTGGTTGCAAGATATTTGGGTTGCGCGTGAGACTGCCAGTTTTTCACTGCGGCCAAGCCGTGTCGATATTGAAGTGGGTGATTTGTTGCGCGTGCCAATTGATGATGCGCCCCGCCTGATGCGGGTGGTGCGCCTTGAAGATGGTGCAGAGCGTCATGTGGAATGTCGTGCTGTTGATCTGTCGATCCATGATCATGCAGTGGCGCATGAATCGGAGGGGGGTGCGGTTTTGCCGAGCCTACCCGGGCAACCGCATGTCGAGATACTCGATCTTGCATTGGCGCGCGATGATCAGGCTGTTTTGCAATATGTGGCCGCTTTTGCGGATCCTTGGCCGCAGGCTTTGTCGCTCTACCGTGCCAGTGGTGACAGTTTGCAATTGGCGGGCACGTTGACGCGGCCAGCTATTTTGGGGACGTGTCTTGATGCTGTGGGATCTGGTCCCGTGGGGCGGCCTGATCGCGCGACGCGGTTCCGCGTGTTGATGCGCGGTGGCGCTTTGTCGTCTGTCAGTGATGCTGATGTCTTTGCCGGGCGAAATCTCTTGGCGATTGCCGGGCCTGATGGGCATTGGGAGCTGATCGGTTTTGGACGTGCTGAACTTGTTGGCGAAAATACGTGGCTGATATCGCGGCTGTTGCGTGGGCTTGGTGGCGAAGAACATTTGGCTGCGCGGCTGGTGCCAGCTGGTGCGCGTGTGGTGAAAGTGGATGAGGCGTTGTTTCCCTTGGCCACAGGATTTTCAACTTTGGGTGTGACGACCCAATGGCGCGTTGGACCGCAACGGCGTGATCCATCTGATGCTTCTTATGTGGCATTTGAAGCGACACCCGGACCTTTGGCGCTAAAACCTTTCGCGCCTGTGCGGGCTAGCGCCAAACGTGTGGCTGAGGGCATCGAGATATCTTTTCTGCGCCGCACACGGCGTGATGGCGATATGTGGGAAGGCCTTGATGTGCCGCTGGGTGAAGTGTCCGAGAGTTACATTGTTGAGTGTCTGGGCGCTGATGGTGTTGTGCTACGCAGTTTCACTGTCAACGGCCCGTCTTGTTTTTATCCTGCGTCTCTGGAACTGGCAGATTTTGGCGTGCCGCAGTCGATTCTACGACTGTGCATTGCGCAATTAAGCGCATCTGTCGGGCGCGGTTTTGATTTGCGCACAGATATTTTTATTTCCTAAATTTTTTGAGGTTTTCCATGTCTGATACGAGCCGCCTTGGCCTGCCGCGGATTGATGCCGCACAATCACAAAAGCACGTCACGCATAATGAGGCGCTTGATCGGCTTGATGTGCTGCTACATTTGTCAGTTGGTGCGCGTAATCTTGTCACGCCACCTGCCAATCCGAGTGAGGGCTGGCAAGGGCTAGTTGGAACTGCGCCGACGGGGGCCTTTGCCGGACATGCGTTGCAAGTTGCATCCTGGAATGACAGCGAATGGGAATTTTATATGCCGCGCAAGGGTTGGCGTGCTTATGTGGAGAGTGATGCAGCTCTGTTTGTTTTTGACGGTACCGATTGGGTTCGGCTGCGCGTTGAGATCACTGAAGCCCAAAATCTTCGGCTCTTGGGTGTTGGCACTGCGGCTGATTCACAAAATCCGGTTTCTTTCAAAGCCAATGCTTTGCTCTTTGCGCCCGTGCCGATGGGGCAAGGCGGCACGGGTGATGTACGCATCGCGCTCAATCGCGAGCAGGGTAGCAATACGGTCTCGCAACTCTATCAATCGAACTGGTCGGGGCGTGTTGAGACAGGGCTGATGGGGGATGATAAATACCGCATCAAAGTCTCGGCGGATGGTGCAGCCTGGAAAGAGGCGCTTGTTGTTGATCCGGCCACGGGACGCGTGAACTTTCCCAATGGTTTTGCCGATTTGCGCGCGCCTGATCCCAAGGCGCAGGTGGTGACCAAGAGCAATAGTGTTTTGTTTGCCCCGTTCAATGCGGCGGAGGGCGGCACGGGTGATGTGCGCATCGCGCTCAATCGCGAGCAGGGTAGCAATACGGTCTCGCAACTCTATCAATCGAACTGGTCGGGGCGTGTTGAGACAGGGCTGATGGGGGATGATAAATACCGCATCAAAGTCTC
>CAINNX010000008.1 GCA_903851305.1 uncultured Hyphomicrobiales bacterium | reverse complement strand
CTGAGCGGGATCGCCGACACGAACATGAGCTGAAGCTACTGTGCAGTGATCTAGATCGCCTTATTTATCACCATCCAGAACTTACCATACGGCCGACTTTCCCTGAAATTGCCCAGTGTCTAGCTCAAAATGGAATCGGCAGACTTGATGCAGTTGTCCGCACGCTCTGCACATCCAGACGGTCCTTTACCATCATCATTCCCGCAATCCGTCTATGGAACTTGACGGAACGGAGACGGCAATTCTTAGAGCTGAAGTCAGGATTTCGGAGAAGCGAAAATACTGTTGCGCTATTCCCGCCAAAAGTTGTGACTAAGCGAGCTCAGAGGCTCGATCGAGATACACAAAGGCATTTGGAGACACGTTTATCGCAATGATAATTTGGCTATCCACGCTTTCGTGCATAATTTTTTTTGCGCCCACGCCAGAACATCTGAGCCATGTCAGATCCCTACTAAATGCACGTTCTGCAGATTCTGCAGCAACTTATCCATATTTATTTTTGCGGCAGAAACCTTGCTTTTTCGTGACCATAAGATTGTCAACCCAACAGCCGAGCGCAATCCACGATCTCGATCAACCAATAGGACCGCACCAGATATTCACAGGACAATTTATTTCAGGCTGATTGGGGATCGAAATTAATGCACCCATCAAACGCGATGGGCAATTCGCACCGCGAGAACAGCTATGTACTGCCACAGAAACCAACTTGCAGAAGAACTGCGCAAGTCGTTTTTAGGCCCCGCGACACAACCTTCACGCCAGTTTCCGTCACTGTCGGAAGATGTCGCTGTCGTTGAAGTAGCGTCTAGCACCGAAGCTGTGAGCGGCATCGCTTATGGGAAGGCGCTCGACATCCGGCCCAGCGTCGCGATGCGGAAGATCCCGATTAAAAAACGGGGCTCCAAGATTGTGCGGCTCGTCGATCCATTCCGTAAGCGTGAAATTCAAGTTGAAAGTGGGCTCGAAGAAAGCTGGGCCCTCGTTCTTATTGCAAATAGCAATTTGCGTGAAATCAGAGAACAACAGCAGCCCAATAAAGTCCCAGGAAGTTATATCAATCACTATTTCGTCGACTTCATCACGACAGACCGTGACGGTTACCGGACCGCATACGAAGTCAAGTACGCCGAAGACGTGAAGAAGAATTCGGCGAAGATCCTGGATAGGTTAAAGTGTCTAGCTCGTGATGCCGGTGATAAATTTGCAAACGAGTACAAAATCCTTACCGAACAACATTTGTCCCTTGTAACGATTAAGAACGCGGAACTTATTGTCGACTGTGGTTGCGACGCAGATCTCAATGGACAGAACGTCGTTCGCCAGGCGATCATCGACCAGGCGGACGGCTTCATTACCGCTTCCAGAATTGCCGCTGAAGTCGGTCTCGGGAAACGCGGAATTCGCGCCACATTCGCACTAATCCAGTCAGGTCTGCTCAAGCGGCCGCGCGGAATTCCGCTCGATCAGAACACGATCTTGAAGATTGAAAACACCTAAGCGCCATGTGAGTAAATACCACTTTCGTGGAACGCCGAACCGTTTTTGTGAGAAGCGTCATGCGTGATAAGAGTATCAAGTTCGCTGGAAGAAGCCATAAGTTCGGAAGGCACGATCGCCTGACAATCGAGGGCGCCACTTATCGCGCTATTAAAAAAAGTGGCGACAGACACCTTCTACAGCCCATAATTGGCGATACAATTCAAGATTGCTATGTCGTAAAGAGAGACGACGATATCAACAAGCTGATGCGCAAAAGGTGCTTCAGAGTTGATGAGGACTTCTATTCAAAGGCTGCAGTACTTCTGCGTACGGAATACGATGACACCTATCTTTCCGACCTCAACGATGAAACTCTGAAAACTATTGCTTGGAAGCAAGAATGGTGCGTCCGGGTCCACCGCGCTGTAGTCGGCCTTGATCCTTACATCCTACCGGGCGAAAACATCAAACACCTGAAGCCATTCATTGAGGCGAATAAGGACACGATTCACGAATGGTATTTCAACACTTTCGAGGAATGGCGGCCCAGAGGGCGCCCTTACCTGGATATTCCTCCGAAGGAGTTTGATTATCCAAGCCCTAGCGGTCTTCGCGACTGGCTTCGCAAGATGAAACATTACAACGGTAAGCTAGAGGCGTTCATTCCGAAGTATGATAATTGCGGCAACCGCAATCAGCTCGATCTGCAAGTTGAGAAAATTGTTGATAAAAGAGTCAAAGAATATCCGGATTCACGCAAGTTCGACAAAAGCCACGTGTTCGAAAACATTGAAAACGACCTGAAAGAAATCAATAGCGGAAAGCCTGAGGCGGAACACCTTCACGTCGGACGCTCTGCGGTGCTCCGCAGAATAAACAAACTGCATCCCTTCAAGGTGCTCGCCGGCCAGACAAGTGTCGACAGAGCGCTTCGCAAATACACACCGGTCGGCCGTGGTCTCGCTATCAAGGAACTCCTGGAACGCGTTGAGATGGACGATTGGGAGGTGGATCTCCACGTCCTCGTCGAGAAGTCGAGCGTCTGGAACAGACTAACACCGAAGGAACGGGATCTTGTCCCGCGCGCGAGGTGTACGGCCACCGTCATCATCGACTTGGCCTCGCGCGCTATCGTAGGCTTTAATTTGACTGACGCCGCTCCCTCTACAATAAGTTCAAAGTCTGCGCTCCGGACCACCTTCATTGATAAGACTTACTTGGCGGTTTGGGCCGGGGCCAAAAGCACATGGCCCATGTATGGGCGTCCACGCAATCTCGCGACCGATGGCGGTTCTGCGTTCAAGGGTGATTTTGCGCAGGCATTAACACGCTGTCGTGTGAAGCATCAACTTCCCGATCCGGACCCGCGTATGCGAGGCACTATCGAGTCATTCTTCCGACTGTTTAAGCGATTGTGCCGCTACTTCGCCGGCCAAGCCTTTCATAACGTAGTCGAAAAGGGCGAATACGATGCCGAGAGCATGGCGAGCCTCACCATCAATGAATTTTATCG
>CAINNX010000007.1 GCA_903851305.1 uncultured Hyphomicrobiales bacterium | reverse complement strand
GCACCAAACAGAAGCGCCCAAAGCAAGACTCAAGGAAATCGCCAGAAACGGCCAGCCCTCGCGAGCGATGATGGGGTGTGGATAGTTTTTCATTTAGTTTTTAGACTGGTCAACCAGTTTGTTCTTGCCGATCCAAGGCATCATCGAGCGCAGACGAGCGCCGACTTCTTCGATCTGGTGGGCATCGTTGCGGGCGCGGGTGGCCTTGAACGAGGTCTGTGCGACCTTGTTTTCGAGCATCCAGTCACGCGTGAACTTGCCCGACTGAATGTCATCCAGAACGCGCTTCATTTCAGCCTTGGTGGCTGGCGTGATGATGCGCGGGCCAGTGACATATTCACCGTATTCGGCTGTGTTGGAGATCGAGTAATTCATGTTGGCGATGCCGCCTTCATAGATCAGGTCGACGATCAGCTTCACTTCATGCAGGCATTCGAAATAGGCCATTTCAGGGGCATAGCCCGCTTCGACCAGCGTTTCGAAACCAGCGCGGATGAGCTCAACGAGACCGCCGCAGAGAACGACCTGCTCACCGAACAAATCGGTTTCGCATTCTTCCTTGAAGGTGGTTTCGATAATGCCCGCGCGGCCACCGCCAACGGCGGATGCGTAAGAAAGGCCCAGATCATGGGCATTGCCGGATGCATCCTGATGGATGGCGATCAGGCAGGGCACGCCCCCGCCCTTGTTGTACTCACCGCGCACCGTGTGGCCGGGGCCTTTCGGGGCCACCATGAGAACATCGAGATCCTTGCGCGGCTCGATCAGGTTGAAGTGCACATTGAGACCATGCGCGAAGAGCAGAGCAGCGCCCTGCTTCATGTTGGGCGCGAGATCCTTGTAATAAATGTCAGCCTGCAATTCGTCGGGCGTCAGCATCATGACGACGTCAGCCCACTTCGCAGCTTCGGCGACTTCCATGACCTTCAGGCCTTCGCCTTCAGCCTTCTTGACGGTAGGCGAGCCCTTGCGCAGGCCGACCACAACGTCCTTCACGCCGGAATCGCGCATGTTGAGGACATGGGCATGGCCCTGCGAGCCATAGCCAATGACAGCTACTTTCTTGCCCTTGATGAGGTTGATGTCGGCATCACGATCATAATAGACGCGCATGGGGTCGTTTCCCGGGTTTGGATGGGACGAAGGCGGAACCGTCCCTTAGAAAAAGTGATCGAGCCTTCTAAGCGCGAAGTCCGCCCGCGTCAAAGAAAAGGTGGCTGTAGCTCCCTCCCCTCTCCCGCAGGCGGGAGAGGGTGCCTGCCAGAGGCAGGCGGGTGAGGGTGAGTGCGGCTGAACCGCCCTCATCCGTCGCGCAAGCGCGACACCTTCTCCCGCACGCGGGAGAAGGGGCGCCATGCAGTTATCAAATCGGGTCCGGCCCCCGCGAAATGGCGGCCACACCCGTGCGCGAGACTTCGACGAGCCCGATGGGGCGCATCAGCTCGACGAACTGGTCGATCTTCTCGGCATTGCCGGTCAGCTCGAACACGAAGCTCTCCGTCGTCGCGTCAATGACGCGCGCACGGAAGGCATCGGCCACTTGCAAGGCCTCGACGCGATCATCGCCCTTGCCGCGCACCTTCACCATGGCGAGCTCGCGCTCGATGCTCTTCTTGGCCAGCGTCAGGTCGATCACATGATGGACCGGCACGAGGCGCTCGAGCTGATGACCCACCTGCTCGATGGCTTCCGGCGGGCCGGAGGTGACGATGGTGATGCGTGACAAATGTTCGCCATGAGCAACTTCAGCGACCGTCAGGCTTTCGATATTGTAACCACGGCCGGAGAACAGACCGACGACGCGCGCGAGCACGCCGGGTTCATTGTCGACGAGCACTGAGAGCGTGTGGCGCTCAATGTTCGATTTGCCGAGTGCCGATGAATAAGGTGACGGCGGGATAGCGGGTGCGTTCATTGTTTTCGACCTTCTAAAATTCCGCCGATCAGACCAGCAGCTTGCCGCGCTCATCGATCACCGAGCCGATTTCAATACCGGCATCGTCACCGAGTTCAGCGAGCAGCATTTCATTATGCGCCTTGCCTGACGGGATCATCGGGAAGCAGTTCTCTTCCTTCTCGACGAGGCAATCAAAGATGACGGCTTTGGGTGACTCGATCATTTCCATGATCGCGTCATCCAGCTTGTCGGGGTCCGAGCAACGAATGCCATGTCCGCCGTAAGCTTCAGCCAGCTTCACAAAGTCAGGCAGAGCTTCGGAGTAGGAATTGGAATAGCGGCCACCATGCAGCAATTGCTGCCACTGGCGCACCATGCCCATATATTCATTGTTCAGAATGAAGATCTTCACAGGCAGGCGATATTGCAGCGCTGTCGACATTTCCTGCATGTTCATCAGGATCGAGGCTTCGCCCGCAATGTCGATGACCAGCGCGTCCGGATGCGCCATCTGCACACCCACAGCTGCCGGCAAGCCATAACCCATCGTGCCAAGACCGCCCGATGTCATCCAGCGGTTGGGCTCTTCAAAATGATAGAATTGCGCCGCCCACATCTGGTGCTGCCCGACTTCGGTCGTGATGTAAGTGTTGCGGTTCTTGGTCAGCTCATACAGACGCTGGATCGCATGTTGCGGCTTGATCGTGGTCTTTGACGGGCGATAAGCGAGCGACTTTTTCGCGCGCCAGACATCGATCTGCTTCCACCAATCTTTCAACGCAGCCTTGTCGATCTGCGGCGCGTCCTGGCGCCAGATGCGCACCATGTCTTCCAGCACATGCGCGCAATCGCCGATGATGGCGAGATCGACCTTGACGTTCTTGTTGATCGACGAGGGATCAATATCGATATGGATCTTCTTGGAGTGAGGCGCGAATGCATCCAGTCGGCCCGTGATGCGGTCATCAAAACGCGCGCCGACGCAGATCATGAGATCGCAATCGTGCATCGCGTTATTGGCCTCGTAGGTGCCGTGCATGCCCAGCATACCCAGCCAGTTCTTGCCGGAAGCCGGATAGGCGCCAAGCCCCATCAGGGTCGAAGTGATGG
>CAINNX010000006.1 GCA_903851305.1 uncultured Hyphomicrobiales bacterium | reverse complement strand
TGATGGGGGATGATAAATACCGCATCAAAGTCTCGGCGGATGGTGCAGCCTGGAAAGAGGCGCTTGTTGTTGATCCGGCCACGGGACGCGTGAACTTTCCCAATGGTTTTGCCGATTTGACACTTGCTACGGCAACCACGGGCCTCAATCTGCTGGAGGATGGTGGCCGCTTTGCCGGCAATCCAGAGCCGGTCACGGGGGCTGTAGCAACTTTTGCCGATGCGAGCTGGCTCACCAGTGTGAATGGTGCCACGCGCGTCAATTATGGCGTGGCGCGGCCCGGCGCAACACTCAATGTGACTATTGCAGATCTGTTGAACAAGCTCAGGCCCACCAGCGCACAGGCTTCGGCGACAGAGTTTTTTGTGCTGCAAGTGACAGCCGGCACAGGGGTAATCTCGCCTGTGAGTGTTCAATCCGTGAATTATTATCCGGCACTGTCGAGTTCTCGTAATGTCGGGCGTGGCGTGACGGCAGGACTTTATTTCCGCGTCATCAGTGGTGCATTGGTGATGGCACCCACAGACAATATCACGCGTCTGCTGATCGATGGTGTGCCGTATGATCTGTGGACAGATTCTGCTGCACGTGTGTTCACGGCCGCACAAGGCTGGAAACAGATGCAAATGTGGCAGGCCCCTTTGGGTGGCTCTGTTTCGGCCTTTTGGCCGATGCGTGTGACGCCAGGCAGTGTCGTGTTGATTGCCACGCCCTTTGTGGCTTCGGGCTTACAAACGTTTGCCACAGATGTCGGGCCGATGCCCTCACAACGTCTGTGGAGGTGAGCCATGGCTGCACGCAATTGGACTACAAGTTTGGCCGCTATTTTGTCCGAAGAAGGTGGCTTTGCCGACAACCCCGGTGATCCGGGTGGTGCGACCAATATGGGGATCACGCGCGCGACCTTGGCTGCCTTTCGCGGGAAGTCGGTGTCACGCGAAGATGTGTTGATGCTCGAGAAGGCAGAAGCCGCGCAGATTTATCGAGCACTTTATTGGCAGGCGATTGGCGCGGATGATCTCCCCAGCGGGCTTGATCTGGCTTTATTTGATGATGCGGTCAATTCCGGACCGCATACCGCCATTTTCGATTTGCAGCGCGCTTTGCAAGTTTATCAGGACGGGGTGATAGGCCCGCAAACACGCACGGCGCTGGCAGGCCAGCCATTGGCCTCAGTGATTTCCGCGCTGTGCGCTGCGCGCTTGGCGAGGCTCAAAACGCTTCCGCATTTTTCTCTGTTTGGGCGTGGATGGTCGCGCCGCATTCAGCGTATCGCGCGCGCCGCCAAAGCGCTCGCGTCACAAGAGCCGGGGACGACCCCGGTGCAACCCGCCGCAAGATCAGCGGCTACGACGAAAGGAAAACATATGGCTGAGACGGATACGATTGACACCAAGCCGTTTTGGGCTTCGCAGACCATCTGGTCGTCTTTTGCGGTGATTGGCTCGTCCGTCACCGGGGCCTTGCTGGCCTGGAAGGGCAATGACATTGCTGGCTTTGGTGCGGCGCTGACCGCGCTTCTGGGCGGGGTCAATGCTATTGTTGGCCGTGTGCGCGCCAAATCGGCGATTGGCTGAGGGGATTCCCTCAGCTGCGCAAACGGGTTAGACCTCGTTCATCGCCGGTTCACGCGGGCCGTGGCAGGGTTTGGTCATGGGAACAATGCTGACAATGGTGGCTATGACCGCCTCACTGACACTGCCGGTAGCCAATCCGGTGGTTGCGCGCGCTTGCCTTAACTCCACCGAAACGCGGGAGTCTGTGAGCGCGCATCAATTGCGTGAGCCTCTGGTTTTGCTGCGTGATGCGGCGCGAGACACGCGCGCAGAGCCGCTGAAGACGCGGCTCTGCCTGTGGGACCAGACCTATGTCTATGAAATGTCGCTGTTGCGCCGCGATGGACGTGTGTTGCGTATTTTTGTCGATGCGACGTCCGGCGTGAAAATGCCGCCGCGCGACATTCAGGAGCGGTAACGCCCATGCGCCTGCTTGTGATTGAAGATGACAAAGATCTCAACCGCCAATTGGTCGCCGCTTTGGAGCAGGCCGGTTATGCGGTGGATTCTGCGCATGATGGTGAAGAGGGTTGGTTTCTGGGTGACACAGAACCTTATGATGCGGTTGTGCTCGATATTGGTCTGCCCAAGAAAGACGGCTTGACCGTTTTGGAAGATTGGCGGCGGGCAGGGCGCACCATGCCGGTCTTGATCCTCACAGCACGTGATCGCTGGAGCGACAAGGTGCAGGGGTTTGATGCGGGTGCGGATGATTATGTCGCCAAACCTTTTCATATGGAGGAAGTGCTGGCGCGTCTGCGTGCCTTGCTGCGCCGCGCGACCGGACATTCCACCAATGAATTGACCTGCGGACCCGTGCAGCTTGACACCAAGTCGGGCCGAGTGGTCGTCTCAGGGCAGGCTGTTAAACTCACCTCCCACGAATATCGTCTGCTCGCTTATCTGATGCACCACAATGGCCGCATCGTCTCGCGCACGGAATTGGTGGATCATCTCTATGATCAGGATTTCGACCGTGACTCGAATACGGTTGAAGTGTTCATTGGCCGCTTGCGCAAAAAGCTGGGCGTCGATGTGATCGAGACTGTGCGGGGGCTCGGTTATCGTCTCGATCGGGCAGCTGGTGCATCATGAGCGAGCCCGCGCCGCGCTCGCTGGCCAAAAGGCTGTTTGCCTCTGCAGCTGTGTGGAGCATCAGCATTTTGCTGGTGGCGGGGCTTATTCTCTCCAATCTCTATCGCCGCTCAGCCGAGCAGGCTTTTGATGAGCGGCTGGGCGTTTACCTGCGTGCCATTGTGGCGGATGTCGCCACACCGGGCGATGATACGCGCACCGAACCTGGACAATTGGGCGATCCGCAATTCGAATTGTCCTTGTCTGGCTGGTATTGGCAGATCACGCCGCTGTCGCAGCAAAATGCCAAGGTCAAAGCCTCGCGCTCTTTGTTTGCCGCGCGCTTGCCCCGCCTTGAGGCTTTGGGCGTGACAGCCCAGCTAGGCGAATATCGGCGTGGCACTGCAGCTGGGCCCGATGGGCGCGCAATCCGCATTGTGGAGCGGGTGATCGAGACGGATGAGGAAGGGCGCTTTCTCATTCAAGTGGCAGCAGGCACCGATCAGCTGGAATCCGATATCCACCGTTTTGAGTATGCGCTGGCAGCAACCTTTCTGTTGCTGGCTTTGGCCTTGATGCTTTCAACAGTGGCGCAAGTGCGCTTTGGCTTGGCGCCTTTGCGCCGTTTGGGTGGCGAAGTCTCAGCCATTCGGCGCGGTGACAGTGAGCGCATCGAGGGTGCATTCCCCCCCGATCTTGCCCCGCTTGCAGGTGAAATCAACCTCCTCATTTCCTCCAATCGCGAAATTGTCGAGCGCGCACGCACGCAAGTGGGTAATCTGGCGCATGCGTTGAAAACACCGCTCAGTGTCATCGCCAATGAGGCGGATGCGGATGCCTCGCCCTTGGCAACCAAAATGCGCGAACAGGCGGGCGTGATGCGCGACCAGCTCAATTATTATCTCGACCGCGCCCGCGTAGCGGCGCGCTCCAATATGGTGGGTGCCGCGACAGAGGTCGTGCCGGTGATCGAGAGCCTGGTCCGCACCTTTCAGAAAATCCATCGCGATGGCGTGCCAAGCTTTGAAGCAGACCTGACCTGCGCCCCGCGTTTTCGTGGCGAGGCGCAGGATCTTCAGGAGATGGTCGGCAACCTGCTCGACAATGCCGGCAAATGGGCCGCCAGCCGCGTGGTGCTGACGCTCGGCTTGGAGGCGGGCGGGGCAGGGCTGCAAGACTTTCTGATTCTCAGCGTGGATGATGACGGCCCCGGCCTGCCTGCCGATCTGCGCGAGCAGGCGGTGAAAAGGGGCAGGCGGCTCGATGAAACCAAACCGGGTTCGGGGCTTGGCCTGTCCATTGTGGCTGATCTGGCGGCGGTCCATGCAGGGGAATTTACGCTGGACGACAGTCCTTTGGGGGGATTGCGCGCCCGCCTGCGGCTGCCAGCGGCATGAAAAGGTCGGGACCGCGACTTTATAGGCCTTTGCCCAGTGGGCTCTGAACGGGTAAGACCTGAGCATGATCTGGGCTGTTTTTGCATTGCTGACGGGCGCCGTCGTGCTGGCCGTGCTCTGGCCTTTGGGCCGGGCGCGGAATTCTGCTGTTCAGACGCCGGACATCACCTTTTATCATACGCAGATTGAAGAGATTGAGCGCGACCGTGCGCTCGGCCTGCTGAGTGACGCGGATGCCGAGGCAGCCAAGGCCGAAGCAGGACGTCGCCTGTTGCGCAGTGCGGATGCTGCGCCTGTCCCAAGCCAGTCACGCTTTGCCGTGCGCTTGAGTGCCATTTTTGCGCTGATTATCATCCCCGCACTTTCGCTGACGCTCTATGCCCGGCTCGGCAATCCCGAGATGCAGGACCTGCCATTGATAGCGCGTGAGGCCGAGCGCGCGGGTAATCAGGAATTGATGTCGGCCATTGCCAAAATTGAAGAGCATCTCGTTGCCAATCCGCAGGATGGTCGTGGTTGGGAGATTATTGGCCCGGTCTATATGAAGCTTGGCCGCTATGATGATGCCGCGCGTGCGTTCAAGGCCGCCAATCAAATGCTCGGCGACACGGCTGAGCGTTTGGTGGCGCAAGGCGAGTCACTTGTTTATGCCGCGCAAGAGCGCGTGACGCCGGAAGCTGCCGAGCTTTTTGAAAAGGCGCTTAATCTGCGCGAGGGTCATCCTGTTGCTTACTTCTATCTGGCTTTGGCACGCGAGCAGATGGGCGACAAAGCTGGTGCGCTCGACGCTTTCATGAATCTCGCGCGTGGCACGCCGCCGGATGCGCCTTGGCAAGAATCAGTGCGGGCTCGCATTGTGGCGCTGGGTGGCAATCTTGACGGGCTAGAGGCCGTGCAAAATGCAGTGCCTGACGAACAGCAGGCCATGATCCGCGCCATGGTGGCGCAATTGGCAGGCAAGCTTGAGCAAGATGGCAGCGATGCGGAAGGCTGGGCGCGGTTGATCCGCTCTTACACCGTGTTGCGCGAGCCTGATCTGGCGAAGGCGGCGCTTGCCAAGGCGCGCGCAGCGCTTGCCAATAACAAAGATGGGTTAGCGCGTTTGGAAGAACTCGCAAAAGATCTCGGATTGAAGGGCTGACCATGACCCGCAAGGGCCGCCGACTTGTCTTGATTACCTCTGCCCTCGCTGTGATTGGCGTGGCGGCAGGGCTCGCGCTTTTTGCGTTCCGCGATGGCGTGGTCTTCTTCGTGACACCTAGCGAATTGGCAGAAAAGACAGCAACCATGCGCCCGGAAGCGCGCATGCGCATTGGCGGTCTGGTGCAGCCGGGCTCTGTGCAAAAACAGGATGAGCGCCATGTCAGCTTTGCCATCACCGACAACCAGACGGATGTGAAAGTGACTTACACAGGCCTGCTGCCGGATCTGTTTCGTGAGGGGCAGGGCGTTGTGGCGGAAGGCCAGCTGATCAATGGCGTGTTTCGTGCCGATAGCGTGCTCGCCAAACATGATGAAAAATACATGCCGCGCGAAGTGGCTGATTCCCTGAAGCAGAAAGGTGTCTGGAACGATGGTTCCGGACCCAAGACCAAGTAAGGGCGCGCGCATGATCGTCGAGATTGGACATTATGCGCTGGTTCTGGCTCTGGCTTTGGCCATTGTGCAGGCTTTGGTGCCGCTCTATGGCGCCATCCGCCGCGATGGTCCGTTGATGGCCGTGGCGCAACCCGCCGCTGTGGTGCAGTTTCTGCTGGTGGCCTTATCTTTTGCCGCACTCACGCATGCCTATGTCATGTCCGATTTTTCGGTCGTGAATGTGTTTGAAAATTCGCATTCGCTGAAGCCCTTGATCTATAAGTTCTCGGGCGTCTGGGGCAATCACGAAGGCTCGATGCTGTTGTGGGTGCTGATCCTCGCCTTGTTCGGCGCAACGGTTGCCTTGTTCTCGCGTGGCATGCCCGATGATTTGCGCGCACTTGTGCTGGCGGTGCAGAGCTGGGTGAGTGCGGCCTTTTTGTTGTTTGTGCTGCTCACCTCAAATCCGTTTGCTCGCCTTGATCCGACGCCGCTTGAGGGGCGCGATCTCAATCCATTGTTGCAAGACCCCGGCTTGGCGATCCATCCGCCGCTTCTTTATATTGGTTATGTCGGCTTCTCGATTACCTTTTCATTCGCAGCAGCTGCGCTGATTTCGGGGCGCATTGATGCGGCTTGGGCGCGCTATATTCGCCCCTGGACACTGGGCGCGTGGATTTTTCTGACGCTCGGTATCGCGATGGGCTCTTACTGGGCTTATTACACGCTTGGGTGGGGCGGTTTCTGGTTCTGGGACCCAGTGGAAAATGCGTCCCTGATGCCGTGGCTTGCTGGCACGGCTTTGCTGCACAGTGCAGCAGTGATGGAAAAGCGCGATGCGCTGAAAATCTGGACGATCTTTCTTGCCATTCTGGCTTTCTCGCTCTCGCTGCTCGGCACATTCCTCGTGCGCTCGGGCGTACTGACATCGGTCCATTCTTTTGCAAGTGATCCGCAGCGTGGCGTGTTCATTCTGGGCATTCTGGTTTTCTTTATCGGCGGCTCGCTGGCTTTGTTTGCTGTGCGTGCATCGGCGTTGAAGCCGGGTGGAATCTTTGCCCCCGTGTCGCGCGAAGGCGCACTGGTGCTCAACAATCTGTTGCTGACGACGAGCTGTGCCACGGTGTTCATCGGAACGCTTTATCCACTGGCGCTGGAAGCCGTGACGGGCGAAAAGATTTCGGTGGGCGCGCCGTTCTTCAATCTGACCTTTGGCCCGCTCTTTATCCCGATTATTCTCGCCATGCCCTTTGGCCAGATGCTGGCTTGGAAACGTGGCGATTTGCTCGGCGCGGCCCAGCGTTTGGTGCTGGCTGTGGCCATAGGTGTGGCTGGCATGGTTGTGCTGGAGGCCGTGCGCGGCGGGCCGGTGATGCCTGCTATTCTTGCAGGTCTCGCGCTCTATCTGATTGTCGGTTCGTTTGTCGAAATTTACGGCCGCCTGCGTGGTGCCAAGACGCTCTCTAACATGATTTCCCGCGCGCTGGGATTGCCGCGCTCTGCTTGGGGCACGGCGCTGGCGCATGCTGGTGTGGGCATCACCTTGTTTGGTCTGGCTGCGACGGGCTGGGGTGTGGAGCGCATCGTCACGGTGAGGCCCGGTGAGCCAGTGGCTGTCGGGCCTTATGAAGTAGTGGTGCGTGAATTGGCGCCGCGTGATGGTTCCAATTTCAAGGAACTCGTGGCGCATACTGAAGTGCGTGAAGCAGGTCGCGTGATTGCGCAAATGGACCCTTCACGCCGCTCCTTCACCACACGCACCATGGTGCGCACGGAAGCCGGCATTGTGACGCTTGGTGCAGGTGGGCAAATTTACATGAACATTGCCGATGTGCGCGTTGATGGTGCGATGGACCTGCGGCTCTATTGGAAGCCCTATGTGGCGCTGATTTGGCTAGGCTGCCTGATCATGTCGCTGGGCGGATTGCTGTCGCTGTCTGATCGCCGCTTGCGTATCGGCATTGCGCAGCGCGCCAGCTTGCGGCCGCAAGCAGCCCCTGCGGAGTGAGTGCCATGCGATTTGTTCTGGCTCTGTATCTGGCGCTTTTACCATCTCTCAGTTTGGCCGTGCAGCCGGATGAATTGCTGGCCGACCCCAAGCTGGAAGAGCGGGCGCGTGAGATTTCGTCCGAGCTGCGCTGCCTTGTGTGTCAAAACCAGTCGATTGATGATTCCGATGCGGGGCTGGCGCGGGATCTGCGTCTGCTCGTGCGTGAGCGGCTGAAGGCCGGCGATAGCAACATCCAGGTGCGTGACTACCTTGTGGAGCGCTATGGTGACTTTATTTTGCTCAAACCACCATTCAAAAATGAAACCTTGCTGCTGTGGCTGACGCCATTTGCTGTTCTTCTGGTGGGCGGTGGTGCGTTGTTTGCCATGGCGCAGCGTCGGCGCCGTGACAGCGAGGTCGAGGCCTCTCTGTCGGAGACAGATGAAGCGCGCCTCAAAACCCTGCTCGAGCAGGACGGCCGCTGAGCCTAACCTTACGTATTTTTCATCTTCCGGACATCGGGGCGTAAGCTTCGAGCCACCATTTTCGCATTCACAGACGGGCAACCGTCCTGATGAATTGCAAAATGGAGCTTGGTCGATGTTGAAGTCCCCCCGCCTGAACGCACAGCGCATGGCTTTGCTGGGCACCGTGGCTGTTCTTTCCCTGACGGGCCTTGCTGTTCAGGCCTTGTCACCAGCGCAGGCGCAAACGCCCCCTGCTTTGACCATAGGCGCTGCGCCACAAAGCTTTGCCGATATTGTCGCGCGCGTGCGTGGCGCTGTTGTTGCGGTCAAAGTAAAAACCATTGAGACGGCCAGCGCCGATGAAGATGCGCAAAATGCCATGCCGCAGATGCGCCCGGGTGATCCGCTCGAGCAGTTTTTCCGCCGCTTTGGGGGCGAAGGCCAGATGCCCTTTGGTCGGCAGCAGCGTCCGCGTGCTGCGCAATCGCTCGGCTCGGGGTTTATCATTTCTGATGATGGTTATGTGGTGACCAATAACCACGTGGTTGAGCATGCCACCGAAGTGACGATTGCTCTGGATGACGGGCGCAACGTGGCCGCCGAAGTTGTTGGCACAGATCCGCGCACCGATCTGGCACTTTTGAAGATCAAAGAGAAAGGGCCATTTACAAGGGTCGCTTTTGCGGGCGACATGCCGCGCGTGGGCGATTGGGTGATTGCCGTGGGCAATCCCTTTGGGTTGGGCGGCACGGTGACAGCAGGCATTGTCTCGGCGCGAGGGCGCGATATTGGTGCCGGGCCATATGATGATTTTTTGCAGATTGATGCATCCGTCAATCGCGGCAATTCGGGTGGGCCGACCTTCAACACACGCGGTGAAGTGGTTGGCGTGAATACGGCGATCTTCTCGCCCTCTGGCGGCTCTGTTGGCATCGGTTTTGCAATTCCGACAGAGGTTGCCCGTGATGTGATCGAATCTTTGCGCAACAAAGGCTCTGTTGCGCGCGGCTGGATCGGTGTGCAAATCCAGCCTGTGACACAAGATATTGCTGATAGCCTTGGCGTCAAAGACGCCAAAGGTGCGCTTGTTGCTGAATTGCAAAATGGCTCACCAGCCGGAGCAGCTGGCATTCGGTCCGGTGACATTATCACGGCTGTGAATGGCGAGCGTATCGAGGGCCCGCGGGAGTTGGCCCGCAAGATTGCGGGCGCCGGACCAGACAAACAGGCCGAGCTTACTTATTTGCGTGATGGCAAAGAGCAGCTTGTCAAAGTGACGCTTGGCACGCTACCGCAAGACAAGCCGCGCCGCGCAGACAGCAACGGACGTGAGGGTGGGGCAGAGCGCAATGCGCTGTCCAGCCTGGGTCTGACGCTTGCCCCGGCCACTGCTGTGCCAGGAGTGTCGCGTGAAGGCGTTGTCGTGGTGCAGGTCGCACCCAATGGGGCGGCTGCAGCCACCGGGCTCAAGGCTGGTGATCTGATTCTGGAAGCTGGCGGGCAGAAAGTCGAGCGACCATCTGACGTGAGCGTGGCTTTGGCCAATGCCCGTAAGGAGGGTCGTCGCGCTTTGCTTTTACGGGTCAAATCGGGTGACAACACGCGCTATATCGCCATTGCGCCCGCAGGCTGAGACATTTTCTGGTTTGCAAATAGCGGGGCAGCGAGCTGCCCCGTTTTTTTAAAAGGCATGACGGCTGGAAAAGGTTATGGTTGCACCCATGCGCCTCTTGATCATTGAAGACGATCCTGACTCTGCCACTTATCTCGTGAAAGCTTTTCGCGAGGCGGGCCATGTGGCCGACCATGCCCCCGATGGATTGGAAGGCTATGCCATGGCGCGCGATGGCGCCTATGATGTGCTGATAGTCGACCGCATGTTGCCCAAACTGGATGGACTGTCGCTGATTGGCGGGTTGCGCGAACAAAAAATTGATACGCCCGTGCTGATCCTCTCGGCGCTCGGCCAGGTGGATGACCGCGTCAAGGGACTGCGCGCTGGCGGCGATGATTATCTCGCCAAGCCTTACGCTTTTTCAGAATTGCTGGCGCGTGTGGAAGTGCTGCAGCGGCGCAAAGGTTTGGGTGCGGGCAATGTAACGGTGCTGCGCATCGGTGGGCTGGAGCTGGATCGCCTGTCTCACAAGCTGACCCGCGATGGTAAAGAGATTTTGATTCAGCCACGCGAATTCCGTCTGCTCGAATATTTGATGCAGCATGCGGGACAGGTGGTGACGCGCACCATGCTTTTGGAAAATGTCTGGGATTACCATTTTGATCCGCAGACCAATGTCATCGACGTGCACATTTCGCGCCTGCGCTCGAAGATTGACAAGGGGTTTCAGGCACCCTTGCTCCACACCATTCGCGGCGCTGGATATATGATCCGTGACAGCGCTCGGTAAACTTTTTCGCACGACAGCATTCAAGCTGTCACTCGCCTATCTGGTCGTCTTTGCAATTGGCGCAGGGCTGGTGCTGGGCCGTGTGGCATGGAATGTGAAGGGTCTGATGGATGATCAGATCACCTCCACCATTGATGCAGAGATCAAAGGTCTGTCAGAGCAATATGCGCAAGGCGGTTTGCGCCGGCTTGTCTTTGTGATTGAGCAGCGCATTCGTCAGCCCGGCGCCTCGTTATATCTGGCGACCAGCCCCGCAGGTCAATCAATTGCGGGCAATGTGATTGAGCTGCAAGCGGGTGCATTGGAAAACCCGAGCCTCATTGAGACCAGTTATCGCCGTGATGATGATCGCGAAACAGATCATCAGCATCGCGCCTTGGCACGCATTTTTGTTTTGCCCGGTGGTTTCCGCCTGTTGGTGGGCCGCGATCTTGGCGATCGGGAGGCCTTGCATCAGGTGATGGGCCGCGCTTTGTTTACCTCACTGGCCTGGCTTGTTCTGATCGGCACTTTGGGCGGCTTGTTTGTGGCGCGCCGCGTGTTGCAGCGTGTCGATGCGATCAGCGCATCAGCCCATGAAATCATGAAAGGCGATTTGTCGCGCCGTTTGCCATTATCAGGCAACCATGATGAGCTGGATCGTCTCGCTTATAATCTCAATGCCATGTTGGATCGCATTGATGAGCTGATGGCTGGTCTCAAAGAAGTCTCCGACAATATTGCCCATGACCTCAAAACACCACTGACACGTCTGCGCAATAATGCAGAAGAGGCTTTGCGTGCAGAGGGGTCGCCTGTAGCCTATCGCGAGGGTTTGGAGCGGGTGATTGAGGAATCCGATGGTCTGATCCGGATTTTCAATGCGCTCTTGACCATTGCCCGGTTGGAAGCAGGGCAAGCCGCTGGCGAGATGAAGCCATGTGATCCAGCTGATATTCTGGGGGATGTGGTCGAGCTCTATGAACCGTTGGCAGAAGACACTGGTGCACAGATTGCCTTATCTATGGAAGCGGGTCTGACCATTTCAGCCAATCGTGAATTGATGGGACAGGCGCTCGCCAATCTCATCGACAATGCGTTGAAATATGGGTTGAGCGAGACCTCACGCAGCATATCAGCAGGTGTGCGGCAAGTGGGTGATCGTGTCGAGCTGTTCATTGCTGATAGCGGGCAGGGGATTGCAGTTGCCGATCGCACGCGTGTCACAGATCGATTTGTGCGGCTGGAAGGTGCCCGCTCGCGACCGGGGTCGGGCCTTGGCTTGTCGATGGCACAGGCCATTGTGAAATTGCACGGCGGGGACTTGCGCATTGAAGACAATGCGCCGGGCTTGCGTGTTGTTTTCTCGTTGCCCATCAGCGTGCCTCATGGATGAGCCACTCTGGAAATCTTTCAGGACAGCGCCGAAATGTGCAGATCCCAAAGCCGCCCGACGCAAAATAGCTGATTTGCCCAACGAGCCATTGCTGGCGCAGATGCTTGAGACCAAGCCTTTCCGTGCCCTTTTGGAAGGGCTTGCCGATCATTCTCCCTATCTGTGGCGTCTGGCATCGGCTGATCCGCAACGCTTGGCACGCTTGGCGTCTGATGCACCTCATGTGACACTTGAAGGGTTGCTGGCGAAGGCCAAGGCGCGTGCGCGCACAGCGCAAGATGAAGCTTCCGTTATGGAAGTCTTGCGCTTGGCCAAGCAAGAAGCAGCTTTGGTGATTGCGCTCGCAGATATTGGTGGCCTGTGGGATGTGATAGACGTGACGCAGGCGCTATCGCGTTTTGCAGATGCAATGGTCTCCGACGCACTGAGTTTTCTGCTGCGTGAGGCGGCCGCTGACGGCAAGGTGACTTTGCCAGATTTAGAAAATCCTGAAACCGGATGCGGTGTTGTTGTGCTGGCGCTTGGCAAGCATGGCGCGCGTGAGTTGAATTATTCCAGCGATATTGACTTGGTCGTCTTCTTTGATCCTGTCTCACCTGTATTAAAAAATGGTGTTGAGCCAGCTCCCTTCTTTGTGCGCCTGACCAAAAACCTGTCGCGCCTTTTGCAGGAGCGCACGGGCGATGGCTATGTTTTGCGGGTTGATTTGCGCTTGAGGCCAGACCCCGGCTCTACGGCTGTGGCCATTTCATTGCCCGCAGCTTTTTCCTATTATGAAAATCTCGGCCAGAACTGGGAGCGTGCTGCGCTGATCAAGGCGCGTCCTGTGGCAGGTGACTTGCCTTTGGGAACACGTTTTCTGGCTGATCTGGCGCCTTTCATTTGGCGCAAATATTTCGACTATGCGGCCATTGCAGATATTCATGCGATGAAGCGCCAGATTCACGCAGTGCGTGGCCATGCAGAAATCACTGTGGCCGGGCATGATGTGAAGCTCGGGCGCGGGGGCATTCGCGAGGTCGAGTTTTTTGTCCAGACCCAGCAATTGATTTTTGGTGGAAGGCGCGAGCATTTGCGCGGCGCGTGCACGCTCGACATGCTGAACGAATTGTCGACAGATGGCTGGGTAACACCTGAAGCGGTAAGGGATCTGTCTGAAGCTTACGCTTTTTTGCGTATGGTTGAGCATCGTTTGCAGATGTTGACGGACGAGCAAACGCAGCGCCTGCCCTCTGACCCGGAGCAGCTGGAGCGTTTTGCAAAGTTTTGTGGCTTTGCCAATGTGTCAAAATTCTCAGATGCCCTGACGTATGAAATGCGCAAGGTTGAGCTGCATTATGCGCGCTTGTTTGAACATGCGCAGGGGCTTGATACGCAATCAGGGTCACTCGTCTTCACCGGTGTGACAGATGATCCTGAGACTTTGACCACATTAAAGAGCATGGGTTTTATGGATGCCGCATTGGCAGTCGAGACCATTCGTGGCTGGCATTTCGGACGCAGAGCCGGCGTGCAATCGCCCCGTGCTCGCGAGGTTTTGACGGAACTGGTTCCAGCTTTGCTTGAATCCTTTGCAGGCAGTGGCGATCCTGATTCTGCATTGGCTGCTTTTGATGCCGCACTCAGCCGCATGCCAGCAGCAATTGAGCTTTTCTCTATTCTGAAAAGCCATGCGGCGGTGCGCGATTTGTTTGGTGATGTATTGGGTGGGGCACCGCGTTTGGCGCAAGTGGTGGCGCAGCGTCCCCATGTTCTGGATGCAGTTATTGATCCAGCATCTCTGGCCTCTGCTTCTGATGAAAACACATATGACGCGCGCGCATGCAACATCCTGCGGCCTCCCGAGCGGATGGATGAATTTCTCGATTCAGCGCGTGACATGTTGCTGGAGGAAAATTTCCTGATTGGTGTGCGCATGCTGTCGGGCATGATTGCACCAGATGTGGCCGGGCCTGCATATACCGCACTCGCTGCCAGTCTGATTCGCGCCTCACTGGCGCAAGTGGAAGCTGCGTTTGCACTTGAGTATGGGCATGTGCCTGGCGGGCGTTGCGTAGTAATTGGCATGGGCAAGCTTGGCTCGCGCGAAATGACGGCGACATCAGATCTTGATCTCGTGCTCATTTATGATTTTGATGAAGAGACACCCCAATCTGATGGGTCCAAGTCCCTTCATGCCATTCAATATTACACGCGTCTCACACAGCGCCTTGTCTCGGCACTGACTGTCGCCACGCGCCGCGGGCAGCTCTATGATGTTGATATGCGCTTGCGCCCGTCTGGTGGCAAAGGTCCGCTGGCAACGCAGTGGGAAAGCTATGCGCATTATCAACGGCACGAGGCTGAAACGTGGGAGCATATGGCGCTCACCCGTGCCCGGCCTGTGGCAGGTGATGAAAGCTTGCGCGTTGACTTTATCCAAGGTGTTGGCGCCGTTATCGCGCAGCCACGTGACCCCCTCAAGTTACGCAAAGATGTATATGAGATGCGCGCGCTGATCGCACAGGAGAAGGGTGACGATCACATCTGGGATTTAAAACTGGTGCGCGGCGGTCTGATGGATCTGGAATTTATCGCGCAATATCTGTCGTTACGCTACGCGTATGATAATCCCGATATGATCCATGTCGAGACCGTTCATCTTTTACGCAGCGCTTCAGCTGCTGGCTATTTGGCACCGGACCAGGGTGAGACATTGATTGCCGCGCACAAGCTTTATCTGATTTTGATGCAAATGTTCCGCCTCTCGACGGAGGCAAGCTTTGATCCCAAACAGATGGCAGCGGGTGTCCTGCGGCGGATTGCGGCGGCTGCCGATCTCCCGGATTTTCGATTTCTGGAAAACATGCTGTCCGACACGCGTGCAGATGTGCGGCGTATTTTCGAGCAGATTTTAGGCCGCGCCTGATTAGCTTGCTGCGCGCAAGTCCAGAGTTTGAGCTTTCGCCACGTTGAGCGGCAGTCGAATGCGCACAATCGTGCCAGCTCCGAGGCTTGAGCGAATGCTCAGCGAGCCACCGTGCAATTCAACCAGCGAGCGCGCAATCGCCAAGCCCAGCCCCGATCCCTTATTGCCATTTTCGAGCGTCGAACCGATTTGTTCAAAGGGGCGGCCAAGTTTGGGCAAGATGTCGGGTGAGATGCCCACACCTGTATCCTCGACATAAATCGTCAATTCATTTTCATCGACGCGTGAGCGTAGCGAGATGCGCCCATCCACTGGTGTAAACTTCACAGAGTTGCGTAACAAGGAGACAAGAATTTTTTCAATCGCATTGCGATCAGCAAAGAGTTTTGTCGCGGGCAGGCTTTCTGCTTCCAGCTTGATGTTCTTTTCTTCAGCAGCAACCCGCAGCGCTTCAACTGCGCGCGACACGGCTGTGTCGATCTCGAAATGTTCTGGATGCAGAGTGACTTTTCCAGATTCGAGACGTGACATGTCCAGAACATCCGAAATCACCCCCAGCAGATGCTGGCCGCTTTCACGGATATGGCTCGAATAATCGACATATTTGGCGCAACCGAGCGCGCCAAAGGTTTCATGTTCCATCATTTCGGCAAAGCCAATGATCGCATTCAGCGGCGTGCGCAACTCATGGCTCATATTGCCCAAGAATTCGCTCTTCGCGCGGTTGGCAGTTTCAGCTTCAGCTTTTTGTTCGAGATATTTCTCAGCCAGATCTGCCAATTGCTGAGCCTGTGTTTCTAGCGTCTGTCGCGATTTGCGCAAGTCAGCAATCGTGGCCATCAGGCGGCGCTCTGAATCAAGCAGGCGCTCTTCGTGGATCTTGAGCTTGCTAATGTCAGTGCCGACCGAGACATAGCCACCATCTTTGGTGCGGCGTTCGTTGATCTGCAACCAGCGTCCATCAGTAAGGCGCGCCTCATAGGTGCGTGCACCTGATACAGGACGAGCGCCCAGTGGAATTTGTGCCTGGATGTTGGGAGAAGATCCTGCGGCCATGAGCTCGGCATAGGGTGTTCCGACAATGGCGGAGTCGGCTGGTAGATTATGCAGGCTCTGGAATTTCGAATTGCACATGACAAGGCGATTGTCGGCATCCCACAGAACGAAGGCCTCGGAGATTGTTTCAATTGCATCACGCAGGCGCATATCAGCGGTGGCGGTGCGCTCTATCAGTGTTTTCTGATCTGAAATATCAACCGCAATCCCGATGAGATGTGGATTGCCCTGCGCGCCTTGGCGCATAATTTCCGCGCGCGCGCGAATCCACAACCATTCACCTTTGGCATTGCGCATACGAAACGCATGATCGAGCGAATTGCTTTGCGAGGCAGCTAGCATTTCTGCCATGGCGTGAAGGTCACCATCTTGCGGGTGCATCAGCGCATTGACGTCACCAAAGGAGAGAAATTCTTGCTGCTGGTCCAGGCCCAGAATTTCATACATGGAGCGCGACCAATAGATGCGGCCGCGCGCAATGTCCCAATCCCACAGGCCGCAACGTCCACGTGCTAGCGCTGCATCAAAGCGCTGTCGCAGACCAGTGCGTGCGTTTTCAGCTTCTGTACGCTCTGAGAATTCGCGCAAATAGGCGCGTGTGCCAAGCCCAATGATGCTCAAGAAGCCGATGATGAGCAGGCAGCTGCGCACAACGTCTTTGAGCCAATTCGCATAAACGCCGCGCAGGGGGGCGATGAGTGCAACCTGACCGAAAGGCCCATTCAGTTGGCGTACCGCTGCAAATGCCTCGCGACCATCAGCCAGAGTGATCTGCATGGCGCCGGCCTGATCAGCAAAGAAGGTGAGAGGTTGTGTGTTGCCCAACACATCCTGCAAAGCGATGCCAGCGAGGTTACCTGCAGGATATTGGTTGGTGATGATGCCCGTTTCATTCGTCAGGTAGATTTCGCGACCCTGCGCGAAAAAGCGCTGGTTGAGAGCAGCTTCAGTCACGCCGTCTTTGCGCGCGAGAAGATTAAATTGCGCCTTGAGGCCGGTCGCGATCATATCGATTTCTTCGATCGCCGCCGCTTGTGTGGCTTTGCGGCTATCGATCGCATCATAAATGCCGAAGATCGTCAGCAGAACGGCTGCGAGAATAACGCCTAAGGGGAGAATGACATGACGCTGGAGAGCTGGCGCAGTTAGGCCGTGACCGGGAGTATTGCTTGTCGCAATCTCCTCTCCGATTTCCGCGCGAGCGGAAAAAGTGGCCACGTTTGCACGCGCCATGGTTTGGCCCCCTCAGTTTCACGCTTCGGGAGTGCCAATGTGCCGCATCGCCGCACCCGAATCAGTCTCTATCTGAATCCGAGCGAATCACTTTGTCCACACCTTAATGAAAAGTTTATGGATTTTTTCATCCCCAGACTCGACTTTGTCTGGATTCTCAGAATCCGGCTGAGAATCAAGGGGTTTTTCAGACCCCCAACGAGCGTTGGGCAATGTCGCGAACGTCTGGCGAGAGGTTTTCTACAGCGGCCACGCGTTTGAGTGCGGCTTCCGCACAGGCACGCCGCCCGCTTTCCAGCGAGCGCCAGCTCCGGAAGGCGACGAGTAGGCGGGCTGCGACTTGCGGGTTTTTAGGGTCCACAGCCATGACGGTTTCAACCAGCAAATCATAGCCCGAGCCATCAGCAGCGTTGAAGCGCGTCAGATTTCCGGTGGCAAATGCGCCGATCAGCGAGCGCAGGCGGTTGGGATTGGTCAGCGAGAACGCATGGTGTTGCATGAGCCGCTTGACGCGACCCAGTGTTGCTTCTTCCGGGATCATGGCTTGCAGGGCAAACCATTTGTCGATGACCAGCGGATCACCTGCGTGAGCGCGGAAGAAAGAGTCGAGCGCCGCTTCGCGCGCATCCCCGGGGATCAGCGACAGGACAGTCAAAGCGCCCATGCGGTCGGTCATATTATTAGCGCTGTGGAATTGCTCGCTGGCGAGTAGGCTGCCTTGTTCATGGTTGCCTGCTGCTAGCAGATCAAGCGCTGCATTGCGTAGGGCGCGGCGGCCTGCACTCGTTGCATCCGGTGAATAGGCATTTGTTGTAGCCAGTGCGAGCCAGACCTTTTGCAAAGGATCAGCAAGTGCGTGACCGATTTGCGCACGCAAGTGGCGGCGTGCCTGATGAATGGCATCCGGATCGACATCGCTACCGATCTCGCGCGCGAGATCGCTTTCGCTGGGCAGAATTATGGTCTGCGCTGTGAAGGCGGGATCTTGCGCATAGGCATCAAGTACGTGCGACAAGGCATTGGCGATACGTGTGACGTCTTCTATCGGCTGGCCGGTGCGAATGGCATTAACAGCCCGCATCATCCAGCGTGTCGCAACACTTTGTGCAGCCTGCCAGCGGTTGAACATGTCGTTGTCATGAGCCAGCAAGATGAGAAGATCGTCATCTGAGGCGGTGTTAACGAGATTAACAGGCGCAGAAAAGCCGCGCAGCAGGCTTGGCACGGGGCGCTGGCTGACATTTTCAAAAATGAGTTTGCGCGTGGCGCCATTCATTTCATAGACGCCGCGCTGCGTTTCATCCGCGCGTGCGCCACCCTCGACGTGGGGAGCAGGGTTTTTAAGGACAATGGGGCTGCCATCTTCGTCGATCAGGCCAAGTGCCACAGGGATGACCACGGGATGTTTGTCGTTCTGGCCATTGGTGGGCGCGGTGACTTGCACAAAATCCAGAATGAGGCGTTTGGTGTGCGCCTCATAAGTGGCCATGACGGTGAGGCGCGGTGTGCCAGCTTGCGTATACCAGCGTTTGAAGTCTGTGAGGTCACGCCCCGAGGCTTCACTGAAACAGGCGAGAAAGTCCTCCACCACAGCGGCAGTGCCATCACAACGCGCGAAATATAGATCCATGCCGTGTCGAAAGGCCTCATCACCAATGATGAGTTTCAGCATGCGGATGATCTCGGCACCCTTTTCATAGATGGTTGGTGTGTAGAAATTATTGATCTCGAGATAGGCTTCTGGCCGCACATTATGTGACAGCGGGCCTGCATCTTCAGGAAATTGCGCAGCGCGTAGCGTGCGCACATCCATGATGCGTTTGACCGCGCGTGAACGCTGGTCTGCTGAAAATTCCTGATCACGAAAAACAGTCAGGCCTTCCTTCAAGCACAATTGGAACCAATCGCGGCAGGTAATGCGATTGCCTGTCCAATTATGGAAATATTCATGCGCGATTACACCTTCGATATGGGCATAGTCTGTGTCGGTTGCTGTTTGGGGCAAAGCCAGCACATATTTGTCGTTGAAAATATTGAGGCCCTTGTTCTCCATCGCGCCCATGTTGAAATC
>CAINNX010000005.1 GCA_903851305.1 uncultured Hyphomicrobiales bacterium | reverse complement strand
GCCAGCTGCCGGTGACTTGATGCGGAAAGTTCAAGAGGCAATGCGTGTGCGCGCGGTTCAAGTTTACGGCACAACTGAAGCGGGTCGAGTTCTTGGTCCTGACCCCGACGACTATCCACTGCAAAGCAGCGGCTACCCTTACGCCGGCACTGAGGTCAAATTAATTGACAATGGCGTGATTGGCGACAGAGGTGAGCTGTGGATCCGCAACGAATGGCTCGCCGACGGGTATTGGGACGATCCTAAGGCCACGGCTGAAAAATTCGTCGATGGTTGGTACCGAACCGGGGATATTTTTGAACGAGATCCCAAAGGCTTTCTATATTTTGTTGGAAGAAACGACGACATGTTCAACGTTGGTGGCGACAAAGTTTACCCCGCGGAGGTAGAAGCAACTTTGTTAAAACACCCTGAAGTTATTGGCGCCTGCGTGGTCTCTGCGCCACATCCCGTTAAGGGCGTGGTTCCCGTCGCAATGGTTGTTCGCCACGCCAAGTCGACGCTTTCAGACGAAGCCCTTATGCGGTTTTGCCGCGAGAATGGCCCGGCTTATGCCTATCCTAGAGTGATACTGTTTTCCGAAGGACTCCCTATGGCGAGCACGGGAAAAACGGACCGCAAAGAGGTCGGCAACACGCTGTCACCTATGGCAAAAGATATTTTTTCGCGGCTAGAAGCGCAGTCCTGATTTCTTTTCAATCAGCCAACTTAGAAAATGACGCCTCCAAAAAGTATACACCCAGTTACTGTCCCGGCTCGGCTGACTACTCCCACCTCGTCGCGCCAAGCTTAGAGTCCAAGCATCAATTTCAAAGAGGCGCATATTGGATACTTTAACCGAAGCGTTCTTGCCGGCTCATCTGCTTGACGTTAAACGCGGCGTTCGTCGCATCGTCGAGGCTGAGCTTGAACCAATTGCTCGAGAGATCGATCGAATTGGAGAGATCCCTGATATCGCATGGAGCACCATGCGGCGTCACGGCCTCCTAGGAATGCGTTTGCCTGAGGAATTTGGAGGAGCGAGTCTTGATGTTGCTTCCTACCTAATTAGTCTTGAAGAGCTTAGTCGTTCGCACCGAGTATTCGCCTTGATGGCAGAGTACTCAAGTGGCGGCCTCGCGTTGGCTTTACTTCGCTACGGTACGCAACAACAGCACTTGCGTTGGCTACGGAAGGTAGGAGACGGAACGATTCAAGCTTCGTTCGCACTTACCGAGCCTGAGGCAGGTTCCGACGCTGCCGCCATCAGGACGCGGGCACGAAAGACCGAGAAAGGGTGGAGTCTTTCCGGCCGCAAACACTTTATCAGCAACGCCCACAATGCCGAACTGGTCCTTGTTATGGCTGTGACTGATCCAGAGAAGCGAGCCCGAGGCGGTATCTCTGCCTTCTTGGTTCCGAAGGATGCACCAGGCTTCGCGGTTACACGAGTGGAAACGACCATTGGATCTGAGGCAATTAAGCTTGCGGAATTAACTTTCGACGAATGCGAATTACCAGATGAAGCTTTGCTTGGACCAGTAGGCGACGGATTTAAGGTTGCGATGACAACGCTCGTCGATGGACGCCTGGGCGTCGGCTGCGCCTGTATTGGCGCCGCGGACCGAGTACTCAGTATGATGATCGATCACGCCAATACTCGACAAACCTTTGGTAAGCCATTGGCGAGTCGTCAGGCGATTCAGTGGATGATTGCCGATAGCGCGATGGAATTGGCAGCCACTCGCGCGCTCGTTTATCAGACTCTGATGACCTACGCAGAAGGCAAGCCGATCGGTTCCGCGCCAAGTATGTGTAAGGTATATGCTTCTGAAATGGCTGGCCGTGTTACGGACCGCGCGATACAGGTTTTCGGCGGCATGGGCTTAATTCGCGGCTTTCCAGTCGAACGCTTTTACCGGGATGTGCGCCACTATCGTATCGGCGAGGGGTCCAGCGAGGTCCAGCGTATTCTTATAGCGCGCGAGTACCTCAGCACCGGTAGAGAGCCCCGTGAGACGAGTTCTTAAAGTGTGGCCAGCTGAGCTCGTCCCCGTAGTCAATTGAACAGAGACGCGCAGCGCTCCAAAGCGGGATAATTACAGCAAATCATCCTATTTTGGGATATTGCGTAGCCGGCACAACTCTGCGTGCCGCATGCTCTACAAGAACGTACACTCCTCTGCCCCGAAGAAGCTTTGCGAACTGATGGTCGCGGCCCGTAAGAGGGCCGGCCTGAACCAGATGGAGGTCGCCATCAAGCTTCGCAAACCGCAGTCCTTTGTCGCAAAGTACCGCCCGAATCGTACGGGACGCAAAAATTCCGCGCGAATAAATCCGACTAATAGGCGTCAATCGTGATCCTGACCCTGGAAACTGGTCCACTTTGAGGGCAATTTTTTCAGGCATTCTGAACCCGACAGAGGGAGGATGCCATGAAGCGGAAGCGGTTTTCGGAAGAGCAGATTGCCTTTGCCTTGAGGCAGGCTGATAGCGGCACAACGATCGAGGAGACCTGCCGCAAGATGGGGATCTCGGAGCCGAATTTTTATCGCTGGAAGAAAGTTTACGCCGGCATGGGCGTGACCGAGATCCGACGGCTGAAACAGTTGGAGGACGAGAACGCAAAGCTGAAACGGGTGGTTGCAGATCTGACCCTCGACAAGGCTATGCTTCAGGATGTCCTTCGAAAAAAATGGTAAGTCCCGCCGTCCGGCGTGAGATCGTGCACCATCTCCAGAAGGTCTACGATGTCGGTGAGCGACGGGCCTGCAAGGCGACCGGATTCCATCGCTCCTCGCAGCGCTACAAGTCGCGCGGCGATCCACAAACTGAGCTACGCATTCGGTTGAAGGACCTTGCCGCCAGCCGGGTTCGCTATGGCTATCGGCGTCTTCACGTGCTGCTTCTGCGTGAGGGCTACCGGTTGAACCACAAACGAACCTACCGGCTATACCGCGAAGAAGGGCTTTCTATCAGGTCTAAAATACCGAAGCGCAAACGGGCGTGGTGCTATCGTTCCGGTCGTCCGGAGATTGCAGGCGTGAACCAGTGCTGGGCAATGGACTTCATGTCGGACGCATTGTTCGACGGGCGTTCGTTCCGGCTTTTGACCGTTGTCGATTGCCATACGCGAGAATCACTTGCAATCGTTCCGAGAACGAACTTCAAGGCCTTCCAGGTTGTCGATGTTCTCGAACGGCTGGCTAGGGAGCGTGGGAAGCCCCAGACTGTTCGCTGCGACAATGGTCCCGAGTTTGCTGGCAGAATGCTGGATCAATGGGCTCATCTCAATGGCATCGAGATCGACTTCTCTAGACCAGGAAAGCCAACGGACAATGCGTTTTGTGAAGCGTTCAACGGTCGAGTCCGTGCAGAGTGTCTTAATGCCTCATGGTTCTTGTCGATGGCAGACGCAGTCGACCGACTTGAAGAATGGAGGTGCCATTACAACAACGACAGACCTCATACCTCGCTCGGCAACTTGACGCCGAACGAGTTCGCAAGACAAACTCAAACAGCCTGAGAAATTGCTTGGCAACTGGACCACAAAAAGGGGCAGCTCCAATCCATCCAAAAATAATACTTCAGGGAGGACCACTTCAACGGGGGCAGATCAGCTAATCACAGTTGAGGGTGCGCTGACCTGCGCACTTGCAACAGCTGCTCTCAAACCCGGTAGTGCTGACGAACCTTCCTATTCGCGATACGACGGTTCGTGAGCGTCAAGAAATCTAGTGATAGCCATCCAGCCCAGGGAAGGTACGGCAACCTTAGCCTGTTGTTCTGCCGTATACTTCACAACTTCGTCGGAAGGAAATTTTAACTTTGCTCCACTCGAGAGCGCGGCAATTTGAACTGCGCACGCCTTTTCCAAGCGTAGACACAAGTCAAATGCTTCCGCAACATTCGTTCCCCAAACAAGCGTTCCATGATTACGAAGCATCATAATCTTTTTATCGCCAAGATCATCCTGTAAATGCCTGCGGTGGTCCTTGGTACCCTCTAGTCCCGTAAAGTCATGGTAGGCAACCTTCCCATACAGAAACATCGCAAATTGACTGAGTGGTAAAAGGCCAGCGTCAAGTGCGGAAACCGCAACTGCAGGAATCGTATGCAGATGAATCACGCAGCCTGCTTCCTTCTTCGCTTCGTACACTGCGCCGTGTATCGTTACACCACCCCAGTTGACCTTCCTATCGCTTTGCGAAATCGTTTTTCCGTCCAAATCCACCTTCACTAGATTGGACGCCGTTACTTCACTGAAAAACGACCCAAGCGGATTTAGAAGAAACTGGTCGTTCGGCGCAGGAACTCGCGCGCTGAGGTGCGTGTAAATGTGATCATCCCACCCCAGCCGCGATATCCAGCGATAGAGCGCCGCCAGATTCAACCTGACCTGGCGCTCCTCATCATTATTATTTTCACTTTGTTCGATGTACGGCTTTGTCACATGTTGGGCAGCTTGAGTATCAGTCATCGGTCTTTGTCCTAATGTTTTCGCGCAAATGCAAACGCGCTCAGTTTCAAGCAGAACTTACAAAACCATTCTTCCATCAAATAAATAAAGTCGCTTTGGAAGGCCCCAACATGCGTTAGGAAATCATTTTAGCGAAATCGAAAGTGCGGGAGTAACTAAATATTACCATCATTTCACATAGTGAAATTAGTGAAATTGGATGTTCCCCATTTATTTGATCGTCGGGCGACCTAAATCCGATGACCTCACCATTTCACAACGTGAAATAGCTGCCAATAGCATTGGCGCGTAAGGTTTCGATGTGCGTTATTGATGTCGTCACGATAGTCCAACAGCACGAATTGTGACGATCGAATAACGCCATATCGGATCAATTTCTATGCCCGCGTCCTATTCGCTTGCAATCGACATTGGAGGAACGTTCACTGACGTAGTACTCCGCTCTTCCGCCGGTGAATTGTGGGTCGATAAGTGTCTGACCACCCATAACGACCTGCTTGATGGAATGTTTCAGGGTACCAGCGAAGTCCTTCGCGCGGCCAGCGCCATCCCTAGCGAAGTAACTGAACTGGTTGTGCACGCCACAACAATTGTCACTAACGCAGTGATCGAGCGCAAAGGCGCTAGAACCGCCTTCGTCACGACACAAGGGTTTAAAGACGTCCTTGAACTGCGTACCGGCTGGCGTTTCGATATGTTCGACCTTCAACTTGAGTTTCCGGAGCAGATTGTCCCAGATGATTTGTGTTTCGGAATCAACGAAAGGACGTTCGCTGATGGTACAATAGACACAAACATTTCTGCGGACGCTGCAGCAAGTCTTGCTGAAGATCTGAAACGCCTAAATGTTGAGTCCGTTGCCATCTGCTTTTTGAATTCTTACGCAAATCCATCCAACGAGCGCGCGCTTGCAGAATTCCTCAGAAGCTCCGTCCCTAACATTTATATTTCTCTGTCCTCGAATGTCGCGCCTCAAATACGAGAATATCTTAGAGCATCAACCACTTCGATAAATGCGTACACGATGCCAATCTCCCAGCCTTATTTAACCGCTTTTTCCGAAATGCTGTTGACGCGTGGATTTTCCCATAAGCCGATGATCATGCTGAGTAACGGTGGCATCGCCGGATGCAAAACCGCCGGTGCCTATCCTGTCCGAATGATCGAGAGCGGTCCTGCCGCCGGCGCCCTCGCTGCAGCCTATTTTGCGGGAACCCTCGGACTTGATCGGATGATGTCTTTTGACATGGGTGGCACCACGGCAAAGGCCTGCCTAATCGAAGACAAGAAGGCAGCTATCATTGGCCAGTTCGAAATCGATCGAATTAATAGATTCAAAGTTGGCAGCGGCCTACCCGTTGTCGTTCCTTCAGTCGATCTTATCGAAATCGGCGCGGGTGGCGGATCAATAGCTAGAGTTGACGCACTAGGTCTTCTCAAAGTGGGCCCGCAAAGTGCAGGGTCTAACCCAGGCCCAGCATGCTATGATCGCGGCGGCACTCAGCCCACAGTAACGGATGCTGACTTGGTCTTGGGCATACTCGATCCAAAGAATTTCCTCGGCGGTTCGATGTTGCTGAACGCTGACAAGGCCCACGCAGAATTGAAGCGACTAGGAGAATCTCTAGGTATGGGAGCAGAGGATGCCGCGGCGGGCGTCTATCTTGTCGTTTCCGAGACTATGGCGCTCGCAGCACGCGCGCATGCAGCTGATCGCGGTGTTGACTATCGGGGTATGCCGCTGTTTGCGTTCGGAGGGGCGGGCCCTATGCACGCGTGTCAAGTCGGCGAATTGCTTGAAAGTTCTGTTGTGATTTTCCCACCGCAGGCAAGCGTGCTGTCTGCATTCGGAACACTAGTTACTCCGCCGCGGTTGGATCTCGTTCATACGATGCTGGTCCGGCTTGAGCAAATTAAATGGGACGACGTAGATACGAAGATTAGCGACATGATTGAACAAGCAAAAACGTCATTAGCGGAAGCAGGATGCGAAGAATCCGAAATTCAAATCATCATAAGCGCTGACATGCGCTATATCGGGCAGCAAAATGAGGTCAACGTAGTGCTTCGAGAAGATCCTCGCGAAAAGCGCGACATTTCTGTTCTAAGAAGCAGCTTCGAACAACTTTATAGCTCTCAATATCGCATCAGCATGCCGAACGTCGCTGTGCAAATAGTGAATTGGCGTGTCGTAGCGCAAGGGCGTGAGGTTAAGATGGCGTTCAAGCACGTCTTAGAGGAGCGATCTGGGAGCCCGAAAGGTACTCGTTACGTGTCTCTGTGGAAAATGACTGCCGATGTCTGGAACCGCAGTTCGCTGGCTAAAGGCCAAATTATCATAGGTCCTGCACTAGTCGAAGAGCGAGAGACAACGACAGTAATTCCGCCGGGCTGGAAGGGAACCGTTGATAAATCTGGCTGCATCCTCGCTGCAAAGGAGAAATAGGTATGGACGCGGCTAAATTGGAGGTGCTCTGGAGCAATTTGATAAGTACGGTTCAAGACCAAGCGAAGGTTCTGCAAAGGACTGCAT
>CAINNX010000004.1 GCA_903851305.1 uncultured Hyphomicrobiales bacterium | reverse complement strand
TCCGGGCAGAACTTGATGATCTGCGTGCGGCCCGCCATCTCGATTCACGCGGTCATGCTTTGATCATTCTCGATGCGAGCCTGCTCTCCGAGCTTGGCCCCGAGGTTGTGGGTGCGTGGCTGCGCCCCTTCCGTTCTGTGCCCGTTATGCTGCTTTCGGCCACGCCGGGTGCGCAGACGCTGGATCATTTCCTGACGGTGAAGCCCTTGCCCCTCGACATCACCCCGCGCGGTCTGGCCGAGGCCATTCGGCTGACTTTGAAGCGGGCTGACCAAGGCGCGGGAGAGCGGCGGGGACGTCTGCAAGAAATCGACAGAATTACCGCGACTCAATGGCGTGTGATCGGCTATCTTGGGAATGGTCACTCCAATAAGGAGATCGCGTTTCGTATGGGCATTTCAGAAGCTACCGTGAAAGCTCATGTGGGGGCCGCGATTGCCCGTCTTGGTTTGACCAATCGCACCGAGGTCGCTCTTTTTGCACAGCGCCTCGCAATGGGGTCGCGTTGGTCGGCAATGGCCACCGATGTCGACGCGCCGATCTGAAGGCTGACAGAACACATGGATGAACAGCTCGCCAAGGCCGCGCTTGCCTATCACTCGTTTCCGACACCTGGAAAAATTTCCGTTGTGCCCACCAAGGGCATGAGCAACCAGCATGATCTGTCGCTGGCCTATTCACCTGGTGTGGCCGCCGCCTGTCTGGCAATTGCGGAAGACCCCGAGCAAGCACTCAATCTGACGTCGCGCGGCAATCTTGTGGCTGTCGTCACCAATGGCACGGCTGTGCTGGGTCTGGGCAATATTGGTCCACTCGCAGGCAAGCCGGTGATGGAAGGCAAGGCCTGCCTGTTCAAGAAATTCGCCAATATCGATGTCTTTGATATCGAGCTGGCTGAGAATGATCCTGACAAGCTGATCGACATGATCGCAGCGATGGAGCCGACCTTTGGCGGCATCAATCTCGAAGACATCAAGGCACCAGAATGTTTCGTGATTGAGCGCAAATTGCGCGAGCGCATGAATATTCCTGTCTTTCATGATGATCAGCATGGCACTGCGATTGTCGTGGGTGCGGCTGTCTTCAATGCCATGGAGCTTGTAGGCAAGAAGCTGACGGATGTGAAGCTCGTCTGTTCGGGCGCGGGTGCTGCCGCACTCGCCTGTCTTGATCTGCTGGTGGGCCTTGGCATTCGCAAAGAGAATATTTTCGTCTCTGATCTTTATGGCGTCATCCATTCGGAGCGCAATGAAGGGATCAATGAAGAAAATCGCCGCTACATGCAGAAAACGTCTGCCCGCACACTGGGTGACGTGATTGATGGTGCTGATATTTTTCTGGGGCTTTCAGCCGGCAATGTGCTCAAACCCGACATGGTCAAGCGCATGGGGCCGCGCCCGCTGATTTTGGCCATGGCCAACCCTGATCCCGAAATCATGCCCGAAGATGCCCGCGCCGCGCGCGCGGATGCGATCATTGCCACGGGCCGCTCTGACTACCCCAATCAGGTGAACAATGTTCTCTGCTTCCCCTTCATTTTCCGTGGCGCACTTGATGTTGGCGCAACCACGATCAATGAAGAGATGAAGCTCGCTGCTGTGCGCGCCATTGCTGAGCTGGCCCATGCCGAGCAATCAGATGTGGTGAGCGCGGCCTATGCGTTTGAGAGCCGCTTTGGTGAAGAATATCTGATCCCCAAGCCTTTTGATCCGCGTCTGATCTCGGCAGTGGCGCCAGCTGTGGCGGAAGCTGCCATGAAAAGCGGCGTGGCCAAGCGCCCGATTGCGGATCTTGCTGCCTATCGTCGCGACATGGAGAATTTCGTCTATCGCTCCGGCAATATTATGAAACCGGTGTTTGAGGCGGCTGCCTTGGCACGCAAGAAGATCATCTATGCGGAAGGCGAAGACCTGCGCATTCTGCGCGCGGCGCGCATTGCAATCGATGAAAAGATTGCAAGGCCCATTCTGGTTGGTCGTAAAAGTGAAATTCTGGCCACCATTGCCGCTCAAAGCATCAAGCTTGAAGTCGGAAGCGACATTGAGATCATCGACCTTGAAGATGATGCTATGATCGGGCGGGCGGCTGAAGAATATTATCAGCAGAATCGTCGCAATGGCGCCACCATCAATGGCTCGGCGGCGCTGTTGCGCACCAATCCGACGCTCATGGCCGCAATCGCGCTGCGCTGGGGTATGGGCGATGGTATGATCTGCGGGACCTATGGTCCTTATTCCACACATCTGGACTATGTTGCCGATATGATCGGCAAGAAAAAAGGCGTCACCACTTTCGCTGCGATGAATGTGCTGATGTT
>CAINNX010000003.1 GCA_903851305.1 uncultured Hyphomicrobiales bacterium | reverse complement strand
GAAAAGGGGCCCCATGGGGCCCCTTTTCATATCGGTGCATCGGTCCCGCCACTGGCCTATTTTTACTCCGCCACGCTGGCCAAGAATCTCTCCGCCGTTGACAAAGCCTGTCGCCCCATCGCACGCTCGCCGTCGCTTGGAACGACGAATTGGTCGATCTGCTGGAAGCTGCCGAAGGTAAGCGCAAGGCGGCGGAGAAGGGCGATGTGGTCACCGATTTTGCGCACATGATCCTTGAGAATCTCAAGGCCGCTGGCGTTCAGCAGGCGCACAAAGAAGACCGGATCACTTTCACCGCGCTGACCGGCTGGCCGGGCCGTTTCATCTGCGCCGAGGGCGCTTTCATGGAGAGCGAGCACCAGAAGCGGGCGGGCATCTTCATCGGCCCGGAGTTTGGCACCGTCTCACGGCCCGATCTCGTCGCGGCTGCGCGCGAGGCGGGCGACGCCGGTTTTGACGTGCTGATCGCCTGCGCCTTCAACTACGACGCCCACTCCGCCGAATTCGACAAGCTCGGTCGCGTGCCCGTGCTGAAAGCCCGGATGAATCCCGATCTGCACATGGGCGCCGACCTCAAGGCCACTGGCGCGGGCAACCTCTTCGTGATCTTCGGCGAGCCCGACATCAAGATCGAGGACGCAGGCGACGGACTCATTCGCGTGAAGGTCTTCGGCGTCGATGTATTCAAGCCGCAGACCGGCGAGGTGATCTCTGAGGGCACCGATGGCATCGCGCTGTGGATGCTCGATACCGACTACAACGAGGAAAGCTTCTTCGTCCGCCATGCCTATTTCCTCGGCGCGAACGATCCCTACAAGGCGCTGAAGACGACGCTGAAGGCAGAGATCGATCAGGAAGCCTGGGACAGTCTCTATTCCGACACCTCGCGACCGTTCGCGAAACCGGCCTCAGGCCGCATCGCCGTGAAGGTCATCAATCACCTCGGCGATGAGGTGATGAAAGTGTTTCAGGTGTAATGATGCTGATTCAAAATTACGGGCTGTTTTGGCGGCGTGCTTGGATTCATTTTGGTGCAGGCAGCAATGCTGGCCACATGAAAGGGATTCGGGCTGGTGCAAAAACAGGCGATCCAGTCGACTTTAGGGAGCAGCAAGGCGTCTACTGCTTGTATGACGACACGTTTAATCTCGTCTACGTTGGCCAGGCGGGTGGCAAGAATGACCAGCGCTTGTTTGGCAGGCTTAAACAACATCGCGAGGACTTTGTCTCAGAGAGATGGACAAAATTTTCGTGGTTCGGAATTCGAGCGGTTAATAACAACGGAAGTATAAAGGCTGAGAAGTCAGCCGCGCATCCAGGCACCGGCGACGTTTTGAATCATATCGAAGCGATCCTCATCGCGGCCGCTGAACCAGTGCACAATCGGCAAGGCGGCCGATTTGGTGATTCCGTCGAGCAATATCTCCAATGGAGAGATGATGACAATCTCGGACCTGAAACACCAGAGATGATCCGCGACCTTTGGAAGAACATCAAGGATCAAAAGTAAATGGACTTTCGGATCGCGGACACATTCACAGACAGCCTAGGGCGGCTGACGTCGCAAGAGCAGAAGGTAGCCAAGACAACCGCCTTCGATCTGCAGATGGACCCATCCGCGCCCGGACTATCGTTTCACAAGCTTGATCGCGCGAAAGACACGAACTTCTGGTCGGTACGTGTCAACGCCGACATCCGTCTCATCGTG
>CAINNX010000002.1 GCA_903851305.1 uncultured Hyphomicrobiales bacterium | reverse complement strand
GGGTGAGGGTGAGTGCCGTTGCATTGCCCTCATCCGTCACGCTGCGCGTGACCCCTTCTCCCGCCAGCGGGAGAAGGGGGTGCCCCTCAGATCACAAAATCCGGATCGCGGTGCTCGGCCATGATGTCCATGAGCACCTCCTGCGAAATCTCAGCCAGCGCGATGGATCCACGGCGGCGCGGGTGGGGGGCGTCGATCTTGCGGACCGAGCGCACAACGCCTGGCTTGCCGCCCAGTGCCACCACGCGGTCGGCCAGATAGACGGCCTCGTCAATGTCATGGGTGACAAAGAGAATGGTGCGGCCGGTCTCGGCGCGGATGCGGATCAGCTCGTCCTGCAGATTTTCGCGCGTCGCCACATCGAGTGCGGAGAAAGGTTCATCCATGAGCAAAATGGAGGGGCGCACAGCCAGCGCACGCGCCAGTGCAATGCGTTGGCGTTGTCCGCCTGAGAGCTGGTGTGGCCAGCGCGTTTCAAGTTCAGCAAGGCCAACCAGTTTCAAAGCCGCACGCGCACGCGTCAAGCGTTCCGGTTTGGGCAGCGTTGTCTTCTCAAGGCCAAACATGATGTTGGCGAGCACGCGCCGCCAGGGCAGCAGGCGCGCATCCTGAAACACCATGGCCATCGGGCGCTCGGCGTTGGGATCAGGATTGACCTCGACCGTGCCGCTTGTCGGTGTCGCCAGTTCCATCAACACGCGCAGCAGCGTTGATTTGCCAACGCCTGACGCGCCGACAATGGCGACGAACTCGCCGGCGTGAATATCAAGATCGAGCGCGCGCAGCACATCTGTGCGCCGTCCATCCTGTTCGAAGGAAAGACCAAGTCCGCTGATGTGAATGATCGGTTTCATGTCACGCCTTCCACTTCAGCAAGCGGTTTTGCGCAGCAATGAAGCCCGCATCCATAATGCCATACAGGGCTGCCATGGTAAGCATGTAGACAACCACAATATCGGTGGCCAGCAAGGATGATGCCTGCATCATGCGACTGCCCAATCCGCTGACGCCTGACAATTCAGCCGCCACAACCGCCATCCAGGCTTGGCCGAGCGCCGTGCGCAGACCAATCAGAATGCCAGGCGTTGCAGCAGGCAAAACAACTTTCACAAGACGCTCATGAGCGGAGCGAAAACCAAACGCATCGGCCACTTCGATCAGATCACGATCGACGCCATGCACCGCGCCCATGGCCGCGAAAAACGCGATCCAGAACACGCCAATCGAAATGATGAACACGGCATTGGCTTGGTCCACGCCAAACCAGATGATGGCGAAAGGCGCCCAGGCGAGATTGGGGATCGGGCGCAGCAGGCGGATCACCCAAGCCAGTGCCCATTCGAGTTTGGTCGACATGCCGGTGGCAACGCCCAAGGCTGTGCCAAGGCCTGCACCCACAAGAAAGCCCAGAATGTAATGGTTGAGACTGAGCGCCACATATTTGGCCCACATGCCGCTGTTGAATTCGCGCATGAAAGCTTTGGGCAAAGCGCTGGGTGGCGGCAGCAGGCTGGATTGAATGAGGCCAATGCCGGGCGCTGCTTCCCAAATGCCTAGGAAGATGACGAGGCCGAGTGCGGCATAAAGTGTGGGGCGCAGACGCAAGGCTAACCGCTTTCAAAAAAACAACACGGGCAAGCTGTCTCGCTTGCCCGTGTTTGTGTCAAGCTGACTACTTCGCTGTCGCCTTTGTATAGAAAGACGCATCGAACAGGCCATCAAGCGGCACATCCTTGTCGAGCGTGCCGATGGAGACCTGATAGGCCTGCATTTTCTTGGTGGCTTCCACAATCTGCAGAGGATTGGCCGTGAATTTTGAAGCCGGTGATTTCAGAGCGGCGACAATCGTATCCGTATCGATCAGGCCTTTGCCAAGTGCGGCCTCAATGGCGGGTGCGACGCGCTTGGGGTCTTTGGCGATGAGATCAACGGCTTTCACCGCACCATCGACAAGCGCCTGCACGCCAGCCGGGTTCTTCTTCAGAAACTCACCAGAGACGGCCAGCACTGTGCCGGGCTGCTGCGGAAACATTTCCCCGCCCAGCGCCACAATCTTGATGCGCTTGTCGCGCTGCTGGACAATCGTATCTGTGGGTTCGCGAATGGTGGCGCCATCCACCGCGCCCGTGAGCAGGGCGTTCTGCGTCGCATCAATGCCCATCGGCACGATTTCATAATCTGCCTTGTCGGCTTTGGTGGCCTGTTCCAGCCAATGCACGAGCGTTGTGTGTGGGACAGAACCCGGAGGCTGTGTGGCAAGGCGCGCGGCCTTGCCAGTCTCGGCGCGGAACGCCTTCAGCGCGTCAGCTGCTTTCACGCCTTCTTTGAAGAAAGGTGCGAGTTTGGGGCCAGCGGCGACCGTCATTTCTTCAACAGCTGTGGCAGCAACCACGGTGACATCAATGCCTTTGGAGCGAGCAACGCCAAGTGGGGCAACGCCGGCGACATAGACATCAATCGTGCCTGATGCCAGCGCCTGGATCATCAAAGGGCCGGATTCAAACGTCGTGAATTTCAGATCAAGCCCGGCCTGTTTGGCAAAGCCTTCTTGGTCGAGCACGAGAATGGGAGCCGTGCCAAGCACAGGGATAACACCAACGCGCACCTGCTGCTGGGCCACTGCCGGGGTCGAAAGTGCAGTCGCAAGTCCAAGGGCTGCAAAAGCGGGATGAAGGCGCATGTGTTTCGTCCTTATGAATCCTGATAGGCCTTTGTAGCATTTTTCTTTTTGGAATGTGAAATGTTTTTATTTACAGAATTAAACGTAAATATCTGTTATTGCGAGCGGAGTGAAGCAATCCAGAGCCTCACGTGTGGCGTTCTGGATTTTTTCGCCTTCGGCTCGTATTGACGGCGGCTCTTTACATAGAGCCGTGCGACTTTACAGTTGCATTACACATGAAACGCGGCACCCCAAGACCGCGCGAGGGGGAAACATGGGTCGTCTCGACCAATGCTACAATATTGCTGATCTGCGCGAGGTGGCTCGCCGCCGTCTGCCCAAAGGTGTTTTCGAATATCTCGACAAGGGCACCGAAGACATGGTGGCGCTGGGCAATAACCGCCGCGCCTTTGAAGAATTGAAACTGCTCAACCGCGTGCTGGTCGATGTGTCGGATGTCAAAATGGACACGACCATTTTCGGAAAACCTGCCGCGCTCCCCATGGTCATCGCGCCCACCGGCATTGCCGGTCTGTGCTGGTATGAAGGCGAATATGAACTCGCCAAAGCCGCGGCCAAAGCGGGCCTGCCGTTCACGCTCGCCACTGGCTCCAACACACCGATGGAGAAAGTGGCTGAAGCGGGCGGGCGTCCTTGGTTTCAGCTTTATATGTGGCGCGAGAAAGAATTGTCATACGAACTCGTGCGCCGCGCGGCGGCGGCAGGTTTCGAAACACTCATCTGGACCGTCGATATCGGACATGGTGCCAATCGCGAGCACAATGCGCGCAATGGTTTTTCGCAGCCCTATAAGGTCAATGCCAAAAGCATTGTCGACATGCTGTCGCATCCCGAATGGATGCTCAATGTGATTGGCCGCTACATCACCTCGTCTGGCATGCCAGAGCACATCAATTATCCGGCGAAATATCGCGACAAATTCACCGGCAAAAAGTCACAAGCCAAAGCCTTGCGTGCCGATCAGGTGAGCTGGGCCGATGTCGATAAATTGCGCGAGATCTGGCCGGGCAAACTGGTCATCAAAGGCATCATGCGCACAGATGACGCGCGCCGCGCGATTGATCACGGCGCTGATGGCATTGTTGTGTCCAACCATGGCGGGCGCAACATGGATTCCGCACCCTCTACGCTCGACGTTTTGCCAGGCATTGCGCAGGCGGTGGGTGATCGCACAACCGTCTTTGTGGATTCGGGCGTGCGGCGTGGCTCTGACATTGTGAAATGTCTGGCGCTGGGTGCCGATGCCGTCCTCACCGGCCGCGCCACACTCTATGGCATTGGCGCAGGCGGCGAAGCAGGCGCGCTGAAAGCGCTCTCCATCATCAAAGACGAAATGCGCCGCACCATGGCCTATATCGGCAAACAGCGTGTCTCGGACATCAACGGCGAAGATATCTGGCGCGGAGGAAATTGACGGCCATCTAGGCCGTCATTGCGAGCGTCAGCGAAGCAATCCAGAAAGCTACGCGTGAGGCGCCTATGATCGTCAGCGGCGATCATCGGCAACGAAGGCGACTTTCAATCCGAGTGCTTGCAGCACGGACGTGATGGTCTCAAAACGCGGATGCGCGCCAGTGGAAAGCGCTTTGTAAAGGCTTTCGCGCCCGAGGCCGGATTCATTTGATATATGTGCCATTCCGCGCGCCCGGGCGACATCGCCGCGCGCTGCGACGAAAACATCGGGATGCGGCTCTTCGGCGGCAGCGGACAAATATTCTGCAATCACGTCCAGATCGTCGAGATAATCAGCGGGATCGAATTTGGCAAAACCGGTTTTCGTCATTGGTTCTCTCGCCATTTGTGCGCAATGTCTCTGGCGCGCAGAATGTCTTTTTGTTGACTGTCTTTGTCGCCGCCCATGAGCAGGACATAAATCGAAGTATCGAAGCGCATGAAATAAACGCGATAGCCGGGGCCAGAATGAATCTGCATTTCGGAAATCCCGTCTCCGAGCGCTTTACAATCGCCAAAGTAGCCAAGGGACGCGCTACGCAAACGCGCAAGGATCCGCGCCTTGCCGTGCGTATCGCGCAAATTGCGCAGCCACCGATTAAATTCGGTCGAACGTAGAACGTTCGGATATTATGTATCCAATTAGATACAAGGTCAATACATAAAAGAACATGACCATTTGAGCCCGACGTTCGGCGTTCCGCAAGCTGGATTGCTTCGCTCGCAATGACGAGGCAATAAAAAAGGCGGCTCGTGAGCCGCCTTTTTTTGTCTGATGAAACCCAGTCTTAGACCGGCTCCAGGAACTTCTCAGCCTGTTCCAGATCGACGCTGACGAGCTGCGAGACGCCGCGCTCGGCCATGGTCACGCCAAACAGTCGGTCCATGCGCGCCATTGTGATCGGATTATGCGTGATCGTCACAAAGCGCGTGTCGGTGCGGCCACGCATGGCTTCCAGAAGATCGCAGAAACGTTCCACATTCGCGTCATCAAGCGGTGCATCCACTTCGTCCAGCACGCAGATCGGCGAGGGGTTCGTCAAGAACACCGCGAAGATCAGCGACATGGCGGTCAGTGCCTGCTCGCCACCCGACAGCAGCGTCATGGTCTGCGGCTTCTTGCCCGGCGGACGCGCGAGAATTTCGAGACCCGCTTCAAGCGGATCTTCGCTTTCAATGAGCTGTAGCTCAGCCGAGCCACCACCAAAGAGCGAGGTGAACAGCTCTTTGAAATAGCCATTCACTTTTTCAAAGGCTTCAACCAGACGCTCGCGACCTTCCTTGTTCAGGCTCTGGATAGCAATGCGCAATTTGCGGATCGCTTCCGTCAGATCGTCGCGCTCGGTGATCATTTCACCGGCCTTGGTTTCAATTTCCTGCAGCTCTTCGTCAGCGCGCAAATTGACCGCACCCAGACGCTCACGATCAGATTTCAGCTGCTCCAGCGTTTTCTCAACGACGGCAGCGTCGGGAAGGTCTTGACCGGCTTCCACGCCAGCCAGAGCAGCGACGCCTTCGGGCGCGCATTCGAGTTCGGTTGCAATATCCTTGAGCAGGGTTTCGCGGCGCTCGCGCAAAGCTTCCACGCGCGCTTCGGTGCGCGCGCGCTCTTCGCGCGCCTGGCTCATCGCATCAATGGAGGCGCGCGCCATGCGGTCGGCTTCGGCCAGATCATTTTCGGCAGACGCGCGACGGTCTGCGGCTTCCTTGCGGGCGTCTTCAGCGAGTGAAACCTGATCCATCAGCGCGCGGCGCTGCTGGATGAATTCATTCGGCGCTTCGGCCAAGACCATTTGCTCTTCGCGCGTTTCTTCCATGCGCGCCTGAATTTCTTCGATCTGCTCGGTCGCCTTGCCGCGGCGCTCGTTCCACGAATTGCGCTCAAGCTCAATCGCTTCACGGCGGCGCTGGCGCGCTTCGGCTTCGCGCGCCAGACCCTGCACGGCGGCGCGGGCTTCGGCGGCATGGGCACGGTGTTGGCCAGCTTCGGCGCGTGCACGCTCCAGCTTGTTGACCATGGATTGCGTGGCGGCGAGGCTGTTCAACGCGTCCTGCGCCTCGGTCTTTTTGACCATGGCTTCGTCGCGGTTTTCGGCAAAGCGCGTGACGCTTTCTTCCAAGGCTGAAATGCGGCTGGCAATCTGTGCGCGCGTGCGCTCGGCAACGGACAGCTTTTCGCGCGCCTCTTCAACGCCACGCTGCGCGGCGCGTGCGGTCTGGCGCGCGTTCATTTCCGCAACGCTGGCCTCGCGCAATTCGGCTTGCGCAACTTCTGCAGCCTGCTTGGCGACATTGGCGGCTTCGCGCGCTTCAACTGCTTCGTCTTTCAAATCACCCAAGCGATTCTTTTCAACGAGGCGGCGGGCGGCAGGCGTTGGTGCTTCAGCGGCGGCGGTAAAGCCGTCCCAGCGCCAGAAGTCGCCTTCTTTGGAGACAAGGCGCTGGCCGGGGCGCAGGCGCTTTTGCAGCTGCGCGCCTTCGCTCTTCAGCACAATGCCAATCTGCGAGAGGCGACGGGCGAGAACGGCTGGTGCCTTCACAACATCCGAGAGCGGACGCACGCCCATCGGCAGCGTCGCATCATTGGATTCATCCGACGCCTGACCCCAATGGGCGGGCGCTGACGGATTGGTGGAGGCATCAAGGTCATCGCCCAGTGCAGCGCCAAGGGCCGCTTCATAGCCCTTCTCAACCGTAATCTCGTCAACAACGGGGGGCCACAAATCGCCAGAGGCTGTGTTGAGCAGGTTGGAGAGCGTGCGCACTTCCGTTTCCAGACGCTGCGCGCGGCGTTCAGCTTCGCTCAGCGGATGGCGGGTCGCCTGTTCCTGTTCGCGCGCGGCTGTGTGACGGGCTTCTGCCGCCATCATCGCTTCTTCAAGCGTAGCCGCATTTTCCGACGCTTCTTCAAGCGCCATGGCGAGTGTTTCAATTTCCTCGTCAGAGGCCGCACCCTGCTTCAGCTGGGCGAGTTCGCTGGCCACCTTGCGCCATTCGGCATCAAAGCGCTCGAAGCGCTGTGTCTCTTCGCGCAGCGCTGCTTCAAGCGCATTGCGGCGCGCGTTGAGGTCGGCAATGGCGGCTTGGGCTTCCGTCAGCTCGCGCTCGGCATCGGCCAAAGCGCCTTCTGTATCGGCAAGCTTTTCTTTTGCGGCAAATTCAAACTCGGCCGCATTTTCGTTGGTCTCGTCGATCTCGCCGGCTTCGCCATCAAGGCGCGCCAGCACGCCGGCCGCGTCTTCGATCAGCGCCATTTCGCGTTCAAGGTCGCGGGTGAGCTGGGCGAGGCGGCGTTCGAGTTCTGCGGAACGCTCCTGCGCGCGGCGTTCTTCGACTTCAAGCTGGTCGCGCGCCAGGATCAGCCGCTGCAGAGCCGCGCCCACCTTGGCTTCTTCGTCACGCAAGCCCGGGAGCGAATGGGCGGCAATGGCTTGCAAGCGTGCAGCTTCGGCTTGCAGGCGCGTGCGCTCTGCCACTTCGCTTGTGTCTTCAAACAGCTTGCGTTCGCCATCGGCCAGATAGGCCGTCACGTCGCGCCAGCTGATGTGGTAGAGCAGCGCTTCGTTGCGGCGGATGTCGCCTGCGAGATTTTTGTAGCGCGTTGCCTGACGGGCCTGACGCTTCAAGCTCTCCAGCTGACTGTCGACTTGCTTGATGACGTCTTCGAGACGCAGCAGATTTTCTTCCGCACCTTTCAGGCGCAGTTCGGCCTCATGGCGGCGCGAGTGCAGACCCGAGATGCCGGCCGCTTCTTCCAGAATGCGGCGGCGCTGTTGCGGCTTGGCCGAAATGATTTCACCAATGCGGCCTTGGCCCACCATGGCGGGCGAGCGCGCGCCTGTGGAGGCATCAGCAAAGAGCAGCGTCACATCCTTGGCGCGCACTTCCTTGCCATTGACGCGATATGTCGAGCCCTGTTCGCGCTCAATGCGGCGTGAGACTTCGATGAGATCGGCATCGTTGAAGGCGGGCGGCGCAGAGCGATCAGAATTGTCGAGCACCAGCGCCACTTCGGCGGTGTTGCGCGCCGGGCGATTGCCAGAGCCCGAGAAGATCACGTCGTCCATGCCGGACGCGCGCATGTTTTTGTACGAGTTTTCACCCATGACCCAGCGCATGGCTTCGACAAGGTTCGACTTGCCGCAGCCGTTCGGGCCCACAATGCCTGTCAGGCCGGGCTCGATCTGGAAATCGGTCGCTTCACAAAAACTCTTGAAGCCGACAATGCGCAGGCGGTTGAACTTCATGGGAACGCTGAAACCTCACAGGAACAAGGTTCCGCGGCTTTGGGGCCACGGAAGGCGCTCTAAGGCGTCATAAGGAGGGGCGCGGTTCAAGCGCGGCCCTGCCTTTTCCTGTGCAAAGGTCGACTTATCCAGCCAAAAGGGCCGGTTCAGCTCACGCCTTGACCAGCGGGTCGATGATTTTGGCGAATTCCGACAGCGGGATGGAGCCGTTGACCTTCCGGCCATTGATAAAGAAGGTCGGGGTCGAATCGACCTTGAATTCCTTGGCAGCGCGGTCGCGCACGGCGTTCACATTGTCAAAAAGCGCCTTGTCGCGAAGGCATGATTCGAAGGTCTGCTGGGACATGCCGGTCTGGCGGATGAGGTTCTGCAGACCCTCCAGCGGCTTGTCGCTAAAGGCCCAGGCCTGCTGCTGAGAAAACAGCAATTCGACCACCGCTTCGCGTTTGTCGTCGCCTGCACACCGCGCCAGCATGAAGCCGGCTGTGGCCAACGGATCAAAGGGAAATTCGCGCAACACGAAACGCAATTTGCCAGTGTCGATATAGGTCTTCTTCAACTCGGGCCATGTCTCATTGTGAAAATGCGCACAATGCGGACAGGTCATCGACGCATATTCGACCATTGTCACGGGTGCATCTTTGGAGCCGACCCACAGATCAGGCAGTGGGCTTGGCTGCATCAATTGCACCATGGGCACATCGCCAGCACTTTGCGCTTGCGCCAACGAGGGAAGAGCAGCCGATGCGCTGCCAGCCGCCATTAGCGTGACAAAATGGCGGCGGTTGGTCTTCATCTCATGCGTCATGTCAGGCGGTCCTGTGCAATTTGTTTGGCGAGCCTCAAGAGGCGGTGGATCAGATGTGCGGGGAAATGTGGCAAGATCGCGGTGTTTGCGCAAGCTTGCTTTGATCAGGCGTTTTTGGGAGTCTTTTTTTCTGACAGGATGCGCGTGCCAAGTCGGGCCAGCGCCTCGCGCAGGCCTTCATCTTCAATGCTTTCGACTTGTGCCTCGGCTTGCGCGCGCGCCAGCGGATCATCGACAAAGGTGCGGCGTTTGGCTTTGGGCTGCGTGCCGACAGGGCCTTGGCGCAACAGCAATTTGCCGATGCAGCGCCACCCCAGATGCGTATTGACGCGCTCGATAATGGTGCCGCCGATATGCTGCAACTCGATGGCAAAGCCGCTCTCGACGCGCACAATCAGGGAGGCGGGCTCAATGTCTGCGGGTTCGGCTTTTGGCGCGCGGGTCGGCCATTGTAATTTGATGGGCTCGCAAACACGCGCGAGCCGCTCGCCGACGATCTCTTCCCAATTGAGAACCAGATCAGCGGCGCCAAACCCCTGCTTGGCCAGCACAGGATCCATGGCCTTGGCCGTGAGATCGGCCAGCGCAAAGGTTTTGGGGCGGCTGCGGGGTGGAATGGACATGGGGGGAGCTTACCATGGCAAGGGCTGTCATTGCGAGCGCAGCGAAGCAATCCAGAAAAGTGTGGGCTTCTGGATTGCTTCGTCGCTTGCGCTCCTCGCAATGACGGCCAGACGTGGCATAGACAGGGGTATGACAGCGCCCGCCACCAAACTCCTCAAATGGTACGACCGTCACCGCCGCCATCTGCCCTGGCGGGCGGCGCCCGGCGTTGTGGCTGACCCTTATGCGGTCTGGCTGTCGGAGATCATGCTACAGCAAACCACCGTGCCGGCGGTGAAGCCTTATTACGAGAAATTTTTGGGCCTCTGGCCGCGTGTTGAAGATCTCGCTGCTGCCGCCACCGATGATGTCATGCGGGCATGGGCGGGGCTTGGTTATTATTCGCGCGCGCGCAATCTGCATGCTTGCGCCAAAGTCGTGGCCTCAGAGCATGGCGGGCGTTTTCCTGACACCGAAGATGGTTTTCGCGCACTGCCTGGCATCGGGCCTTATACGGCTGCTGCGATCACGGCCATTGCCTTTGGCAAGCGCGCTGTTGTGGTCGATGGCAATGTGGAGCGTGTGGTCACACGCCTCTTCACCATTGCCGAGCCCATGCCGCGCGCCAAACCGCTGGTGCGTGAAAAGACAGATACGCTGACGCCGCAAAAACGCGCCGGTGATTTTGCGCAAGCCATGATGGATCTGGGCGCAACTCTATGCTCGCCGCGCCGCCCCGCCTGTTCGCTGTGTCCGTTCAGCGCAGATTGTCAGGCGCATGCTGAAGGACGAGCAGAAGAATTCCCCGTGAAGCTGCCGAAAGCCGAGCGCCCGTCGCGGTCAGGGGCGGCCTTTTTCCTGCGCCGCAAGGATGGCTCCGTGCTGGTGCGCACGCGCCCCGACAAAGGCCTGCTGGGCGGCATGACAGAAATTCCCGGCACGGAATGGTCGAAGGATTTCAAACTGGCTGATGCACTGCTCTCAGCGCCGCTTGCAGCAGACTGGAAAAAACTGCCAGGCCATGTCGTGCATGTGTTCACGCATTTTGCTTTGCGGCTGACGGTTTTTGTGGCCCTTCATGAGGGCAAAGCCCCGAAAGGTGCGCGCTTTGTAAAAGATCAGTTGCTCGATGACGAGGCCTTGCCCAGTGTCATGCGCAAAGTGATTGAGCATGCGCGCAGGTTTGAAGGAAAGTAGTTTATGTCGTCATTGCGAGGAGGCCGTAGGCCGACGCGGCAATCCATTGCGCATGCCCTGAGAGTTTTGTGCTATGCATTGCTTCGCTTCGCTCGCAATGACGAGGCAACAGGTTGAGCATGTCTAAGAAACACGGTCCATCCATCACCTTCACCGACACAGGCGTCCACATCGAGCATCGTGGCCGCGTGCTGGATTTGCCTGTCTATGAAAGTGAAGAGGCAGATGCGCTGATCGCGCTGGATGGCGTCACGCATTATGCCGATGGAACCGAGATCGAGCTCGACGATCTCACCACCATTCTGGAGGCCATAGAAGAGGCCGCCGAAGAAGACGGCCTCTCGATCGAATTTGATTGATCAGTCGCGCATGCTGGCGCGGATTTCTGTCCGCATGTCGTCAATGCAGATCAGCTTGCCGTCTTTGACGACATGCCAGAAGGTCCAGCCATTGCAGGCGGGAAGACCCTGCGCCAGCGCGCCGACCTTGTGGATCGAGCCGACAATCTGGCCAAGGCTCAGCGTGCCATCGGCACGCACCAGCGCTTCATGACGGCGCTTGGCATCGGTAAGCAATGTGCCCGGTGTAATCAGTCCCGCCTCGACCACGCTCAAGAAAGCCACGCGTGGCTCCGAGCGTTTGGTGGGTGCCAGCGTCAAGGCATTATCAGGCAGCGGCACAACTTCCGCGATGCGCTTGGTGGCAGCCTTGGCATAGGTTGTGTCGCGTTCGGTGCCGATATAGTGGCGTCCCAGTCGCTTGGCGACAGCACCCGTTGTGCCCGAGCCAAAGAACGGATCAAGCACCACATCGCCCTTGTTGGAGGCCGACAGAATGACGCGCGTCAGCAGGCTTTCGGGCTTTTGTGTCGGATGCGTCTTGCGACCCTTTTCATCCTTCAGGCGTTCGCCGCCTGTGCAAATCGGCAAGAGCCAATCCGAGCGCACCTGGCAATCTTCATTGCCAGCTTTCAGCGCTTCATAATTGAATGTGTAATTTTTGGCAGAAGCGCTTTTCGAGGCCCAGATCATCGTTTCATGCGCATTGGTGAAACGCCGGCCACGGAAATTCGGCATCGGATTGTTTTTGCGCCAGACAATGTCATTGAGAATC
>CAINNX010000001.1 GCA_903851305.1 uncultured Hyphomicrobiales bacterium | reverse complement strand
TGCCAGTGCTGGCGGAAGTGCTCGGAGATATCGAACGCCTTGGCGTGGATGGCCTGTCCGGTCTTGCCCAGTGCGTCCATGCGCGAGAACTTGCGCTTGAGGTCGGCCTTCTGCTTGTCGCTCAGCCCGGCGCTGATCTTCTCGAACCAGTTGTCGATGACGTTCCCGGCCAGCTGCTGCTCAACCAGCCGGCCTTCGTAGAGCAGCGGCACCACCGCACCATCGGCCACAGCCTCATCGATGGCGTATTTGTGGATCAGCCCGCCGAAGGTGGAGAGCGTGTTTTTCTCCTTCTTCAGCAGCGGCGTGCCGGTGAAGCCGAGATAGCAGGCCAGCGGTAGCAGCCGGCGCATCTTGGTAGCGAATTGGCTGTGCCCGCCATATCGGCCCGTCTGCGTGCGATGGCTTTCATCCACCAGCACGAAGATGTTCCTGTCGCTGTCGGCTCCTTCGTTGCCGCGTGCCGCGCTGTCAAACTTATTGATGATGGTGGTGGCCAGCGGGGCCTTGTCGCGCACCAATTCCACCAGATGCGAACCGCTGGTCGCCCGTACTGGCTCCATATCGCAGGACTTGAACGTGCCCTTGATCTGCTTATCGAGGTCGTCGCGGTCGGTGACGATGATGATGCGCGGATTGGTGATCGCCTTGTCCAACGCCAAGGCCCGGCCCAGCATCACCATGGTCAATGACTTGCCGGAACCCTGCGTGTGCCAGATCACGCCGCCCGTGCGCACGCCGTTGGTGTCGAACTGCTTGACCCGCTCCACCGCCTTGCGGATGCCGAAGAACTGCTGATGACGGCAAATCTTGCGTATTCCACCGTCAAAGACCGTGAACCGGCGAACCAGGTCCAGCAGTCGCGCCGGCCGGCACAGGGCATGCAGCGTGCGATCCTGCGCGGTGACAGCACGTTCGCCCTCCGCTTGCAGGGCATCGAAATAGGGCCGTGCGGAGGCGAAATCGCCCGAAAAGATCGCGCTCGCTTCCGCGCTGGTCAGCTTCCGGTTGACGATGGGGGCAATGGTGGTGTCCGTATCCTCCTCATCGCGCCATGTCTGCCAGAACTTCTGCGGCGTGCCGACCGTCGCATAGCGCGCTTCCTGCCGGTTCATCGTCAGCAGCATTTGGGTGAAGTGGAACAGCTGAGGGATGTTGTCCTCGTTCTGGTAGCCTACGAGCTGGCTGCCAGCCTTCTTGAGGCTCTCGGTTGGTCGCTTGTTTTCAATCACCAGCATCGGGATGCCATTGATGAAGGCGACGATGTCGCAGCGCTTGGTCTGCGTGGTACCGGTTCGCTCCACCGCGAATTCGGCGGTGACGTGGAAGCTGTTGTTCTCGGGCGTCTCCCAGTCGATGAAGCGGAAGGAGAAGCTCTTGCTGTCGCCATCGATGGTCTTGGTGACGGTCGTGCCCAGGACCAGTGTGTCGTAGATATCCTGGTTGGTGCCTTTCAGCCCCTTCAGGCGATCCGGTGTCGGCTTGAGGCGACGCATGGCTTCATGTGCATCCTCCAGGTCGAAGCCATACTCTCGGCCTCGATGGGTGAAGCGGTTGATGCGCATCACGCTTTCAGCCAGCACGTCATCCAGCACAACGTTGCGCAGCCTGTCGCCGCGCAGGGCGAGGGCCTTGGCTTGCGACAGCGGCCTGAAGCCGAGTGCCACCAGCATTTGCAGGGCCGGAATTTGCGACTGGTGTTTTTCTGCGGCGTTGAAGCCGCTGGAGTTGGACATCACGCATGCCGCCTTGAGTTCGTGACGAAAGGCTGTCCTGAAAGTGGGCCTGAATACCGGCTCTCATTCAAAAATTGGAGTAAGGCCTTGATGTCCGCATGGGCAGCCGGCATGATAATTTTATCATTTTTTACGCTGATCGAGAGACCCGTCTGACCAGCGGCTGCCTGTATCGCCGCAGGTGTGTATGTGGTTAGCGTATTATTGTTGGAGATAGCGTGGATCAGCTTGCGGCTCACTTGATTAGTAACGGCAACAAAGGCTGCTACATCGGCGACGTCCAAGCTTGCGTGACCAGCAAAGGCTTGCACCTCATGGTCAGTCGCAGCGCGATAGATATCCTGCAAGTTTATTATTGAGCGAAGCTTGGCCTGGCTCTTAAACTTGATTTTTCCATCCTCGATAATACAAGAAAGCTCGTTGTCGAGAGCAAAAGCAGCTTCGGTCAGTCGGCGAAAAGCGTTGCCGTGTTGCAGTAGGGTAAAGCGTCGCTCAAGGACCTGCTGAGCCGTAAAGCGCTGCACAAGGACCTTCGTTGCGCCATTCAGCGTTACGCCGGTGAAAAGTGCCTTGATGCCTTCATTCTTAAACGCTGCGGTATTGATGTCAGGAACGGACAACGCATTGCCGGCGATCGTCTGAGCGAAGATTTGAGCCTCTCCGGGCACGTCTATCGTCAGAAACTCGTCCTCGTCAGGCTCCCAGCTTCCATCGAATGTCACTTCATTCGTAACACCAGCTCGAAAAGCATCCTCCTGATCGGCGAAGTTCGCTTCAAGCTGTTGCTGAACGGCTGCGTCAAGGCGCACGCGCTTTGCAGTCAGATTGCCCTGGCTATCGCGGCATGCCGCAAAGAGGTTCTGCGTCATGTTCAGTGTTCTCCGACATCTATGACAAGATACTCAGTCAATTGCCCGACCTGTACCATTGTGGTTGCTTTGCGTAGCTGCTTCTTGGTGATGAGGACATAAGTGATGCCCTCTGAGGTACCGACCTTATAAAAATGCCATCCCAAGAGGCCCAACAATGGATTGAAATGATAACTGTAGCCGGTGGCTACAACTGCCCCGAATGTTAAAATGGCAGGAACCCAAATTTCCCAATTTAGAGCATCGAATTGAGACGTAAAAAGCGGCAAGAGATATAGCAACAGAAAGCCCATATTTTCCCGATCTGCGGCCTCGGCGGTTGTCGCGGTAAACGACGTCCGCTCCAGGTTTTTGCGCGCATAGTTCAACATCGCCAGGCAAATGAGGATCAAGGCGATGAAGATACTGAATAAAATTGTGGTCTTCCGAGTGTCCCCGGCTCTGTAGGCGACCCAGGCATAGGTGACTAAGACTGGGGCAATGGCTGTGCTTGTCAGCAATAGCTTGGCGATCCAGCTCAGCATGACACCCGCCATTCTCCGGTCAGCAGCTTCTGCATCAGGCCGCGCTTCTGACAGATCATGGCTTCGATTTCTTTGCCGAGTATGTCGACCTCGGTCTTGCCGGTTTGCAGGACCTCCATGATGGCTTTCTGTTCTGCAAGGCTTGGCCGCGGAAAGGGAATTTTCGAGAACTCGCTCCACCGCAAGCTGCCGCGACGGTCAACAGATGCACTCGTGCTCACCTCGAAGATATGCCGATACAAAGCCGTCTTCAGCACCGCAAAGGCATATTCCGGCAGCACTTGGTTCGGCTCAAACCGGAAAACCGTGTAGATAGGGCTGACGAGGCCAACTTCGACCAAGTTTTGCAGACCGATGGAGCCTTCCTCCACGTGGTTGCTCGGGAAGCCAAAGTCACTTCGCCAGATTTTCTTGTAGCCATCGAGATCGGCGCTGAAGACCTGCTTTTTAAAGTAGTCCAGGGACCGGACAAAGCCATCGTGCTTCGAGCAGGATAGGACCTCGTAATCGCCGCCACTGGTATGCCGCTCAGAGACTTCCCGCGCCACGCCATCAATTGGCACACACGCCCAATCGGCTGGCAGCGTGAACCAGCGATACGGCACCATGGCAGCCTTCGCATCAAGGGCGGTGAGCCTGCTGCCGCCGAATACCATCAGCCGGGTGAGTGCCTTCAGAGCAGACGACTTCGCCGCCCGCAGCGCCTCCAGCTTATCAATGGCCTCGTCCCAGGTTCGCAGGATTTGGGCGATCTTGCGCTGCGCGGACAGCGGCGGAATCTGAGATCGGAAGCTCTCGATATCCGGGCCGCTGATATTTGGCTGGGCTCCACCAATTGCATCGAGCGCTATACTGCGCTGAAATGCATCACTCTCGATTATATATCGAAAATAATCTAAATTAGCGTTATGCCGATCCTTGATCAGAACACGACCAACCCGCTGATTTATGTACGCCTCTGTAAACGGGGATGACTTCCGAAAAACTCCTGTCTTGCCGGTAGTTGCTCCTGACATCGCAATTAATAAATCACCATCATTAAGTAAAAACCTTGACAAATTTGGCGAAATTGGAACGCGTGGAGCGTCAGATAGATCAATTTTACCATTTCTGATGCTCGAGATACGCGCTACCGGTAGCCCTTCATCGCCAAATTCTTCGCTATTGAAAGCATATCCACCTTGAACGCGGATGTATGTGCCGAGCGGCTCACGCTGCCATTTCTCATGCATCGATCCCGAGCTCCCGCAGATAGCCAGCCATCTTTCCCCGAACCTCGGCCAGTTCCTGCTCGATGCGCACGATGTCGTGCTGGAGCGCAGCAACGTTGATCTCCTCCTCCGCCTCGAAGGTATCGACGTAGCGGGGGATGTTCAGGTTGAAGTCGTTCTCAGCGATCTCAGCTATCGCCGCCCGATGCGAGTAGCGCGTGATCTCGGCCCGCTGCGCGTAGGTGTCCAGCACCCGCGCCACGTGCGCGTCCTCCATCACATTCTGCGTCTTGCCCGGCGTGAAGTCCCGGCTGGCATCGACGAACAGCACGTCCTTCCGCGCCTCGTTCGCTCCGCCCTGCTCGCGTGAGCGATCGAAGATCAGAATGGCGACGGGAATGCCAGTGGTGGTGAACAGGTTGGCCGGTAGCCCCACCACTGCATCCAGCAGGTTCTCCTCGATCAGTGCCTTGCGGATGGTGCCTTCCGCACCGCCACGGAAAAGCACGCCATGGGGCACGATCACCGCGACACG